>JBDRFE010000001.1:0-6750 GCA_043819075.1 archaeon
TTCAACTTTTTCTGCAACAGAACCATCAGGGTAAACCGGCTTTACTTTAAGCTCTAATGGCTGGCCGAAATCAAATTCTTCCACAACAGGATTAATTAACTCGATTTTAATCGGCACAAGCCTTACATCAAACACAACAACATTGCTTCCGCCGGCAGTTTCTTTTCCGCCTGCAAGAGAAGCAACCATTAAATTCATTTTCTCGGTTTGTGCGTTAACAGGGATTTCAACTTCGTCAAAAAAATAAATTCCGTTTCCCTCAAAATACATTCTTGTTTTTTTTCCCTCAAAATCCCAAAAATATGCTTCAGCGTTATTTACCGGGGTTCCTGCATCAGTTATTTTCACCCTTACATCAAATTTTTGTGTCCTGAAATAAGAAGAACTTGAAGGGTCAATGAAATCCACTCTCAAATACTCGCATTCAACTGAACTGCTTACATAAACAATTCTTTCCTCTGTTCCTGCCCTGTCGGTTACAGTGATTTTCCAGTCTCCTGCAGGGTCAATGCAGGAAATAAAATGCCTTAAAAAATAAATTCCGTTAGAATCTGCTTTAACTGAATCAGAAAACACTTCCTTGTTTCCAGGAGAAGAAGTTACAATCACTTCAACCAATTCGCCTGAAGCAATTCCATTAATGTCAATGAATTCAAGCTTTGAATAACCTCCTTTCGGAACACCAATTGTCAAAGCAAAAGCCCCTGAAATCAGCAGCAAAAAAAACAGCAAAAACACTGCTTTCGGCTTATTTAATCCCATAATTCATCCACTTCTTTTGGCTTCTTTTTTTTCACTAAATTCTTTTCTTTTTTTTCTTCAGAATCTTTAGGTTCAGAATCTTTTTTAAGTTCGGAATTTTTTTTAGGCAAAGAAAATAAAGGAGGAACATCTTCGTCTTCTTCTTCAGAACCCTTTTTTTCTTTCACCCTGAACATTGAATCCATTTCAGCGTCATCAAAAGAATCTTTTTTTTCAGGAACAACATCTTCTGCTTCATCTTTTTTTCCGAACACCTCGTTTTCATCTGGTTCAGCCTTTTTTCCTTTTTCAGCTTTCCTGAAAGACTCTATTGCAGACTCAATATTCCTTAACTCTGAACCATACTGCTCCAGCAAAGAATAATATTGTTCATTGCTCATTGCACCTAAATTAAAGTATTTTTCCTGCAAATCGCTTTTCAGCCTTTCCAGCTCTTTTTTTCTTTTCGTAAGCGAGCCCAAAGTATTCAGCCTGTTTTTTACAACAACTATTACAAGAATTACAAAAACAAAGCCAAAAATCACTGAAAGAAAAAGCAGCGGGTTCTGCCTGAAATAATACTCCAAGGTAATTTCTCCTGAAACCTCGAACAGCCTGTTGAATTCAACTGAATTCCCAAAAGCATCAACTGCCAAAACATTCAATAACAGCTGCCTTGAATCGCTTAAATCCTCGTTTTTTACAACATAAGAAAAATAAAATACTCCGGGCTCTTTTTCCGAGGCAGTTATATTCTTGTCATTAACTTTGATTTCAATTTTAGCCTTGCTTAAAGGCTTTCCGTTATCATAACTGAATTTCAGCATGAAACCGATTTCTTCCCCTAAAGCAACAGTCTGTTTAGTTGGTTCAAGCAAAAAAGCGTTGATTTTAGCGTTATCAAAAGTTAAATCAAGTTCATTTGAACCCCCGTACTTTACATTATCAATTGTTTTTTTTGCGTTAACAAGAATTGCCTGTTCGCCTAAAGGAAAATCAAACGGCAGAAAATACGACAAAGAATATTTTCCTTTTGACACCATTTTTAATGCAACTTCTTTTCCGTCAGGAAACAAAGCAGTTACTTCAGCGTCTTCAACAGGGTTTTCATCAAACAATACGTCAACCAAAACCTTTAATTCCTCGCCCCTGTAATATAATTCTTCTCCAGAAGAAGAAAACACTACATCCATGAAAATTGTTCCTGCTTCCTTGCTTACAACAACTTTTTTTTCCAGCAATCCCTCGTTTTCAAAACCATCTTTTCCTGTAACCCTGAAAACCCAGTTTCCTTCAGGATAATACAGGCTTGTCCTCTGGTCAAGAGAAAAAAAGCCGTTTGCATCAGAGTTTGCTTTTGCCTCAAAAACTGTTGCATCTTTGTTTAATGCAAGAAATGTAATTACGGTTGAAACAGGTTTTCCTCTTTTTAAAATGCTTCCGGTAAAATGAATTGTTTCCCCTAAAACAAAAATGTTTTTGTCAACAGAAAAATTCATTGAAAGGCTTGGATTAACTTTTACAATAAAATCGTGTGTTGCCGTAACCCCTAATTTTTCTGCAAAAATTTCTGAAACAAAATTGTTTTTTGGCGTCAGCTCTGAAACAAGAAAACTCACTCCATAAACACCGTCATTAGCTTTTTTGTCTGAATGGTTTCCGTCATCATACATCGGAATGTCCCCCGCAAACGGAGTCCTCACCCTTACATTAGCCAGTTTTGCCGCAACACCATCAGCTTTTACTTCTGCAACAAAAACAATTTCATCGCCTCTTAAAAAAACATTCAAGTCATCAGGCGACAGCAAATCAACAGTAATAACAGATGGAGCACAGTCAGCATCACAGTTAGAAAAATCTTCTCCTGATTCACAGATATGGTTTCCGCAGCAATAATATTTTACCTGCGCCCTGCATAATCCTGTAAGACAATTGTATTCCTGGCATACTTCGCCTGCAACATTTCCGCTGCATGTTCCGCAGTCTCCTGCACAAGAACACTTATCTTCTCCTGAATCGCATACTCCGTCGTTATCGCATGCCGCAAAGTTTATTGCATTAAATTCAGCTGAATAACTGAATGGAAGCAGAACAAGCAAAACTAAGCAAAACAAAACAATTTTTTTCATTAAATTTTTCACCACAAACTTTCGTCTTTATCTTTTTTGGTTATTTTCTCAAACTTTATTCCGCTGTCAGTGAGAGAATAAGGCATGATTGTTTTAGAGTGATTACAGCACCTCATCTTCAGTATTTCCATTGCCCTTCTTCTTGTATAACCGGTTTTCACGTTATATAACACTATTACCCCGTCACCCAAAAATTCTTCTATTCCAGTCCTGGAATAAATTCCGGGGTCCTGTTCTGTTTCAGAAATAATATAGTTCACTGAATCATATTGATTAAGGGAATCAAACATGTGTTTTATATAGTATCTGTAATTCTCTGAATTGCCCATGAAAGCAACACTCAAAGAAGACAAAGAATCAACTGCAATCTTGTCAGGCACAAAAGGAAGCTCTAATTGCTCTACCTGAACCAATAAAGCCCTTCTTTGTTTCAATAAAGAGGCTTCAACACTTCTTGCAATCTTAAACGGATTAATTTTTAGCATTGCAAATTTGCCTTGTTTTTCGTATTTTGCAAAATCCCAGCCGTAATTGTTTTTCATGTGCCTTTTCAGTTTTATTGCAGATTCCTCGAATAAAATGTAAACAGCTTTTTCCCCTTGCTCTAATCCATGGTAAATTGACTGCATGCAAAAAGTGCTTTTGCCTGTTCCGCAGCCGCCTGAAACCAGTATTGTTGACCCTCTTTCAATTCCATGTGCATCAAGGCTGTCATCAAAATTGTCTACCCTTACAGGCAGGAACTCCATTTTGTCTCCGATTGCATCTAAATGCCTGTCCTTCATGTCCTCTAATTCTTCTTCGTCAATGCTTCCAGGCTCTATTTCAGTTTTTCCCGCAAACTTTATTCCAAACGGCATTAATTCATCTCCTGTGAAACCCCACACCATTTAGTCTAAACTCCTATATAAACCTGCCTGAAAAAGATACAAAAAATATATAAATATGAAAATGCACTGAAATTGTGTGAAAGCAGTGATATAAATAAAATGTGTCCTGCTGTTCTTGTATCTATGAAAAGTGTAAAAGAAGAGCATCCTTCTGAAGACATTGAGATAATTCCGTTAACTGATGTAACTGTTTCATTTACAAGTGATTTTGACTGCGGCATTAAAGACTTAAATGATTTTCTTTTTGATGATGCCTTGCAGCAGCAAAAAGAGTCTGTTAATATTACGTATCTCTGGGTTTCTAAAACGCATAAGGAACTTCTTGCTTATATTACTTTGTGCAACGATTCAATTCATTTGTTTGGAGAAAAAAAAGAAGAAATGAAACGCATTGGAATTTCTTACAAGGCATTGCCTGCACTAAAAATCTGCAGGATGGCTGTTAACAAGAAATATTCCGACATGAAAATTGGAACAAAAATGATTGCATTTGCAGTTAGCATGGTTCTTGAGATAAACAAAATATGCGGTTGCAGATTTCTGACTTTAGAAGCCAAAAACCAGCAAAATCTGCCTGAAGAAGAAAAGCCTGTGCATTTTTACAGGAAAATCGGGTTTGCTGTTATAAAGAAAAGAAAAGATAATGCCGCATACATTCCAATGTATAAAGATTTGAAGCCGTTAATTAACAGGTTCACTGAACTCTGGAGGAAAAAAACTTTTGGTTCTTTATAACCATATCTATAAGTTGTTTGTCGGTTTTGGTTGGCATGGCTTTATCTTTTTTCTTCATATTTTCAAGAAAAGATATTGCCTGCTTCCCCACAAGAGTGGGCGTTGCCCTTATTGCTTTAGCCATTTTTTATCCCTAATACATCATTGCCAACAAACTATTTTAAATTAAAAGCCTGTTCTAATATTTAATTGTTGCGTTAACGGTTAACGGAAGGTTGAAAAATATGTTAAATAAATTCAAGTTTGATTATGACTTTAAAGAGGATTTATTGTTTGTGTTTGATGAAAGCAGGAAATCAAAGGGAAGCATTGAGTTCGGTGATTTAGTTGTTGATTTGGAAAAAACATGGAATATTGTCGGACTAGAAATATTCAATGCATCTGAATACTTAAGTGAATTAACCAACAAAAAGATAACCAAAGAAGCCTTAAAAGAAATAGAAGGTGCTGTAATGGATTTCACTGTAAAAAAAGGCACAACAATAATCAAGCTAATTCTTCCAATAAAAAAAGAAAAAATCCCTGCAACAATCGCAATCCAGAATATGAACTACAGAAGCCCTGTGACTGCCTGAAACAACCTTCAAAAAAACATTGCTTATTATTTAATTCGCTTTAATTATTTTTTCTGATGAACGTAGACAGAGTTGAAATCAACGGAAAACAGATTATTTTAGTCGGCACAGCGCACATCTCTGACAAAAGCGTTGAGCTTGTAAGAAACACAATTGAATCAGAAATGCCTGATTCAGTGGGAATTGAATTAGATTATCAGAGATTCAGGCAATTGCAGTCCGGAAACAAATGGCGTGAAACAAATGTTTCTGAAATAATTAAATCCGGAAAAACTTATTTGTTTTTAATTAATTTAATGCTTTCAAACATGCAGAGAAAACTCGGAAAAGACCTTGGAATAAAGCCCGGCGCTGAAATGATTGAAGCATTTAATATTGCAAAAGAAAAAGGATTAGTAATTGAATTGCTTGACCGTGATGTTCAGGTAACTCTCAAAAGAGCTCTTGCTTTCACCGGCTTTAAAGAAAAAATTAAAATATTAATGCATATTGTTTCAGGTTTTTTTAAGGAACAGGAAGTGCTTTCAGTTGAAAGAATTGAGAAACTCAAAGAAAAAGATGTTATGACTGAGTTAATGAAAGAATTATCTGATACTGCTCCTACGATAAAAAAAGTTTTGGTTGATGAAAGGGATTTGTTTATTGCAAACAGGATTCTTGCCTCTAAATCAAAAAAAATTGTTGCTGTTGTTGGTGCAGGGCATGTTGACGGCATCAAAAAAGCTTTGAATGAAAAAACTGATTTAAGGCCTTTAATGGTTGTTCCCCAGAAAAAATCTTTTTTTGGCGCTGCAATAAAATACGGCATTCCTTTATTGTTTGTTTTTTTTCTTGTTTATGCTTTGCTGAACAAAGGCTTTAATGCTTCGCTTGAATTAATTTTTTTGTGGGTTGTTATTACAGGAGTTTTTTCTGCTTTGGGTGCATTGATTGCAAGAGCCCATCCGTTTTCAATTCTCACAGCATTTGTTGCTGCTCCTTTTACTACATTGCATCCTGCTTTGGCTGCTGGCTGGTTTGCTGGCGCAGCTGAAATAAAGTTTAATTCGCCTAAAGTAAAAGATTTTGAGGGATTAAATGAATTGAATTCTGTTTCAAGCTTTTATTCTAATAAGGTTACAAAAGTTTTGTTGGTTACTGCTTTAACTAACATCGGTGCTACAATCGGTGTTGTGATTGCTTTGCCTTTTATTCTCGGCGTTCTAGCGTGAACTTTCCCTGTCTTCTTGTCTTCTGATATTTTTTCTTCTGCTTCCCTGCTTGCGTGTGTCAAGTGATTCCTCTATCAGCGGTTTCCCTGTACCAGATGACGGCATTATTTTTCTTTTAAAAAAATTCTTGCCTAAGGTTGAATCAAATCTTACAACATCGTGATTAATTTCTTGGTTTCTTCTGTCAGGGGTAAGCCTTCTGACTTTGCCTGGTTTTCTTTCATCTGGAAGTGTTTTCCGTAATTCAGCTTTTTCTAGCAGCCTTACATCAGTTTTTCTTTTTTCAGGTTCGTTTTTTCTTCTCTGTTCTATTCTTTGGTCTACTACAAACCCTTCAGGCCTTGCATAAATTGCAACTCCTTTTTCTGCGTGAGCTGAATTAAAGTTTTCTGGCTTTACCTGTTTTTTTCTTCTATCAGGAATTTTGGTTCTTCTGTCGCCTGGCAGTTTTTGTCCTGGCATCCATTTA
>JBDRFE010000002.1:0-146652 GCA_043819075.1 archaeon
TCCCTGAAAAACATGTGGCCGGACATTTCCCCAGAGATTAAAGCATGTTCTTCAAGCATTTTTGCTTCAATAATGCTGTGGCCTGTAGGAGACAACACAGGAATTCCGCCATGGTTTTTGACGTCATCAATTAAAGACTGAGAGCACTTTACTTCAACTAAAATTTTAGAGCCGGGATTTTTTAAAAGAAGTTCTCTTGAAAACAAAATCAATAACTGGTCGCCCCACAAAATTTCTCCTTTATCATTTACCACTCCAATCCTGTCTGCATCCCCGTCCAACGCAATCCCGATGTCTGCATTCAGTTTTTTTACTTTTGCAATTAAATCCTTTAAAGTGTCAGGCAAAGTAGGGTCCGGGTGATGGTTGGGAAAAGTGCCGTCAGAAACACAATACAATTCAGTTAAATCAACGCCTAATTCCTTAAAAATTTTTGGCGCAATAACTGAGCCAACCCCGTTGCCGCAATCCAGTACAACTTTTAGTTTTTTCTTTAAAACAACTTTTTTGCTGATTGTCTTGGCATAATCTTTGAGAATATCTTTTTTTGCAATCCTGCCTTTTCCTTTGGCAAAAACATTTTTTTCCATTAACTTGTAAATTTCCTGTATTTCTTCTCCAAAAATTGCATGGCTTCCTTTTGAAATCTTAAAGCCATTAAATTCAGGCGGATTATGGGAGCCGGTAATCATTACCCCGCCATGCTGGTTTAAGTGAATAACAGAAAAATAATAAGCCGGAGTAGGCACAAAACCTAAATCAGTTACTTCTAATCCAGTTGAAGCCATTCCGCGAATTAATCTTTTAGCATAAGAAGGCGAAGAAGGCCTGTTGTCATAGCCTATAACAGCAAATTTTCCGCCTGATTTAATTAAGTAAGTGCCGACAGCTTTTCCAAGCAATTCGGCAAAATCGCCTGACAAGTCTTTATTGACTAATCCTCTGATGTCATACTGCCTGAAAACAAGGGGGTTTAATTGCATAAAAAACAATACAAATATAAAAAACAAAGTATTAAAGAAATTATGGAAGAACTAAACGAATTAAGAAAAGACTATTTATTGGATGAATGGGTTGTAATCTCAAAAAACAGATCAACAAGGCCCTTTGATCACAAAAAAGGTGAAACACAAAATACAGCAGAAAAAATTGAAATAGACTTAAACTGCCCTTTTTGTTTAGGCAACGAAAAACAGACTCCGCCGGAAATTTTCAGGACAGGAACAAAAATTAAATGGAATCTCAGAGGATTTGCAAACAAGTTTTCTGCAATGGAACTGGAAAAAGAGTTTTCAGTGCAAAAAAAAGGCTTGCTTGAATTCGGAAACGCATTCGGCTATCACGAAGTCATAGTTGAAACAAACAATCATTCAAAAGAATTAGGGGAATTAACCAAAGAAGAAATGGCTGGCTTATTTAATGCATACAAAGAAAGAGAAATTGAATTAAAAAAAAGAAATGGAGTGAAACACGTTTTAATCATAAAAAACTTTGGCAAAGAATGCGGTGCGTCCCTTGCACACAATCACTCGCAGTTAATCACTTTTCCTTTTGTTCCAGGCAGAATAAAAAAAGAAATTCAGAAATCAGAAGAATTTTTTGAAAAACACAAAAAAAATGTTTTCCTTGAAATAGCAGAAAAAGAAATTAAGTCAGAAAGAGGGTTGTTTGAAAATGACTCTTTTGTTGCTTTCTGTGCTTTTGCCCCAAAATGGACTTACGAAGTATGGATTGTGCCGAAAAAACAATTTTCTAATTTAGGGGAAATACAAGAAAAAGAGCTGAAAGACTTGGGAGAAATAACACAAAAAGTTTTAAGCAAAATAAGAAACAATTTAGGCAATCCTCCATTCAATTTGTTTGTGCATGAATCAATGGAAAAAAACCCTGCTTACTGCTTTCATCTTGAAATCCAGCCAAACGTCAAAAAAATTTACGGCGGAATAGAAAAGGCTTCAGAGATAATCTTAATTGAAGTGCCGCCTGAACAGGCAGCGGAAGAAATAAGAAAATAAAAGAAAAATCTTAATCCAATAAATTTAATAAAAGAAAACCCTGATTATTAATGGAAAAAACAGTTTTGGATGAAAAAATGGATTACGTTGTATTAGAAGTAAGCTATGAAGTCGGCAACAAGTTTGGAGGCATTCATACAGTCTTGACAAGCAAGAGCGCAAGAATGATGGAAAGGCTTTCAGAGTTTTATGAAATCGGGCCGTATTACGAAAAAAAAGCCCAGGCAGAATTCGAGGAAAAGCCTATTCCGGAAAAATTCCACAAAATTTTTGTTGAAATGGAAAAAGATTTTGGATTAAAATGCTATTACGGCAACTGGGTTATAGCAGAAAAAAGCCCTGAATGCATTTTAATTGACCACTCAAACCTGAAAAGAAAAGTGAATGAAATCAAAAAAGATTTATGGGATTACTATAAAATTGATTCTCTTGTAGCAGACGACTGGTTTAATGAGCCGGTTGCATGGGCGCAAAGCGTCGGCCTGTTAATAGAAAAAATGGAAAAAAACAAGGTCTTTGGAAACAAAAAAATTGTTGCACACTTTCATGAATACTTAAGCGGTGCAGGATTACTGCATTTAAAAAAAATCAAAAGCAAGGCAAAAACAGTTTTTACAACCCATGCGACAATTTTGGGCAGAACAATAGCTGAGTCAAAAAACGAAGACCTTTATGAGTTAATTGAAGAAGGGTTCAGGCAGAAAAAATCTGCAGAAAATGAACTAGCCTACAAATACGGAGTGCAGGCAAAACATTTGCTGGAAAAAGCCAGTGCACTGAACGCAGATGTTTTTACAAGCGTAAGCAAGGCAGTGGCAAAAGAAGCTGAATTTATTTTAGGAAAAAAATGCGATTTAATTCTTCCAAACGGATTAGACATGGACAAGTTTCCGATAATGGAGGATTTAAGCATTTTACACAAACAATACAGGAACAGAATAAGGCATTTTGTTGAAGCATACTTTTACCCATACTATTATTTTGACATAAAAAAAACAATTTTTTATTTTATTGCAGGAAGATACGAGTTCCACAACAAAGGAATAGACTTGTTTATTGATGCTTTAGGCGAATTAAACAAGCAGTTAAAAAAAGAGAAAACAGACAAAATACTTGTTGCATTCATCTGGATTGCAGAAGAAACAACTGCAAGAAACCTTGCAGTAATGGAAAACCTTGTAATCCACCAGACAATAGAAGACATGCTTGAAAGAGAACTGCCTGTTCTTCAGAAAAAATTGTTCAGGAACCTAATGGAAGGAAAAAAAATGGAGGAAAACCTTTTTGACAAAGAATTCCTTTTAAACACGAAAAAAATGACAATGAAGCTGAAAAGCAAAAAAGAAACCCTGCCTCCTTTAAGCGCATTTGATACAAGAGAAAACGAAATCGTAAAAGCAATAAAACAAAACAATCTTTTAAACAGAGAAGAAGACAAAGTAAAAGTAATTTATTATCCAACTTATTTAAGCACTGCAGACGGGTTAATCGGATTAAACTATTACGAGGCAATTATTGGCTCGCATTATGGGGTGTTTCCGTCTTATTACGAGCCATGGGGTTATACGCCGTTAGAGACAGCTGCATTAGGCGTTCCAGCAGTTACAACAGACTTAGGAGGCTATGGCCAGTTTATTTTAGAAAACCTTGGGGAAAAATCAAAGGGAAGCATTGAAGTATTAAAAAGAAAAGGAAAAACCTATAAAGAAGAAATAGAGGGAATGAAACAGGCAATGCATGACATGTATTCAACAGGCAAGCCAGAGAGAATGGAAAGAAAATTAAAGGCAAAAGAATACTCTAATTTAGCTGACTGGAGCAATCTCATAGAAAACTATATTCAGGCATACGAAAAATAAAAAAAGAAAAAAACAGGCAAAAAAACAAAACGAAAACTAATTAAATAAATCAATAAATCACAAAAAAAACCGGATTATAAAACAAGCAATTAAATTAAATAAATCTCAGGCAAAAAAATAAAAGCAAAAAAAAAGAAAAAAATTTTATTCAGTTAAATAAAACTTGTTCTGAGACATGCCTATTTTTCCTTCTCTTGCAAGCCAGCCTAAAGCAGCAAACACGTGCTCTGATTTCAGCTTGGTTACTTTCTTTATCTGAAAAACATTCATTGGCTTTCCGCCGTTTAGAACACCCCAGACAGTGCCTGCCTTGCTTCCAAAATACTCATTTGAATCCATTAAACTACCCCCAAAAAAATAATGTTTTTTGCAACTTGCCTTTTTTTAAAAGACAGCAGTAATATAGCGAAAAATGAATTATTAAACCTAACTGTCTTTCAATCTGGACTTTAAATCGCTTAAAACATTAGCGTAATTAAGAAAGGATTCATAAGGCGAGTCATATGGATTAAAGTATTTATGAACATCTCCATCAGCAAACCATTTAGTGCACATGTAATAAAAATGGTCTGAAATCTGCATTTTCCTCCAATCCTGAATCAGTTTAGGGTTTCTGGAAGAAATAACTTTTTCCTCCAAAGACTTGATTTCACTGAAAGCCTGTTTCTGCATTTCATTTTCAAGCCAAGCAGATAAATCCCTGTCAACATCAGCCCAAGAACTAATATAAGGCACATCAAATTCCCCTACAACAGGAAAATCCCTTATTATTTCAGATGCAGTGGCAAAACTTAAATTATCGTATTTAAGGGCTTCATTCGGCAAATGCTCCAGAAAACTGAATATTCCGGTTGATTCCCACTGGTGTTCGCCAAAAGTTTCGTAATCCATGAACAAATTAACGCAATGTCCTTTGTTAGATGAAAGCCAAGAAGCATATTTGTCTGCAGTCAAAGGCCATTCACCCCATTCTCTTGAAGAAAAACGAAAAGCGATGTCATCAGCCAGCTTGAAATTCCTTAACAAAACTTTCATTCTAGAGCCTTTTGCCTTGTAAACAAAATTAGGTGAACGCCAGCCAAGAACATTAGATAAGCCTTCAGCAACAATTCCATTAAAACGCATTTCAGATACAGCTGAAGCAATATCATTAGAGTACATGGCTTCAGTGTTCCTGAAAATTTTTGGCTTGACTCCAAAAACTTTCCTGAATTTTTTTGAATGCATTCTTACCTGCTTAACAAACTCTTTTTTTGAAATCAAGTAAGCTAGAGAATGGTAATAAGTTTCATCAAACAATTCAACATTACCTGAATCAACTAATTTTTGGAATGATTCAACAACCTCGGGAAATTCTTTTTCTAATTGATCCAAAAAAACTCCAGTAATACTGAAACAAAACTTGAATTTGTCTCCGTGCTTTTTGATTAAATCAAGCAATAAATTGTTTGTAGGAATATAACATTTCCTTGACACTCTTTCAAGATAAAATTTGTTTGCAGAATCATCAAAATAATTATTGCTTTTCCCGATGTCAAACAAAGAATAATGCCTTAACCTTAAAGGCTGGTGAACATGAAAATAAAGGCAGACTGCAGGCACTACTTCTTCCTCGCGAATTTATTGTATGCAGAAATAATCTTGCTTGCAAGGTAATTACTAACACAAACAATCAAATAACAAAAACTAAAAGTAATTGCAAAAAATATCAAAAAAAAGGGGTTGAACCACCACTTCGTGCCTCCTGGCATTATTTGGAGCCAAATCGTTATGTCAAGAAAAATGGCCAGAACAACAAACAAAATTATTTTTTCTTTTGTTGGCTTTAAAAATTCCTTCCAAGTCATTTCAGATTACTCCTTTGTAAACTTCAATGCAGTTTTCTGCAACAGAATCCCAGCTGAACCCCTGCAGTTCATGGAAAGCGTTTTTCTTTAATTCATTTGAAAGGCAGTCATTGTTGAGTATTCCGACAATTTTGTTTGCTGTTTCAAAAGTATCCCAGAAATCAACTTTAAAGCAATGGCTGATTACTTCTCCTACACCGGATTGCTTTGAAATAATTACAGGAGTATTAGAAGCCATTGCCTCTAAGGCGGTTAAGCCAAAAGGCTCTGAAACAGAAGGCATTACAAACAAGTCTGCAACAGAATAAAATTTTTTTACGTCATCTTGAAAGCCTGAAAAAACAACTTTATCTGAAATGCCCATTGCAATAGCCTTGTTAATTAAAGAAGGCAGCATGTCTCCGTCGCCTACAACAACAAATTTTGTGTCAGGCCTGAATTTTAATACCTGAAAAGCTGTTTCAAGAAACCAGTCAGGCCCTTTCTGAATTGTAAGCCTGCCCAAAAACAACACGATTTTTTCTTTTAAGCCAAGAGAATTAGAGGCAGTAATGTACTCTGACTTGTCAATGCCATTGTATACAACAACAATTTTTTCTGCTGGAACCCCGTATCTGTCAATTAACTGTTTTTTCATGTAATTGCTTATAGTGATTACTTTGTCAGCAGAAAAAAGGCCTTTAGCCTCTATCTCACAGATTTTCTGGTTTGGAAATAAGTTTCCTGTCCTATCAAACTCAGTTGAATGAATTGTAACAACCAAAGGCTTGTTTTTCTGTTCTTTTAAGGCAATCCCGGCAGGAAAAGTCATCCAGTCATGGCAGTGAATTACATCACAACTCCTTGACTTAAGCTTGTTCACCACAGAAAAAGTATAGCTTTTTACCTTGGAAAAAAAATCAAATCCATAAGCATTAATGCTTTTATTGCTTGAATTCTTGGAGTCATGCATTCTTTCCTCAAAACCAAAATAAATGTTTTCAGAAGCCACATAAGGGTGAAAATCAAATCCTTCAATCTGGATTAAATCCAAGTGAGAGTAATCGTCTGCCTGAATGACTTCAATAAAACCTGGATTGATTTTAATTCCAGTTGAAGGCATAACAAAAGTTACTTTAGCGCCTTTGGCAGACAAAGCTTTTGTAAAGCCATGCAAATAGGTGCCCAAACCCCCGGATTTAAAGGGAGGAAACTCCCAACCAAGCATTAGCACCTTCACATAACTCACCGCAAGTGTATGATTTTCTCATAATTGTGCAGCCGTGTGGACAAAAAAAAAGGGTTATGGGACTGCAAATAATATACTACACAAGTTAAATAAAAGGGTTTCTATTAAGGAAAAAGAACCAGAAACAAGGCACCGGAACCTGAAAACCAAACCGCCAAGGCAGGCAAATTTTTCCGGCTTTTGCACAAAAAGAATAAATAAACTTAAAGCATAATCTTTTAGTGAAACAAAAAATAACCTGTGTGGGTTCTGCAACAGAAGACATTTTTGTCAAAACAGATGAATTTCATTTCAGGAAAAGCAAATCAAAGAAAGGCATTGACTTGTGCCTGAAACTTGGCAAAAAATTTGACATAGAAGAAATCTATTTTGATTTTGGAGGCGGGGCGTTAAACACTTCAATTGGCTTCAAAAAAATGGGTTTTGACACAAACGTATTAATTTCTTTAGGCAATGACTCTACTGCAAAAAAAATTTCAAACATTCTTAAAATGGAAAAAATCGGGTTAATCCCTGTTCCCTCAGAAAAAGAAACGGGCTTTTCGATTATTTTCAGGAAACCAAAAGGAGACAGGACAATAATGACTTACAGAGGAGCCAATAATGACTGGAATGAAAAAGAAATTCCTTGGAACAGCCTGAAAAAAATGGACTGGTTTTATATCAGTTCTTTTGGCTCAAGCATTAAACTGCTTGAAAAAATTGCTTTGTTCTGCAAAAAAAACAAAATAAAAATTGCATTCAATCCAGGGGCATTCCAGAGAAAACTTGGCCTGGAAAAGCTTAGCAGGGTTGTAAAAGAATGCAGTGCAATAATCTTGAACAAAGAAGAAATAACTGAATGGACTAAAAAAAGGAATGAACTGGATGCAATGCGGGAATTAAATGACTTAGGGGCAAAAATTGTTGTTGCAACAAACGGAAGAAAAGGCTGTATTGCATTCAATGGAAAAAAAATTTTCAGGCAAAAAGCATTTGATGTTAAAAGAGCTGATGTAACCGGCGCAGGAGATGCTTTCTCTGCAGGGTTTATTTCAGGAATAGCAAACAAAAAAAGCATCCAAGCTGCATTAAAAATCGGGACAGCAAACGCTTGTTCTGTAATAACTAAAGTGGGAGCACACAATGGGGTGCTTTCATTTGAGAAAGCAGAAAAATTTGCAGAAAGATTTGAATAAAAATTATTTTGGCTTTAATCCGTATCTTTTCGCTGTTTCCGTTATTCTTTCAGCTCTTTTCCTTGTTTCTTCTGCCCTTGAACGAATAATCATTCTGCTGAAATTTCTTTCACGCATTCTTTCAAGCCTTTCAAACCCTTTAGGGCCTAAATGCTCTGGCATTAAAAGCCATTTCCTTTCAACTGCCTGCCATGAAAGGCTTTTGTTTTCAGGAAGCCACCTGAATGCACTAAATTTTGTTTTATAATCCTGCGCTGAAAGAAAAGATTCTTTTCCTTTTTCTTTTCCAAACGGGGCAAAAACCATTTTACATCAGAAATAAAATTCTCTTTAAAACTTAATAATACTGTGTGTTGAATCAGTTAAATAAGAAAAATTTAAATACTGGAAGGGCAATAGTATTAGTGTTTGGTGATTGAATGAATTTTGTTGAAATGTTTTTGCAGAAACTGAAAAAAGAAACAAGATTTCTTTTCAACGGAATGAACAGGTATGAACTGCAGAGAACCCATCCGTCAGAGTGTGCTGCAGTGTTGTTAAGCGAAGTAAAGCATCCAGACCACTATTTTTATTTAAACAACAATCTTCCGATAAAAAGCCTGTGCGAGTTATCTGAGCATTTAAAGGAAATGGATGAAAGCACTTTCAAAAACCATGTTAACCCGGAAAGAAATGATTTCAGTCAGTGGGTTTCAAACACTATTGGAGACAAGACTTTAGGGAAAAAAATGGGCGAATTAAGCGAAAAAGATGAAATGAGCAAGGCAGTTGAAATACGAGTTAATTACATCAAGAGAAGAGCAGAACAAAAATACTGATTTAAATGGAATTAACATTAAAAGAAAAAGAAATTTTGGTTAACCTCTTGGATTCAGCAAAAACTTTTGAAGAACTCCAAAGCAAAACCTTTTTCGGCTTCAACGAAACAAGAGAAACAATAAAAGAACTGATTAAAAAAAACCATATAAAAAAAGAGAAGTCTTTTCCCACAAAATATTCTTTGAAAAAAGAATTAATCAAAAACGTCAGGGAAATAAAGAGAAAAATTGACTGGACTGAATTAGTGTCAGATGCATGCTTTGTGTGCAAGTACTGATGGTTTAAATGGATGAATTTGAAAAAAAGCTTGAAGCACTTGACAAACAGATTGTAACAGAATCAAAAAAAGAAAAAAACCTTATTCCGGTCTGCTCAAAATGCGGTTCAGCAAACATTACTATGCCCCAGAACCCTGCAAAAATTTATTTCAGGGAACTAAAAGATTATTACTGCAGGGACTGCGGTTTTGAAGGCCCTGCAATACTAAAAAAAATGGAAAAATAAAATAGTTTACTGTAAAAAAATAATTTTCTTTTTTACTGCTCTTTATTGCAGCCTGTGCTAAATCAGATTAAGTCAACTAAAGGCATGAAAATAAACGCGCCTTTTTTATACCCTAAAAGCACAATGTTTCCTTTGTCTGGTTCAGCTCTCCTTATTCTTCGCCAAAGCAAATTAAATTTGTCGTCAAGCTGTTGTTCTGTCACCCCGTATTTTTCTTGTATTTTTTCAAAAAACATTTTTCCTCTTTGAGTGCGGTCTTCTGGATTGCCTGTTATTTCCTCTATTGAAGGGCAATCGGTTTTAGCCATTGCAATAAGATCTTTTCTTATTGCATAAGCTTTAGGCACAATCAAAACATACCCGCTTTCTGCCCCATACTTAGAGTTATGTTTTTTCACCATGCCCCTAATAAAAGAAACTGTTCTTCTTGCATTGGAATCTGAATCAGAAACACTTTTTTTATGAGTTCTTTTTATCACTAACTCTGTTTTTGGATAATTTTTTGAAACATCCATCTGCCTGACTCTTCTTCCCCAAGTGTTTGTTGATTCAATTGAATTATTTCTTAAATCACTTCTGTGGTCAATGTTTTTCATTCTGCCTAAATACCTTGAAATAACAGGGGAAGCATTCTTCAATCGTTTAACCAGTTTTTTCGGCAGAGTTTTTACAGGCATGATAAAATTAGTGGTTCAAACTTATTTTAATTTTGCGTTTTTCGGCTGTTGTAATCTTGTTCACTGCTGTTTTCCTTTTTCCCTTATTGCAGCCTGTGCTGCTGCTAATCTTGCAATCGGCACTCTGAACGGAGAACAAGAAACATAAGACAAATTCAGTGAATGGCAGAATTCAATTGAAGCAGGGTCTCCTCCGTGTTCGCCGCAGATTCCCATCTTAATTTTCTGGTTTGTTTTTCTCCCTAATTCAACTGCAATCTGCATTAACTTGCCTACTCCTAAAACATCAACTGAAACAAAAGGCGAAACAAGAAGAATTTTTTGTTCAATGTATTTGTTCAAGAATTTTCCTTCAACATCGTCTCTTGAAAAACCAAAAGTTGTCTGGGTTAAATCATTTGTGCCAAAAGAAAAAAAATCTGCATGCAATGCAATTTCATCTGCAGTCAGGGCCGCTCTAGGCAGTTCAATCATTGTGCCAATTGAAATTCCAGAGTCAGGCGCAATTTCATTCAAAATTTTTTCAACTAATTTCCTTGAAATCTCTAATTCTTTTGCAATTCCAACTAATGGAATCATTATTTCTGGCCTTGCGTCAATGTTTTTTTTCTTCAAGTTAAGGAAGGCTTCTGCAATGGCTTTAGTCTGCATTTCAATTATTTCAGGATAAATTATTCCCAAACGACATCCCCTGAAGCCAAGCATTGGATTGCTTTCATGCAATTCATTTACTTTTGCAAGCAAAGCCTTTTTTTCGCTTAAATCTGAAACTAATTTAGAGTCATCCCTTGAATCAATTACGTGCTTTAAGTCAGAGATTTCCTGAATCAAGTTTTCCCTTGAAGGCAGGAACTCATGCAATGGCGGGTCAATCAGCCTGATAGTGACAGGAAAGCCTTGCATTGCCTCTAAAATGCCTTCAAAATCTGTTCTCTGCATTTCAAGAAGCTTATCCAAAAAATGCTTTCTTTCCTTTAAAGAAGAACTTAAAATCATTTTCTGAACAATTGGCAGCCTTTCAGGAGCAAAAAACATGTGCTCTGTCCTGCACAAGCCAATTCCTTCTGCACCTAATTCAACTGCTTTTCTTGCATCAGCCGGGGTGTCAGCATTAGCCCTTACCCCTAAAACTTTTAAGTCATTACTCCATTCAAGGAGTTCAGAAAAAAATTCATCTGGCTCTGGCGCAATTAATTTTACTTCCCCTAAAAAGAATTCTCCTGTAGCGCCGTCAATTGAAATAAAATCCCCTTCTTTTATTTTAGTGCCGTTAATATTCATTTCTTTTTTTGGGTAATCAATTTTTAGTTCCTCGCAGCCGACAATACATGGTTTTCCCATTCCTCTTGCAACAACAGCTGCATGAGATGTTTGGCCGCCTCTAGAAGTAAGAATTCCTTTTGATGCAATCATTCCGTGAATGTCATCAGGAGAAGTTTCATGCCTGACTAAAATAACATTTCCTGTTTCACTTTCTTTTTCAGCTGAATTAGCGTCAAAAAAAACTCTTCCGCTTGCAGCCCCAGGAGAAGCATTCAAGCCTTTGCCTAAAGCATTCAGTTTTTGGGTTGGGTCAATTCTTTTATGCAATAACTGGTTTAAGTCAAAAGGATTAATTCTAAGCAAAGCTGTTTCTTTTGAAATCAGTCCTTCTTCAAATAATTCAACTGCAATCCTTACAGCAGACTGGGCAGTCCTTTTTCCATTCCTTGTCTGCAAAAAAAACAGTTTTCCGTTCTCTATAGTGAATTCAGTGTCCTGCATGTCCTTGAAATGATTTTCTAATTTATTGCAGACAAAAACAAATTCATTGAAGATTTCAGGCAAAATTGATTTTAATTCAGAAATTTTTTTCGGAGTGCGAATTCCTGCAACAACATCTTCTCCTTGAGCGTTCATCAAAAACTCGCCGTACAATTCTTTTACTCCATTAGAAGGGTTTCTGGTAAAACACACTCCTGTGCCAGAAGTATTTCCTAAATTGCCGAAAACCATTTCCTGAATTACAACTGCCGTGCCCCAGTCAGAAGGAATCTTGTTTAGTTTTCTGTAAGTAATTGCCCTGGGGTTATTCCAGGAATTAAATACTGATTTGACTGCCAAAAACAATTGTTCTTTAGGGTTTTCAGGAAAAGGATTTCCTGTCTCTGATTCAATCAAAGCCTTATAAGATTCTATTATTTTTTCCAAAGAAGCTTCAGTTAACTCAACATCAAGTTTTATTCCAGAAGCAGTTTTTTCTTTTTCTAAAATTTCTTCAAACTTGTCGTGCTCTAATCCTAACACAACGTTTCCAAACATTTGGAGAAAACGCCTAAAAGAATCCAAGACAAATCTTTTGTTGCCTGTTTTTTCTGTTAAAGCATTTCTTGCTTTCTCGCTTAAGCCTAAATTTAATACAGTGTCCATCATGCCAGGCATTGAAGTTCTTGCACCGCTTCTGACAGAAACCAGCAAAGGGTTATCTGAATCAAATTTTTTTCCTGTTTTTTCTTCAAGAGAATTCAACGCAGAATTAACCTGTTCTTCTAATCCTTCGGGAAAATTGTTTGAATCAAAAAAATTAATGCATGCTTGGGTTGAAATCACAAAACCTTTTGGCACAGGCAAGCCAAGCTTGGTCATTTCACATAAATTGCTTCCTTTTCCGCCTAAAAGCTCTTTCATTTCCTTTGAGCCTTCCTCAAAAAAATACACGTATTTCAAGCAAATCCCTTTGAAAGAAATGCATAAAGAAAGGGTTTTAAAACAAATGAAAAGAATTAATTTAAATTCATTAAAGAGCCAAATATTAAAGTGATTAAATGAAAAAACTAAGCATTTTAGGTTCAACCGGAAGTATTGGCTCACAAACACTAGATGTAATAAAACAGCATCCAAAAGAATTCAGGGTTTTGGGTTTAGCGGCTTACAATGAAACACAAAAAATATTAGAGCAAATAAAAGAATTCAAGCCGGAAAAAGTCTGCCTTTACGATGAAAAAGCCGCAGAAGAACTTGGAAAAAAAACTTCAATTGAAGTTGTTTCTGGAATGAAAGGATTAAAAGAAATTGCTGCAATGCAGGAAATTGAACAAACAATTGTTTCTGTTGTAGGGGCAATAGGAATTGAACCAACAATGCATGCAATAAAAAAAGGAAAAAATATTGCCTTGGCAAACAAAGAAACTTTGGTGGCAGCAGGCGAGCCAGTAATAAAAGAAGTGAAAAAAAAAGGCATTGTGCTGATGCCAATTGACTCAGAGCATTCAGCTATATTTCAGTGCTTAAATGGGGAAGAAAGAAAAAAAGTTTCAAAAGTAATTATCACCTGTTCAGGGGGGCCGTTCAGGGGAAAAAAAATTTCAGAATATTATAATGCTTCTCCTGAACAGGCTTTAGGCCATCCGACCTGGAGTATGGGGGCAAAAATTACGATTGACTCTTCAACTTTAATGAACAAAGGATTAGAAGTGTTGGAAGCAAAATGGCTGTATGGTTTAAGCTTAGAAGAAATTGAAGTAATAATTCACCCGCAAAGCTTAATTCATTCAATGATAGAGTTTGTGGATGGAAGCATTATGGCACAAATTGGAACACATGATATGCGGACTCCAATACAGTATGCTTTAACCTATCCAAAAAGATTATCAAATAATTTTCCTAGGCTGGATTTAATTCAGGCAAAACAAATGAGTTTTGAAAAACCTGATTATGAAAACTTTCCATGCCTTGGCTTTGCATTCGAGGCAGGAAAAAAACAAGGAACTCTTGCAGCAGCAATGAATGCAGCAAATGAAGTGGCAGTTCATGCTTTTTTAAATAAAAAAATAAAGTATGGAAAGATTCCTGAAATAATAAAACAAGTAATGAATGAACACAAAAACAAGCTTCACCCTGAAATTGAAACAGTTTTAGAGGAAGACAAAAAAGCTAGAAAAGCAGCTGAAAAAATAATTGAAGAACTCTGATGAAAAATGAATGAAACGCCGGAAACAGAAATTTCACAAAAATTAATTGAAGAAACAACAGAAAAATACATTAAATCATTGAATGTTTTTGGAAAAGGAGGAAAAATAGCCTTGTTTGCAGGATGGAACAAAAAAAAAGCATATAGCAATATACCAAGAGGAGAGTCAACAAAAATAGATATTATATCTGAAATCGAAAGAGAAGTAAGGGAAAAAGCAAGTATGCATGAAAAATACAGGCTTGAAATAAGGAAAAAAATAATTGAATACATTAAAGGGAACTGGGAAACAGAAAAAAAATTCAATCAAGCAGTAAAAAGGCTTTCAAGAATTGAAGCAATCGCTAGTTCAAGGGTAATCGGAACTGCATTAAAAAAAATGAATGAAATAAGAAAAAGGGCAAGAGACAGAAAGAAAAGAAATTTAAGGAATAAAAGAGTTTAATTAAAGTGAGAAAAATGAATTTTGCGGTGATTTGTGCAGGCGGAAAAGGAATTAGAATGGGGCACGAAAAAAATAAGGTGTTCCTAAAGCTAGGGGAAAAAGAAATAATTGCATTAACAATAAAAGCGTTTGAAGAAACACCAGAAATAAACGGAATAATTGTTTCTGCAGGAAAAGAAGACATAAAAGAAATACAAGAAATTGTTTCAAGAGAAGGCTTCAAAAAAGTTAAAGCAGTGATTGAAGGCGGAGAAAAAAGGCAGGATTCTGTTTGGAATGGAATAAAAAAACTCAAAGAGATTGCAGGAAAAAATAATATTATAGTGATTCATAACGCGGCAAACCCTTTTGTAGAAAAACAAACAATACAAAAATGCATTAAAGAAGCAGAAAAGTTTGGTGCAAGCGTTGCAGCACAAAAAGTAAAAGACACGATAAAAAGAGTTGACGAAGATTTAATGGTAAAAGAAACCCTTAACAGAAAAGAATTATGGCAGATGCAGACCCCGCAAGCAATAATTTACCATATTGCGGTAAAGGCATTTGAAAAAGCTTTTTCAGAAAACTTTTACGGAACAGATGACGTGCAGTTAGTTGAAAGAATTCACGGAAAAATAAAAATCGTTGAATGCCCTTACACAAACATAAAAATCACAACAAAAGAAGACTACGAGACAGCAAAAAGAATGATGAAAGAAAAAACAGAAAACACATAAGAGAACAGCAAAAAAAGACAAAAGTGAATTAAATGTATAAAAGGCCTGCAAGAAAAAAATATCCCAAGAAAAAACAGGCAAGGCTGCCTATTGACACAGACGTGCTTCAGAGAATGAGAGAAGCAGAAAAACTAAGAAGACAGAAAGAACAGGCAGACAGACAAAAAGGGTTCAGAATAACAGGGGAACCCGCAGAAGGGAGGCGTTCGCTGAAAGACTTTCCTGAACAAATTGGAATGAAAATGTTTCGAAAAGGATCCTGGGCTGCAAGAATTGAATTTAATGGAAATACCTTGTTGGTTGAGCCAACCCCGCTCAATACACCTAAAAACAAGCCAAAAATAATTGTGAGAACGCCGGAGGGAAATATGGTTGAATGCACAGCAAAAACACAGAAAAAAATACTTAAAATTGTTGCAGAAATATGGAAGAAAACACCAAAGAGCGGAAGGCAGGGAGGGCACGTAACCGTGGGAGTTGTTTAAACAACAACAATATAAAAACCGTTTTATACATAATTAATGTGATGTTATGCCGTTCAGAGTTGGATTAGGACAGGATTCCCACAGGTTTTCTCATGTTCACGAGAAAAGGCCTTTAATGTTAGGCGGGGTAAAAGTTGACGGCCATTTAGGGTTAAAAGGCAATTCTGATGCAGACGTAATACTTCACTCTTTATTTAATTCTTTAGCACAAATAATCGGCTGGAAAAGCCTTGGAAGCCATGCAGACAAATTATGCAAAGAACACGGAATAACTGATTCAAAAGAATACTTAAAAGAGCCGTTAGAAAAATTAAAAGAAATGGATTATGAAATAACAACAGTTGGAATAACAATTGAATGCAGCAAGCCAAAAATTGACCCAATATCAGATGACATAAGAAAAAGCGTTGCAAAAATTCTTGGAATAGAAGAAGACCAAGTCGGAATAATTGCTACAACCGGAGAAAGATTAACTGCTTTTGGAAAAGGACAAGGAATACAGGTTTTCTCTGTGATAACCGCAATACACAAGAACGTGAAAAAACTAGCTGGGAAAAAAAAGTAATTCGTCTTTTGTCGAAGTAAGGTTTTTAAATCAACGTAAGCTTTAAATAGTTTGGCGTTGAATAATTATAATTTGCAAAACAGAAAACGGGGTGTAATTTTTTGAGTGAAAAAAAACTGCTTGACGGAATTGAAAACCCAAAAGACTTAAAAAAACTTAAAATAGATGAACTGAAAAAACTGTCAGATGAAATACGAGAAGTTTTAATCCACACCTGCTCTATTAATGGAGGCCACATCGGGGCAAACTTGGGTGTTGTTGAATTAAGCGTTGCATTACATTATGTTTTTAATTCCCCTGAAGACAAGTTTTTGTTTGACACCAGCCACCAGAGTTACACTCACAAAATTTTAACCGGAAGAAAAAAATACTTTCACACAATCTGCATTCCAAAAGGAATCCCAAGGTTTACTGTAAGAGGAGAAACAGAACACGATGTCTGGAGCGCAGGCCATGCCTCAACAGCCTTAAGCGGTGCAATGGGAATGGCTGAAGCAAGAAAAAGAAACAAAAAAGAATACGATGTAATTGCAATTGTCGGCGACGGAGCATTAGGCGGAGGAATGTGCTATGAAGCACTAAACAACATTGGATACAATCAGACAACCTTATTGATTATATTGAATGACAACAAAATGAGCATCTCACCAAATGTTGGAGCAATGTACAAGCATTTAAAAAAACTTTCAATGATTGCAGACGACCAAAAACCAAGAAGAGAAGTCGGAACAATCTTTGAAAAAATGGGAATACATTATTTTGGGCCAATAGACGGCCACAACATTGAAAAATTAGTGCAGGAATTAGAAAGATTAAAAGATCTTCCAGGGCCAAAACTGCTTCACGTCCTAACCATAAAAGGAAAAGGAATGCCTTACATGGAGAATGACAAGGCATCATGGCATGAACACCCTGCATTTGACATTGAAACAGGGGAAACAAGCAAAAAAAGCTCTACTTCAGTGGAAAAAATCGCAGTAGAAGACATGATTAAAGCAGCAGAAAAAGACGAAAAAGTTGTTGCAATAACTGCCGCAATGCCTGCAGGAACAGGGTTATTAAAATTCGGGGAAAAATTTCCTGACAGGTTTTATGATGTGGGAATAGCAGAAGAGCATGCAGTTACTTTTGCAGCAGGATTGGCAGCAGAAGGAGTAAAACCTTTTGTAGTAATTTACAGCCCTTTTTTGCAGAGAGCCTTTGACCAGATAGCACACGACGTTGCATTACAAAACCTTCCTGTAAGGTTTATGGTGCCAAAAGCCTCAATAACAGGAGACGGGCCAACACAAGGAGGAATACTAGATTTCAGTTATTTGAGGATTATTCCAAACATGATTGTAATGGCCCCAAAAGATGAAAACGAATTAGGAGACATGGTTGTAACAGCACATGAATACGATAAAGGGCCAATAAGTGTAAGGTATCCGAAAGGAAGCCCTTTAGGAGTAAAAATAGAGAAATCAAAGGCATTAGAAATAGGCAAAGCAGAAATGATTAAAGAAGGAAAAGACATCAGCTTAATCAGCATTGGATTTATGCTAAAAGAAACAATGGAAGCCGCAGAATTATTAAAAAAAGACGGAATTGAAGCAGAAGTGATTAATGCCCGTTTTGTAAAGCCATTAGATGAAAAAATGCTTTCAGATTCACTGAAAAAAACAGGAAAAGGAATTACAATAGAAGAAAATGTTTTAATGGGCGGGTTTGGTTCAGCTGTATTAGAAATGCTTGAAGAAAAAGGGTTAAATGAAGTTGAATTACACAGAATCGGTGCACCAGATTCATACATCAGCTATGACAGCCCTGAAAGCATTAAAAAAGAATTCGGAATGGATGCAGAAAGCATTGCAAGAAAAGCAAAAGAAATGCTTAAATAACTACAAAAAAGGAATAAGAACTTTTTGCTGCAGGAATACTGTTCAGGGGGGAGAAAATGAAAAATTATTCAAAAGCAATGGTTTTGTTTTTTCTGCTGATGGCGGCAGGAACAGCAAGTGCTGCAATAACAGTTGGTGTTTCAACTGATGCAGGCACATACAATGTAGGGGATAAAATAACAGTTACAGCCACGGTGTATGACGGCTCAAGCGCACTAAACAAGGTTACAGTAACCACAGCAATAAGATTTGTTACCACAAGCGTTCGTTACTGGAACGGTTTCGGAAACACAGGAACAGACGGGGCAGTAACCTGGAATGACGCACAAGTAGGGGAAACATGGTACAACGGAAAATACAAAGTGACTGCAAGAATTTCAATAAACGGCAAAGTATACACTACAAGCGCTGATTTTGAAGTGAACAACCCGGATTACATTTACGCGCCTAAACCAAGGCCCAGGCCAAAGCTCCCATTAAGTGTGTGCCCTTAAAAAAGGATAACCAAAGAATAAAATTTCAGGGGATTACAGAAAATCCCTTGTTTTTTTGTATTCAAGTTTTAGTTCAACACAAAAAGAAATAATTTTTTTTCTCTGCTCAGAGTTCAAGCCCTTCCAGTCAAATAAAACCAAATCAGTTTTTTCTATTGTGGTTGAAAGCATTTGCTTGAATAAAGAAAAATCTGCTTCTTCAACAAAATATTTTGAAAGAATATGAGAAACAGCTATTTCAGTTCTCTCCATTATTTTAGAGAATTCAGGGCAGTAATGCGTGCCTCCGACACCTAAAGCGGTTTTAAAATTTGAATTAAAATTGGAAAAAGAATTAATTATTGCAGAAGAAACAATTTTTCCTGCAACAGAATTATTCCATTCAAGTTCAGAACTGCCTATTTCAATAAAAACAGCAGGTTTTGACAAAAAAGGACCGTGATGGGTTTGCTCCATTAAAACAGGCCAGGAAAAATTCCGCGAGGTTTTTTCTTTCAGCAAATTCAAAAAAAAGTTTTTTAAAACAAGAGAAGACGTTTTAACCAGAGTTTTTTCTTTTCCGCCTAATCCAGCTGAAGAAAAATTTCCGATGGGATGGACTGAAAGAGCAGGCTGTTCTGAAGAACTTGAATGCTTTGAAGCAAAAACAAGCAAATCAGTTTTAATTTCATCCAAGTAATCAGCAAAAACCTGTTTCTGGTTAATGAAAATCAATTCAAGTTCAGTTCCATTAAAAGAACAAGAATAAACTGAATTAGAGTCAAACTGTTTTCCTGTTTCAGCAAAATTAAATTCTTTTATTAAATGGCCTGCAATATTCATTCCAGCTGAATCTGTTTTTGAAACAATTATTGAAATTTTCTTGAACTGCATAAAAAAGAAAAGGGATTACTTGTTTTTATAGCTAGAGGATAACTGAAAAAAAACATCCTCTAAGTTGGCTAAAGTCGTGTTAATGTTTTTTGTCACATAATGATTAAAGCTTGCCCTTAAATCATCTCTTTCAGCAAAAGGCGCTGGATTAAACAAAAAAGCCTGTTTCTTTCTAACCAATAAATCAAAGTCCTTCATCCTGTTCAAATGATACCTGAGAAGTTTTTCAGATACAGTCCTGGAATGCTTTTTTTTGATATAATCCTGTATTGCCTGAATAGTAGGAGAAGATTTTTTTGAAAGATTAAGGTAAAACAAGGCATCCAATACATCCAAAACAGTTGTCCTGGATTCTTTTTCAGAAATCAGGCCGAAAGCCAAGGCAAACCACCGCATCATCGAACGCTTTGTCAGCTTAATGTTTGGAGGAAAATCCATTGCCCTGATAATAAAAGTTTTTCTTACAAGAGAGCTTTCAGGGAGTTCAGGCATAAAAATCACGGAAAAAGTTTTTTTCCTTTTCAAATAGATTATTCTTTAAAGTATTTATATTTATTGGAGTTAAAAACAAAAAGAAGCCAAGAAAATAGGTTTAAAAGAAGTTAATGCCAGATAATTCTACTGATTTTATGAGCATTTCAATTAACACAGAATTCATTCCATATGCAATTAACCTGCAGGACAAAAAACCGGTTGAACTCAACATTCAAGTAATCAACAGGTATAATGCGCCAAAAAAAGTCAACCTTGAAATAACTGCAACAAACCAGATAGGATTCAACAAAACACTTTCATCCATTGAAAAATTCGAGTTAGGCTTGATTAAGCCAGGGGAAAACAGGGTGGTGAAAGTCAGTGTTGCCCCAAAAAACTTTGCAGCAAAAGGAGAAGAAAAAATCTCAATTATGGCAACAGAAATAACAGTGGAAGAAACAGGCTACAGCTATCCTTCAAAAAAGTTCAGGAAATTAATTGACATAAAGCTGAAATAAAAAAAATTATTTTCTTGGCTTGCCTGGTTTTGACAGTTCCTGCTTAAACTCATCAATGTCTTCTTTGTCGAGACCGAGCTTTGAAAGCATTTTGCTGTGGTCTTCTGGAGTAAGCTTATCATACCACTCGTGCCAAACCATGTCCTCTGCCTTAGAAATAATTTTCCCTTCAACAGGCTTTCTTGTTCTGGGCATAATAAAAAAACCTTAAAATAAACTTTAAAATACCTTTCTGTTAAGGGAAAAACTAATAAAAGTATTTAAAGGAATTAAATCATAATCAGTAACATGGGAAAAATACTTTCTGACACAGAAAAAAGCCAGAACCTGCTGCTGGTTGTTCCAGACGAAAAATACAGCAGAACAATAAAAAGCCTTGCAAGCGAAACCACTTCAAAAAACAAATCATTGTGTTTTGTTTCAGTGAACAAGACAAAAACAGCAATAGAAGAAGAATTAAAAGACAGCAAAATAAACACAGAAAAAATTTACTTCATTGACTGCGTAAGCAAAAGCATTTCAAAAGGAAAGATTTCCTGGAGCGACGAAAAAACACAATATATTGACAACCCTAAAAGCCTTACACAAATCAGCCTTGCAATACTCAAGTCATTTGAGCAAAACAAAATTGATTTCCTTGTGCTGGATTCAGTTAACACACTATTGATTTACAACAGCGAAAACGATGTGCTAAAATTTGTGCATCATACAACAGGAAAGCTAAAAGAGAGCGGAAAAACAGGAATATTTATTTACTTAAAGGAAGGGGTAAACGAAAAACTCTTAAAAAAATTTTCGCAGTTCTTTGACAAAATGATTGAATCAAATCCCCCTGAAAAAAAAGAATTCATAAGAAAAAAAAATTCAATGAGCGGGTTTGAAGAACTCAAGCTTTAAGAGAATGTTTAATTAATTAAAAAAAGTTTTTTTATGCACCAGCTATTAAAAAAAATGTTTGCAAGAAAAAAATATCCCAGTGACCAGAGAAGGATGGGTTTAAGCCGAAGTGAAAGAAACAAACTAGCAAGATTGCTGAAAGAGGTAAGAGCAAACGACAGAAAATACAAAAACACGCGTTCTATAGAATACAGGACAAACAGAAGCATAAAAGAAGTCAGCGACTTGCTTGGGTACAACCTTATTGGGCTTTTAAAGGAAATGATAGAAACTCGCAGAGAAAGAACTTACAGGGTTTTGGACATAGGTTGCGGGGAAGGAACTGCGTTAGCTGGCTTAAAAGAAGGCACTGGACCTCAAAAAAAACGAGTTGTAACTTACGGGCTTACTGCAACAAAACTAAAAAAAGAACAGAAAGGAAAAATAGACAACGTGTTTATAGGCGCTGTTGAAACCAAGCAGTTGCCTAGACAAACATTTGCTTTAGTGTATTCTGCCCAAGCCATTTACGCAGATCAGCTTCCAAAAAAAGTGTTAGAAAAAATAGTGCATTCCCTCGTGCACGGGGGAATTTTTATTTCCCACATAAATGCTAATTCTGGATTGAGAGAAACACTTGATGGAATGAAAAAACAAGGGAAAATAGATTATGAAATAAAAAAAGGTTTCAACGCATTGAGTGAAACTGTCGCAATAATCAAAACAAGAAACAACTGATTTTAAAAAAGAATAAAAAATCAGTCTTTTTCATTAATCATTTTCAGCAGTTCTTCGTGGACTAAGCCGTTTGAAGCAAAACAGTCAATCGGCAATGGTTTTAATGCACTTCCATCCGGGTCAGAAACTTTTCCACCCGCTTCCTCTACTAATAACGCGCCAGCACACAAATCCCAGGGCTTTAAATGGTATTCAAGATAGGAATCAATTCTTCCTGCAGCAACATAAGCTAAATCCAAGGCAGCTGAACCGCTTCTTCGAATGTCTTTTATTTTGTAAAGCATTCTTCTGACAGCGTTTAAAGTGAACTCCATTTTTTCTCCGCGGTTGTAGGAAAAACCAGTGTTCAACAAAATTTTTATGAGTTCAGAGTTTTTTGAAACAAAAATTTTTTTTCCGTTCAAAAAAGCGCCTTTTCCTTTTTCTGCAGTAAACAATTCTTTTAAAACAGGGTCAAAAATTACTCCGGCAATAGTTTCAGCCTGTTTCTTTAATGCAATTGAAACACAGTAATGCGGGTAATCATGCGCAAAATTAACTGTTCCATCCAATGGATCAATTACCCACAAAAAATCAGCTAATTCATATCCTCTCGGGGTTTCTTCTGCAAGAATTTCATGCGAAGGAAAAGATTTGAGAATAGTGTCTTTAATTATTTTTTCTGCTAAAAAATCTGCTTCAGTCACAATATCCCTTGGGCCTTTATAGCTTACCTTGGATAAATCAGAGAACTCTCCTTTATGGGAAAGAATTGCTTTTCCTGCTTTTTTTGCTGCAAGAATTGCTGTCTCCAAAAACAATGACTGCATGAAAAAAGAAAAGAACAAAAGAAATTAAAAGAAACTGCTAATTGTTTAGGAAAAAGCCGTTGACAAACAACACAGTGAAAACAGTTAACAGCAAAACAGAACAAAAAAACAAAATCTTATTAAACAAAGAATTTTTTGATGCAAGCAAAGCCACACTAAAATACAAGGGAAACAAAAAACCGATGTATCTTGGAAGACCCTCCAGAGAATTAGTGGACAAATAAAAAAACAACAAAACAGACGGATAAACAACAAAACTCTGCCTTGCCTTTAAATGAATTAAAAACCAGATAAAAAACAATGCAAGAAAAACCCAAAAGTATACATAAAAGTTAAATAAGTGGAAAACATTATCATAACTCCATCTGGTTAAAGTAGTAAAAACTGAAGTGAACTCTCTTTCACTCCAGTCAAACAAAGCTGTCTTGAATGCAAAGGCATTGCCAAACCTTAAATGCAGGAACAGCATGAAAGACAGCAAACCAGCTGGAACCAATGCAAGAAAAGCAAGGTCTGGCTTAATTTTTTTCAGCAAAAGCCTTAGATTAAACAAATTAATGTTTTTGTAAGAACTTAAATTCAGCCCAAAATATTCTATCAGCAAAGGAACAAGGATTAATCCGCCTAAAGGCTTTGTTAAGGCAACAAGAAAACCAAAAACAGATGCAGCAAGCCAGTTCTTTTTTAAAGCAAAATAAAAGCAAGCAATGGCTAAAAACAAAAACAAGCCTTCAGCGTAAATAACTGAAAAAAAGAAACTCAAAGGAGCAAAAGCAGTAAACAAAACAGTTTTTTTTGCAAGAGAATTACTGTAGCCTGCAAGAGAAATTAATTTATAAAACAGGAAAAGCGCAAGAAAAAAACTTATGTTTGATATAAGGTAAGCCATTAATTTTGGGCTGCCAAAAAACACTGAAAAAATTTTTATAAGCAAAGGATACAAGGGAAAAAAAGCAACAGTAGAGAATTCTCCCGGAATAAAAGAATAGCCTTTTTCTACAATAGAAATATACCAGCCAGAATCCCAGGCAAAAAACAAGTCAAGCAAAGAATTAGGCTGAACAAAAAACTTTCCTTTCTGGAAAAAAAACAATGAAGCAAAGCCGACAAAAAAAATGAACAGCCGTGAAGCAAGGAAAATTAAAAAAATTTCTTTAAACAGATTTTTCTCTTTTGAAACAAAACCCTGTAAATTCATGAAAAAACCCAAAGATAATCAAAAAGAAACAAAACAGGTTAAAAAGAAAACCTGATGGCAGCCAAAAAAAACCAACAGTTATGTAGCCAATTACATACATAATTGTTGAATTTTTTGTATTTTTTGCTGCAAAAACTCCCCTAACCTGAAAACTGCTTTTAATGGCTTTAAATGCCTTAAAACAAGTGTTTAACAAAGTCTTGGCTGAAACTGGTTTAAAAAAATGCAATTTATTTGAAGTTTAAGGAATTCTTGTTTAATCAGGCGAATTTTTCGGGTTTAGTGGCTTTTCTTGTATGGCATTTGACTCAAACAGGCTTTGTTTTGCCCTTGTTTTTCTGGCCTGTTTTTTTCCGGTTTTTTGGCTGTTTTTTTGCTGTTTTCTGGTTAAGCGAATAAAGGAATTGTTTTTGTTTTTTCTCAGAATTTTTGCAAAATTTTTCCACAAAACCGTTTTTTTAGCCACTTTGCAGCCATTGTTTTTTTGGGTTTTTTGAGCCATTCCCGGAAACGCCTTAGTTGTATACATAACCCTTTGGCTTGCTGGTTCCCTCACCCAGCCCCGTTGTTTTTCACACCACCACCCCCTACTTCCACTAAAATTCAGTTTTGACGATTTCTGATAAAGTTCCCTCTATGAGATTCGGTATAATCTGTATTATGGCGCATCCTGAAAACAAAAAATGCCCTAAAATAAGGCAAGGAAAAGGCGAATCTAGGGCACACGCCAGCAGTATCGGCGATTTTAAGCAGTTTTTTAGTTTTTATGCCTTAAAATCAGAAATTAACTTTGAATAGTTATTGTTGCGCCAGAGCCGTTTTTGGCTGGTTGGCAGAGCGATTAGCGGGACGCGGTTAGCGGCACAACAACACCTTGGTTATGTAGAAGATTGAGTGGTTTTGGTTTTGGAAAACAAATATAAATTCAATTAAACCCTTGTTATTAAGTTGATTGTATGCCTACAAGAATAAAATTTTCACTCAAAAAGTATGCTGCTGCCGTTTTCAAGCCAAGCAGAAAAACAATTAAAGCAGTTAAAGCCGGTTTAAAGAAACCTGGAACAATTAAAAGGCGGGTGTCTAATGAAAACACAGCGAATTCAATGGCAATAAAAATTGGATTAGATGCGTTTGGAATTAAAGACCATGAAACAAGGACAAGAATTAAAAGAAAATTATCAGCCCATTTTGACAGAGTAAAGCTGATTCACCATAAGGGAAAAAACAGTTTAGAAAACCACAAAAAACTATCGGAATCGGAAAACCGTGCGAAAAGAGAAATAACAGGAATGCTGGGTGGCGCAAAAAACGCTTACAAGGCCACAATACTTGTCACCAGTGTTGAAGCAAAAAGGCACCTGATAAAAGCAAAATTAGATAAAAAATGATTTTAGTTCAGTCTTCAAACTCAAAAATCTTTTCTATTGGTTCATTAAACACTTTAGCAATATCATAAGCTAATTTAAGGGAAGGATTATACTTTCCCTGCTCTAAAAAGACAATTGTTTCTCTCCTCACCTGCACGATTTTAGCTAATTGTTCTTGGGTTAAATTATATTTTGCCCTGAACTCTTTAATGCGGGTTTTCATTGAACATTCCCTTTATGGGTTAAATACAAAGCCGAAGCCATGAAAACTATTGCAGAAATTAAAATAATCATTTCAGCTGTCCTGTCTGCATCTAAAACAGGCCAGAAAACATTGTCTAAAGCAAAAGAATTGTAAAACATTGTTCCTAATGCCCCATAGATTGCGGCAAAAAAACCATAATAACCTGCTTTAATTAAAGCCTTTTTTGATAACTCGTCTTCTGCCGGCAGCCCCTGCTTGACTGCTTTAGCTCTGTTCCAAAATAAGTAAACTGCGCCAAAAACCAGCAAAAGCACTATTACAGGCAAAGAAATTTCAGCAAAACCAATTGAACCTGCATTAACCAGCCAGGCAAGCAATCCAGCAACAACTAAAACCGAAATAATTAACCCAAAAACAATTTTTATTCTGTCATTCAACCAAAACAACCCCTGTGTTAGAAAAACACAACTTAATGTTAGATTTATATAACAACTAGTATTTATTTGTTTTTATCTCAATGGCTTTGTTGGTTAAGCCATAAAATAAGCTGTTTGATTAGCCGGGCAGTTAGCTGATGCCTGGCTAAAAGCTTATTAATCCAAAAAAACTAGTTTTGTTTGTTATTATGAAACAAAAAATGTTTGTTGTTGGCTTTCTTTTTGTTTTGTTGTTTTTCTTTGGCTGCACAGATTTTCTAAAAGAAATTGAATCTAATGCAGGCAAAGACTTTGATTTTTTTGGAAGCGACGCCAATCTTTTTGACGAAAATTTTCTCTGGAATGACGTTAATTTTTTTGATGAACTCAACAAAATGGGTTTTTGCCCTGAAGGCCAAAGAAGTTTTGAAGGAAAATGCATTCCAATAGTCAAGTGCGCAGACAACACTCTTGAACCCGATTGTTCTCTGAAAAAACCTTTTCAGTGCATTAAAGGAGAACTTGTTGAAAACATTTTTTTGTGCGGCTGCCCTTTGGACTTCAAACAGGATAACAATAAATGCGTTGAAATCCAGCGCTGCCAGGACGGCACAGAATACGGAACTTGTAGCTCGGTCAAGCCTGTTTTTTGTGAAAACAACAAGCTTATAAATAAAGCAAGTTTTTGCGGCTGCCCTGAATTCAATAAAATTAATGCTGAAGCCTGTGAATTTGATTTCAGCATAAAATCAATTCAAAGAAAATTTGATTTTGTGCTTAAAGGAGAAAAAAAATTGTTTTTGTTTTCCATGCAGGCTGAACTCAAAAAACAGCTTGCAGGAATTTCAAGAACAAATTACTGTAATCCTGACTGCCCGACAGACAAAGAACTGATTTTAAGGTTTTTAGACGAAAAAAGCCAAAGAAAGGAATTGCTGAAGCTGGTTGAATTGATTAAAGAACAGTCCAATGAACCAGATGACAGGGCAAGAATCGCAGTCAGTTTAGTGCAAAGAATTCCTTATGACTGGACAAAATTTACTGCAGAAAGGTCGCAGGAAAGATATCCTTTCGAGGTTTTGTTTGATTACAGGGGGGTGTGCGGGGAAAAATCAAAACTGCTTGTTTTTTTGCTCCAGGAATTAGGTTATGGCACTGCAATCTTTGACTTTAAAGCAGAAAACCACTGGGCTGTCGGAATAAAATGCCCTTTAAAATACAGTTATAAAAACTCAGGTTATTGTTTTGTTGAATCAACCACTCCGACAATAATCACTGACTTTAACGGAGATTATGTTGGTGTTGGAAAACTGGTGTCTGAGCCAAAAATAACTGAATTAAGCGACGGCAATTCTTTTGACAGCGTTTCAGAGGAATACCAGGATTTAGCTGAACTCACAGAACTAAATCAACTTAAATCAATGAACTTCGCTGAATACGAGAGATGGCTGGAAATAACCAAAAAATATGGTTTGGTGGATTCAGATGAAACGAAATCAAGCTGAATTATTTGTTTTTTCAGTCTAAAAAAGTATCATTTTTCTGAAAACACGCAAGTTTAATGCATTAAGCTATTCTCTTTGATAAGTTCCCATTAACTCGCCTTGGGCTAAAAGCCTTCCTTTCATTGCTTTCTCTAAATCTGTTTTAGTTGAGCCTTCTTTCAGGCTTAAATTCGAGTCTAATGCATAAACCTTGAAGTAATACTTGTGGGTTCCGCTTGGCGGGCAGGGGCCGTGAAATTCAAGGCTTGCTGCGCTATTTGTTCCTTGCACCCCGGGAACAGAGTTTTCTTGGATTGTTTTTGTTTTTCCTTCAACAGGAATATTCCATACAACCCAGTGCGTCCAAACCCCACCTGGCGCATCAGGGTCGTCTACAATTAACGCAAGGCTTGCGGTTTTTTCCGGAATGCCTGAAATCATTATTTCAGGATTAAAGTCTGTTCCGTCACAAGAATATTTTGCCGGAATAGCTTTTCCTGAAGAAAAAGCATTAGTTGAAACTTTTAACTTCATTTTATCCCCCTCCTTGGTTTTGTGATTGCACACAGCCTGAAAGCAGGACAAAAGGCACAAAAAATTTTTTCATTACAATAAAGAACCGGATTCAAAGTTGTTTTAAGCACAAAAACACAGAAAATTATGTATAAAGTGGTTTTTGTTTTAGTTTAATACAAAAACAAAGTAATTCAGCACTGCGGCAAAACTCACCCACAAAATATACGGGATTAACAAATATGCTGCTCTTTTGTCAATTGAATAAAATTCTTTTATTGTTAATACAATGAAAACCCATAACAAAACTATTCCTGCCAGGCCAAGCACCGGGCTTCTTAAGCCAAAAAACAGAATTGACCACAAAGCATTCAATCCAAGCTGGATGTAAAAAAAATTAACCGCTTTATTATTTTCTTTTAATCCTTTTTCCCAGACCAAGAAAAAAGCTATTCCCATTAAAGTATACAAAATTAACCAGACTGGCGCAAAAAGCCAGTTTGGCGGAGAAAAAAATGGTTTGTTCAGGAAAGCATACCATTCAGTTATTGCTGAAAAAGTGAAAACCGAACCAACAATTCCTGCCAGCTGGCACAAAACAATTGAAGCAAGCGCTTTGGTTATTTTGTTCATCACTAATAATGTGTTCGAACTTTTATTTATTCTTTCACAAAACCCAGAGTTATGTATAAACAAAGCTTTTTTAATTTCAATCCCGTTTCTTTTCTATGACTTCAGTTAATTTTGTGTTAGGGGTTTTGCTTGATATTGTTGTCTTGTTTTATGCTGCAAAATTTTTGGGGATTCCAGGAAGAACTTCTGTCAAGGCATTAACTGCCACGCTTGTTTCTGCTTTAATCGGCTTTTTCGTCGGAGATGTTTTAATCAGAATAATTTTTTCTCCTTTAATTTCTTTCCTGCTTTTGCTTGCTCCGTTAGTCTTAATCTCAATTATTTTTTTAAGGCTGTTTGTAATCAAATTTGTTTATAAAATTGGTTTTGGCTCTGCTTTTGGTTTATGGCTTGTCTCCGCCGTAATTTCAGTTATTGTTTCTTTTTGGCTGCCTTTCTGAAAAAACAGTAAATTTAATAATTCCTTTAACTATGATTTAGTTTGGTGGTTTTTTGTTTAAAGAATACTTTAAGGAAGGTTTGATTGTTTTAGTTCTTGCTTTAGTTCTAAGTTTTTTGATTGAATTTATTCCTGAACCAGAAATAACAAAAGAAACAATTTATTCTCCTGCAATAATGCTTTTAGGATTAATTGCTTTAATTCTGCCCGCAATTGCTGCAATCCCTGGAGGCTATTTAATTGCAAAAAAAACTAAAGAAGCAAAACCAACCCTAGGGGTTCCTGCTGTTGCAGTTGCTTTGGCCGGCTTTTTATTAATTTCTTTTTCTATTGTCCAGGTTTCTTTTGCATCTGATGCTGAACTGCAAAAAGAATTAGATGAAGTAAAAGAATTAGATTTGGGAATGTTTGACGACTTTACGGCGCAGGAGTTCAGGGATTTCACTCTGGCTTCTTCTGCAATTGGCTTAATTTTTATTATGATCTTTAATTTTGCTTTGGGTTTGGGGGGGGCATTTATCGGAAAATACTTTGCTGGAAAAAATTAAACTCCGCATTGTGTTCTGATTATTGTCCCGTCTGCTGCAACAGTAAAAACTTTTTCTTCTCCGCTGAAATCCACGAACAAATTATAAAACACTGAATTAAGCTTTACTGCGCTTGTCATTGTGTGTGGCTCTGAAAAAACAAGCAGGTATTTTTCTACAACTGAAATTGCCTGCTGTTCGTTTTGTATTGTTGTATTGCCTTCAAACAAAACAGGGTCTTCAACTGAAGATTCACACCAGCAGTTGTCAACCATACAGGCGAACAACCCGCACACATCGTCTTTTTGCTGAATGCATTTGTCTGGCACTTTAACTGCTTCGGCGTCATCAAACAAAACTTTTTCCTGTGCACAGCCAGACAAAAAAACAAGCAAAACCAAAAACAAACCAACAAAAACCTTGTTTTTCATGCTAAAAGAATGGTTTTGGATTATATAAATTTTGTGTTTTTTCCTTTTTGTTCTGCAAACAAAAGCACGTCTCCGTAGTGCTTTCTTTTTTTTACTTTAAACCCTTTTGAAGACAAAAATTCAATCAAGTGCTCCGGCCTGTTTTTTCCCACAAAATGTGCTTCCATTGAAATTCTTGTAATTTTTTCAAGAATTTTATCTGGCGCATTAAAAAGAATTTCATATTCTGCGCCTTCAGCATCCATTTTAAGCAAATCGCATTTTTCTAGTTTGTTTTCAGAGAAAACGTTTTCCAAGGAAATTGTATTGCATTCAATGAACCCCTTATTTTTCCCAAAAAGATTGCTTTTCCCAAAAAAAGAGTGCCCGCCTGTATTGTTTTCGCTTAAAAAAATCTTTTGTTTTCCGTTTTTTCCTGCAACAGCCTTGTTGAATGCAACAACCCTGTTTTTACGGTTATTTAATGCAAGATTTTTTTTAAGCAGTTCAAAGTTTTCCGGAACAGGCTCAAAAGCAAAAACTTTTCCCACTCTCCGGGAAATAAAAACAGAAAAAAAGCCTGCCTGCGCTCCGATGTCAAGCACAGCAGATTTGCTATCTAAAAAAATTTTGTCTGTTCTGTACTGGTCGGCTATTGCTGTTTCAACAAAAATATCCCTGTCTTTTGTTTTTGTACGGGTAATGAATTTTGTGCCGTTTCTTAATTCAAAAATTATTTGTTTTTGGTTTGAAATGTTTTGTGAATTAAGCAGGTAATCTTTCCAGTTTTTTACTTCAAGGATTACTTTAAATGCATAATAAGCGTTAAGGCACTTGATTAAAACAGTATCCGCAATCTGCCTCAGCAAACGAAACACAAAAACAGGAATCCTCTTAAAATAACTGTTCACGCAAGAAAAAAACAGGAAAACTTCTTTTAAACTTCTTTGCTGTTAAGCCTGTTAAACTCTCTTTCAACAGTGTTTTTATTCACAAAAGGCTTGTGGTGCCTGAATCCTCCGCCAAAAGCATGAGGAATGTGCATTAGTTCATGAATCAGGGTTTTTGTCTGCTCTTCTTCTGCTTGGCTGAAAAATGGCTCCATTAATTCAATTACATAAAAAGGCTCCTGCTGCATGCCAATCTGCACTGCCTTGCCAATAGTGTGGATTCTGGCAATAGTTCTTTTTGTTTTAGTGCCGTTAGAGACAATGCAAGAAACCCTGTCTAACTGAATGTGTTTGAAATCCAGTTTCTGAATTAAATCCCTTGCTTTTAAAGTAAATGCTGTAGAAAACTCGTATTTCACCAAAAAAACCCGTAGTTATGTATAAGCTTGTTTTTGGTTATTTGAATTCGTTTATGTTTGCTTTTATTGTGAGCCTGCCTGAGCTTGTTGCATTCAGCAAGGGGCCGCCAAAAGAATTTGAATTATTTCCCGCCAGAGAAACAACTAATTCTCCTTTATAACCCATGTTTCCTTTTTCAAAAAACACCCCGTGTACTGAAGTCAGCTTGAATTCCTCATCAAAATGCTTTCTCCTGAATGCCCCACCTATAAAAATATTCAGGTCAAAGTTTTTTATTCTTCCTTCAACACTCCTTATTGTGGCGCGCTGTATCTTGTTTTCTGCCAGCGCATTCTTTATTCCTGAAATCAATTCTTCCCCGTCTTCAAACTCCATTGCAATAATTTTGTTTTGTTCCATAAACAACCCCTGCCTTTTATTATATATTTATTACAATAAAACCAAATAAAAAACAAATCGCTTGGCTTCCTGAACAAAGAAACTTTATTAACCCAGGCAAACATACTTTTTTCGTGCCCAAAGAACCCAATGCATTCACTGAAGAGCAAAAAATTGCCCTGCAGAGGACAAGAGAAGAATTAGTTATAAGTGGTTACTCCGAAAAAACAATTAAAATGTATTTATGCTACTTAGAAAATTTTTTTAGGATTGTTTCAAAACCATTGAATGGCATTGCAAGAGAAGACATTGTGAAATACATTGCGTTGAAAAAAGAAAAAGACTCGCTTTCAAATTCATCCCTTTCCCTTATCCACGCTGCATTAAAATTCTTTTTTGAAAAAATAATGAAAAACAAGGTATTAAATGAAATAATAATACCAAAAAAAGAAAAAAAACTTCCAAATGTGCTTACACAAAAAGAAATAAAAGCATTAATTAAGGCTGCGAGAGCCGGAAGGGACAGGACAATAATTGAATTCCTTTACTCCAGCGGGGTAAGAGTAAGTGAATGTTCTTCAATGAAAGTTGCAAGCCTTGAGTTAAATGAGGGAATTGCAAGAGTTAAAGGCGGGAAAGGAAAAAAAGACAGAATAATAATCCTTTCAAAAAAATGGATGCATAATTTAAAAAAATATTTGAAAAGAAAAAAAATCCAGAGTGAATTCGTGTTCTCCAAGAAAAACGGCAAGCCAATCACCCCAGACACCATAGAACGGTTGGTGAAAAAATGCGCTGAAAAAGCAGGAATACAAAAACATGTCACCCCTCACTCACTCAGGCACAGTTTTGCCACACACTTGCTTGAGTCAGGGGAAAATATAAGGAAAATACAGGAACTGTTAGGCCACAGCAACCTGGCCACAACCCAGATTTATACTTTTGTTTCAACAGAAGAGCTCAAAAAAGTCCAGAGCCCTTTAGACAGGCTTTGACACCCTGCAATTCCGGTAATAACCGCAAAATTCCAATAACAAACGGGTTTTGGCAAAAAGACAAAAAAACAAAAAAAATTATGTATATCTTAACCAAAAGAGGTTTGTGTGGTGTCTGCTTATAACATAAAAAAAAACCAGTTATGTATATTTGTGTTTTTTGATTTTTTTTAGCCAGCAAAACACTGAAAAACAAGGGTTTTTCACATAACAAACCCAAAAGTTTATATATATAAATGAAGTTATTATTTAATCAAAGTTTTTGAGGTGTTTTTGTGACCGTTAGATTGTCAAAACTATTTGGAATAGACATTTACACTGAGAACGCAGAATACAAGGGAAAAGTCTTTGATTTAGTTATTAATTTGGAAAAGGGAAGAATTGAAACAATTACGACCGAACCATTGAAAGTTAAATCAAAACAGGAAGCAAAAAAAATAATTAAAGAAAAAAGCGTCCCTTATAGAAACGTTAAGTCAGCAAAAGATATTCTGATAGTTAGAACCGGAAGAGTTGACATTGAAGAAGAAGAAGCAGAAGCTGTGGCAGCCAAGCCGCAAAAATCTTATTATTCTTCTTATGTCAGAAGAAGATAACTTTGTTTTTTTACAAGGTTATTTCTTCACTTTTTACCTCTAAACTTCTGTTTATATTCCTGCTTTATAAATAATGCTTTAAATCAGTTATTTTTAGCAAACATTTATATTTAATTAGAGTATAATATATATACATAAAAACATGTTAGTTATTAATATAACACATTACTGGAAGTAAGGGGTCTCTGTGAAAGGGTATTTTGTGCAGTATAAATTTATTCTGCCTAAAGACATAAAACATTCTTCTTATACCTATCAGAAGCTTTTCAGGGCAATTTATGGTTATTCCCAGCAGGTTTCAAAATCAAACGGAAAAACCTATGTCTATCACAGGCCCGGAGTTCTCTCAGATACGCCTTTCATAAAGCATGGAAAGAATTGTGTTGTAATCCCACAAGAAAAATTTTCTGAGTTAATAAATTTTTTCAAGACAGGAAAAAACCCAAGCCACTCCTGGGCAGTTAAAGGCGACTGGAAAGCAGTCTATTATTTAAATGAAAAAGAGATTCACGAACCAGATATAATTAAGTCTCTTGAAAATCTTATTGACAGGACTTACATCATTAATCCATTAAAAGAGCACGGGTCAATCCTGCCTGAAATGGAAAAATTAAGGAAACAGGTTGTTGAAAAGAAAAATCCAGACAGCGGGTTTTCCCAGACTGTTTTGAATGAATCAAAGAAAATAGTTAACTCACAGTGGTTCAAGGATGTTTATTCAAAGTCTGATAAGCTAAAACACTTCCACTCACTGCACAGCTTTCTCAAAGGCTAATAATTTTTCTTCTTCTTTTATTTTTTCCTTGATTTTTATTATTAAATCCTTTTTTCTCCATTTTCTTTTTCCGCCCACGCTGGTGGTTTCCAACAGGCCGACATCAACTAAAGTCTTAATATATGGGTAAAGGCTTCTGTCATTTTTGTAATCTATAAGAAATAATTCCTGGATTCTCCTTTTTATTTCATCCATTGGAACCCATTCGTCAAAGCTAATAACTGAAAGGATGTGGTGTGCCTGGGTATTTTCAATTAAATTTATGTAATCCCATAAACTATAAATCCCAAAAGAACTTTCTTTTTCTTCAGTCTCGTAAATTGTTTCAGATTTTTTTTCTGTTTTTTTCTCTGAAAAAACCGAAAAAATTTTGTTTAAAAATTCTTTTAACACAACAATCAATATTATAATTACCTTAACTACTTAAAAACTTAACCGTTTTTACCTTTTTTACTGGTAATTACTCGTTTTTTTGTGTTTTTTTAGTTAAATCAGGCACTTATCGTGCCTTAAAACGCCAAATAAAGCCATTTTGTCTAAAAGTGAGTTTTTGTGTTGTTTGCTAGTTGGTGTGCTGTACACTAATTTTATCGCGAGTTTGTTTTGTTGTTTTATAAGTGAGTTTGTTTTTTGGTTGTTTTTCGGTTTGTTGAGTTGTGCTTTTCAATGCATGAATAAGTATTTTTAGCTTTGGCTGTCTTATGAGTCCTTTTTTTGCTTTTTGTGTTTAGAATTAGCTGTTTTTGAGTGTTTTTTTAGTAGCGGGGGAAGGATTTGAACCTTCGACCTTCGGGTTATGAGCCCGACGGGCACTCCTGGCTGCCCTACCCCGCTGACTTTTTTTTTAGGTTTAAAGCTTTTTTATCGCTTTTTTAGTTCTTTTAACCTTTTTTTTGCTTTTTTTGGCGGCTCTTTCGTGTTTTTTTACTTTAAAACCAGTTTAACCTTTTTTTTTGGTTTTTTCTTTTTGTTAGTTGTTTTCTTTTATTTGTCCAACTTTTTGTGTTTTTTTTGCTATTTTGAAAGACCTTTTAATGCAGTTTCTATTACCCCTAACTGTTTTTTTATGTCTTTTATTCTTTTTTTGTTGTCAACTATTTCCATTGTTCCCCCGCATTTAGGGCATTTGAACTGGTATTCTGCTGCCACCTCAAATGGAACGCTGTCACACATTTGTTTGCATGAAAAAAACACATAATCTTTTTCAAACCCTAATTTTTTCTCTAAGTTTTCTATTTTCCCGCCTTGTTCTTCTATTATTAGTTCTGCTATTCTTTTTGTTTTTATTTCCCAAGTGTATGAATACCAGCCCGTTTTGTTGTTCTTTTTTTTGTCGTAGCAGGCAATTCCTCTGTAATGAAGCCTGTTAAGTATTGCTCTCACTTCAGTGATTTTCATTTTAGTCTGTTTTGCTATTTCTTCATCACTGAATCTCTTTTTTTTATCTTGGCAAACTCTTACTAAATCAACTGCTTTTTCCCCAGCCGTGTTTACTATAAAATTTCTTGCAAGTTCCTGTGCCATCATTTGTTTCTTTACCATATATTGTTTTTTTGTGAATGATAATTTAAATTAATGTGGTTTCACTGCTTAATAGTTTTTTTCCCTTTTTTTTGGGGCACGATTTTTATTTTTGCTTTGGGAAACTTTTTCCAGAGCTCTTTTCCTTCAAACAATTCATGCAGTGCCAATGCAAGTGCAGCAATTTCTGAGTGCGGCTGTGTTCCAACAGAAACATTATAATCACTTTTCTGGTAAATTTCTGGAGGCACTTTTTCCCCGCCTATTATTATGCAAACTTTTTTTTCCTTTCTTAATTCTTTTATTTTTTTTTGCAGTTCTTCCCCGTACATTGTCAGGTGAACCAGCGTAAAGCCTTGTTTTTTCAGTTCAGTTATTTCTTTTTTTCTGTCTTCAGAAAAACTTATTTTAAAATTTCCGCCCCACACTAAAACAACTTTTTTCACACTTTCTTCTATCGATTTGTCCTGTTCCCCGATTATTGTTATTTGTTCTGCGCCTAAAGCCCTTGCAGTTAAAGCACAGTGTGTTGTGGTCCTGATATCCCGGTAAATTCTGTGTCCAAGCCTTAAAACCCGCACTTTTTCAACCATATTATTTTATTGGTTACTTTCTATTTTTATATTAACTTATTATCACAGTGCGTTTGAATGATTGATATTAAATTAGTAAGGGAAAACCCTTTTCTTGTAAGAAAAAACCTTGAAAGAAGGCAGACAAAAGAATGTTTGGTTTTGTTTGACGAGCTGGTTGAAAAAGACAAGGAAATGAGGAGTGTTTTGCAGGAAACAGAGGAACTAAAACACAAAAGAAATATTGTTTCGCAGGAAATAAAGCAGTTGGTTTCGGCAAAAAAAGACGCGTCAAAAGAAATAATTGAAGCAAAAGACTTGCCAATAAAAATAAAAGCAAAAGAAGATCTGCTCATTAAACTTAAAGAAGCCCAGAAAAACCTTTTGTACAGAATTCCTAATTTATTGCATAAAGACGTGCCTTTTGGCAAAGACGATTCACAAAACAAGGAAATCAGGCGAACAGGAAAAATTCCTTCTTATTCTTTTGAGTTAAGGCATCACGGTCAGTTTGCGGTGGAATTAGGCTTGGCTGACTTTGACAGGGCAGTAAAGATTTCTGGTTCAGGGTTTTATTTCCTTAAAGGAGATTTGGCTTTGCTTGAACAGGCTTTAAGGAAACTGGCAGTTGACTTGCTTGTAAAAAAGAATTATTTGTTTATCAGGCCGCCTTTTCTTTTGAGGAGAAAGCCTTACAGCGGGGTAACAGATTTAAATGATTTTGAAAATGTAATGTATAAAATCGAAGGGGAAGACCTTTATTTGATTGCAACTTCCGAACATCCGTTAGTTTCAATGTTTTTGGATGAAATTATTGAAGAAAAGCTTCCGTTGAAATTTGTTGCTTCTTCTCCTTGTTTTAGGAAAGAAGTCGGAAAACACGGGTTAGATGAAAGAGGCTTGTTTAGGGTGCATCAGTTTGATAAAGTAGAGCAGGTAATTATCTGCGACCCAAAGGATTCAGAGAAATTTCATGAAGAGCTTTTAAAAAATTCAGAGAACTTCCTTAAGCTTTTAAAAATTCCTTTTAGGACAGTTAATGTTTGTACTGGTGACATCGGAATTGTTGCGTCAAAAAAATATGATGTTGAAGCCTATTCTCCGAGGGAAAAAAAGTTTATTGAAGTAATGTCTTGTTCTAACTGTACAGATTATCAGGCAAGAAGGCTTAACATGCGTGTTGTTGTTAAAGGAGAAAAAATTTTTCCTCACACCTTAAACAACACAATGGTTGCAACAGCAAGAATGCTTAGAGTTATTTTAGAGAATTTTCAGACAAAAAAGGGCACAGTGAAAATTCCAAAGGTGTTGTGGCCTTACCTGAACGGCTTAAAGGAGTTAAAACCCAAAAAGTAAGTTTAAATAAGTTTTTTCACTTAATTTTTTCAGCTGATTCTCAAAGACAGTTTATATTTTTATTGACATAATTTTATTTATTGTTTTTCTGGGTCCGTAGCTCAGTCGGTAGAGCACCGGCCTTTTAAGCCGGGTGTCAGGGGTTCGAATCCCCTCGGACTCGTTAGCCGCTTCAGTGCGGCTGTAACTGTGCACGGCGTTCGCTTCACTCAGCCGAGTGTGCTTCGCTTTCGCGGTTTCGCCCGCGAGCCCCGAAAAATGTCAAGCCATTGCTTTGCAACGGCTTATTAATTTCTCATTTCTTTCTTAAAACTTTTGCAGTTAAAATTTAAATGAATAAAACTTTTTTTGAAAAAGTTTTGGGCCCATAGCTCAGTCGGTAGAGCACCAGCCTCTTAAAAAAGTTCAGGGAAAGCTGGGTGTCGGGGGTTCGAATCCCCCTGGGCTCGTAACTGCCACAGCTAGTTAACATCTGAATATGTCGAGCTGTTTCATTTCATTCAACAGCTCATTAATATTTTTTTTCACCGGCAGTCATGTGTTTAGTTCTTGTTTTAAAAGAGAAAAAATAATTTTTTATAATGCAACCTGCCGACTTTCTAAAAACTAATTATGGCTTGATTCCTAAAAGCCAGCTTAAGGAAATTAAAATTCCAGTTGCACCGAAAGCCCGGCTCCTTAATTACTTGCCAGATTTGTTTGTTGAAGAAGTTGATGAAAAATCTTCTTATTTAAGCTGTCTTTTTGATGGCAAATACTTTGATATAAACAAAGATTTTTTGAGGAAAGATTTGAATAAAATTTATTCAAAATTCGTGTTTGTAAAAGCAAAAGGGGCGGCACCAGTAAAGTTGCCAAAAATCTTGAACCCTGAACTAGCTTACTTTATTGGCTATTTTATTGGCGACGGCGGTTTAAAGGATATTAAAAAAACATACGCCAAAACCAAAACATTTGAACATAAAATTATTGTTGGCGACGAATTTCTTTTGCAGGCTGAAAGGATTCAAAAACTTTTTTTTGGTTTGTTTGGAGCCGAGTTTCCTATCAGGGATGAAAGAATCAGAAAAAGAGAAAAACTTTATTATCTGAATCCTACAAACAAAGTCATTTATCGCTTTTTGACGCAGGTTTTTGATATTCCTTCAGGCAAAAAACATGTTTTGTTGAAAATTCCAAAGTTAATTCTGGCTGCTCCGTTAGAAATTAAGAAGTGGTTTGCACGAGGGGTGTTTGATGCCGATGGTGAAACAAGAGCAGTTGAAAAAGGATTGAACTCCCAGCCAAGAATAAAGCTTAGAATGAAATCACACAAATTTATACAGTCGATGAAACTGCTTTTGAAGGAAGTTTTTGGGGTCAGCGTGAATGGTCCTTATTTTGATTCAAACAAGCAATCAAGTTATATTCAAATAGAAAGACACGGGGATATCAAAAAACTTAATAATGAAACCTTGTTCATTCATCCAGTAAAACAATGGCGGCTTAATAAAATGGTTTTGCTTATGAAAACATAACTTTAAAACATTTCCATAGCCTATTTGATAAATGGTTCTGGGGTCGTAGCTCAGCCTGATATTGTAGAGGAATAATCTTTTTATTGGCTCACAGTAGGCTTTGGAGAGCACACGGCTGAAGACCGTGGTGTCGCGGGTCCAAATCCCGCCGACCCCATTTTTTATTTCTCTTTCCACAAATAAATTATTCCTAATCCTGTTTCAATCGTTTCCAGTTTTTTGTTTTCTTCTATTATTCCTTTGATTTCTTTTGGGTTTGCGCAATAATATTCAAATCCACCTTCAATGAAAATGCTTTCTCCGTTTATCCAAGAATTAAAGCCTGCTTTGTTGTAGTATTCTTTAAGTTTTGGGAGCGACTCTTTTCGGTAAATGCTTACTGCACCATTTCTAGACCACTCAAGCATTTTTTTAAGAATGCTTTCGATATTTTTCTTTCCAACTAATGGCAGTGTGCAATAGCAAAAAACATAATCAAAATAATTTTTTGGAAGAGAAACCTTTCTCATGTCTGTAACAGCAATTAAAAGCTTTTTTGGATTTTTTCCCGCCTTTTCATCTAAAAATTGTTTTGAAAAAGAAGAAACACCCCTTAAGACTTCAAATTCTATTCCTTCTTTCTCCAGTTTTTTGCAAGCAATTTTTATCATTTCTTCTGAGAAGTCCAACGTGAAAACTTTTGCCCCGGCTTTCGCTAATTGAGTTATGTGAAATCCAGAGCCTGTAGCAAAATAAAAAACTTTTTTGCCCGCTCCGTGTTTCAAGAGATTATTTTCTTTTTCTCTGAGTTCTTTTAGCAAAGGAAATTCGTTTATTCTGCTTTCAAATAAATCGTAAGATTTTGGGTTCTTATTGTAAAATTCTTTTATTTTGTTCATTTACATAACTTGTTTCCACATTTTCTTTTTAAATTCTTCCCAGCATATTTTGAATGGTTTTATGAGTTCAGTTTTTGTTATTGGCGCGCAGTTCGGGGATGAAGGAAAAGGAAAATTAGTTGACTGTTTGGCTGAAAAATCTGATTGTGTTGTTAGATTCCAAGGAGGAAACAACGCAGGCCACACTGTTGTGGTAAACGAAAACATTTTCAAGCTGCATTTGCTTCCTTCTGGAGTGATAAGGAATAAGCGTTCTTTGATTGGAGCAGGAGTTTCATTGGATCCAAGAGTGTTAAAAGAAGAAATTAATGAACTCAAAGAAAAAGGAATTGAAGTGAATTTAGGCATTGACCCGCGATGCCAGATAATAATGCCTTGGCATAACATAATTGACATTGGCAAAGAAGAAGCTTTGAAAGAAAAAAACATTGGCACCACGAGAAGAGGGGTTGGCCCTTGTTATGCTGACCGTGCTTCAAGAATCGGAATAAGGTTTGATGACTTGATTGACGAGAAAAGGCTGAAAGAAAAACTGTCTTTTAACTTTTTTTATTACCAGGAATTATGCGAGCTTGTTCTTGGAAAAAAATTTGATTTTACTGTAGAAGAAGTGTTTGAAGAATACTCTGTTCTTGGAGCTGAATTCGAAAAATTCCTGTCTGATGTTTCAATTGAAGTAAATTTGCTTTTAGACAAAAAAAAGAAGGTTTTGTTTGAGGGTGCACAGGGAACAATGCTTGACAATGATTTTGGCACTTATCCTTTTGTCACTTCATCCCATCCAATGTCTGGTGCAGCAACAATTGGTGTAGGAATTTCTCCTAAAAAAATTGAGTATGTTGTTGGTGTAGTAAAAGCTTATACTACTAGGGTTGGTTCTGGCCCTTTTCCAACTGAATTGTTTGAAGATGAAGCAGATTTTTTGAGAAACGCGGGAAATGAGTTCGGAACAACGACCGGAAGGGCAAGGCGTGTTGGCTGGCTTGATTTGCCTATGCTGCGTTTGTCTCACAGGCTGAACGGTTTTGATGAAATTGCAATAACAAAGTTAGATGTTTTAAGCGGGTTGAAAACTCTTTTGGTTGCAGAATCTTATTCAATTGACGGGAAAAAAGTCTTTGAATTTCCTTATGCAAATCATTTGGTTGAAAAAGCAGAGCCAAATTACACTGAATTAAAAGGCTTTACTTTTGAAGAAAAGGAAAGGGAAAAATTAAGGAAAAACGGTTTTACCGCAATGCCATCTAATGCAAAAAAATACTTATCTTTTATTGAAAAACAGCTGAAAGTGCCGGTTAAAACAGTTTCTTTTGGAGCAGAAAGAAATGATACTGTAACAAAAGGAAAATTACTCTGCTAATTCAGCCGCTTTTCCAAGATAATTTTCAGGCTTTAGTTTCATTAGCTTGTTTTTTTCTTTTTCGCTTAAAGAGCTTTTTTTGATGAATTCTTTCAGTTCATCCAAAGTTAATTTTTTCCCTCTTGAAAACTCTTTTAATTCTTCGTAAGCTTTTTTGTTTCCTTCTTTTCTCATTACAGTCTGAATTGCTTCAGTTAATACTTCTGGATGAGTTTTTAATTCTTCAAGCATTTTTTCTTTGCTTGTTTGGGTTCTTTCAAGGCCTTTAATGCACATTTTTATTCCAAGCAATGAATGTCCAAAAGCCGTTCCATAATTTCTTTTAATTGTTGAATCGCTTAAATCTCTCTGCATTCTGGTTTTCTGCAGCCTTGAACTCAGAAAAACAAGCAAATTGTTTGCAAGCAATAAGTTGCCTTCACTGTTTTCAAACTGAATCGGATTAATTTTGTGCGGCATAATTGAACTGCCTGTTTCACTTGCCATTTTTTTCTGTGAAAGGTATTCTTTGCTGATGTAAAACCATAAATCAGTGTCAAGGTTGATTACAATATTGTTGAGCAAAACCATTTCATTGAATATTCGTGAAATGCTGTCATGCGGAATAATCTGTGTTGTCAGTTTCTTTGATTCAAACCCAAGGCTTGAAACAAACTCTTTGCTTAATTTAATCCAGTTTTTTTCAGGGAAAGCAGAATGCATTGAATTAAAGTTTCCTACAGCAGAATTAAGTTTTCCCGGCAACCTCATTTTTTTTTAATACCAATAAACTTTCCTCTATTCTTGAACCAAAAACTGCAATCTCTTTCCCAAAGGTTGTCGGTGATGCAGGCTGGCCGTGTGTATGGCTTAACATTGCGGTGTTTTTTTCTTTGTGGGAAATTTCTTTGAGTTTTTTTAGCAGCAAAAAACAACCAGTTATGTATAACTCTAATCCTTTTTCTATTTGTTTCGAGTTCGCCAGATTATTTATGTCTTCTGATGTTAACCCGAAATGAACAAAGCTTTCAGCGTTTTTCAGAGAATTTTTCTGCATTTTTTTTCTTATAAAATATTCTATTGCTTTGACATCGTGGTTTGTCGTTTTTTCTGTTGCTTTTATTTCTTTGAAGTCTTTTTCACTGAATTTTTTGTAAATGTTTTCCAAAAAAGTTTTTTCTTTTTCACTGAACTTTCTCGCAATCCCTTTTTTTGACAAAAACAACAGGTATTTTATTTCAATTTCTGCCCTGAATTTTTGCAGTGCGTATTCAGAGAAAATTTCCTTTAATTCTTTTGTCAAATCTGCATATCTTCCGTCTAAAGGGGAAATTGCTTTTTTCATAAATATTTATAGTTTGAATTGTTTTTATTGTTATTGTTTTTTTGTTTTACCTTTCAGTTTGATTTAAATTCTTTTAAGTCTTTGAATATATTATTGGTTTGTTTTTATGTGCGGGATTATCGGAATCATCTCCAAGCAGGACGTTCTTTCTGACGTATTCATCGGAATGCTTTCCTTACAGCACCGCGGCCAGGATTCTGCGGGAATACTTTCTTTTGACAAAAAAATGAAGTTAATCAAAAAAGAAGGCCTTGTTGGAAGCATTTTCACTGAAAAAGAATTAGCTGAATTAAAAGCTAACACAGCAATCGGGCACACAAGGTATCCTACTATTGGCTCAGATTTTTCTTCTGATGCACAGCCTTTCATGGTTTCAAAGCCTTTTGAAATAGGCATGGCGCATAACGGCAACATAACAAATTATTTTGACTTAAAAAAAGAGTTAAACACTAAAACGCATTGTGTTTTGTCTTCATGTGATGTTGAAGTTGTTTTGAATGTTTTTGCCCAGTCTTTGCCTGAAAAATTTTCTGTTGAAGCATTGTTTGATGCAGTCAAAAAAGTTTTTGGCAAAGTAAAAGGTTCGTATTCTGTTGTTGTATTGATAAAAGACAAAGGCTTGCTCGCCTTCCGTGACCCTCATGCAATAAGGCCTCTAATAATGGCAGAAAAAGAGGTTAATGGAATAAAATCTGTTGGTTTTGCTTCTGAAAGCCTTTCTTTGACTTCAACCGGCTATAAATTAATCAGGGACATTAATGCAGGAGAAGCAGTGTTTGTTGATTCAAACCTTAACATTGTTTCAAAAATTTTAGCAAATGAAAAACCTTCGCATTGTATGTTTGAATGGGTTTATTTTTCCGGTGCAGAATCAATTATTGACAATTTAGAGGTTTATACTGCAAGAATTAATTTAGGAAAAGAATTAGCTGAAGCATGGAAGAAAACCGGCTTGAAAGCAGATGTTGTTATCCCTGTTCCTGACACAAGCAGGACAGCTGCCTCAAAGTTAGCTGAAGAAATTAATATTCCTTATCGTGAAGGATTAATAAAAAACAGGTACATTGGAAGGACTTTTATTATGGCTTCACAGGAAAAAAGAGAGAATGGAGTAAGGTTAAAACTTAATCCAGTGCAAAGTGAAATAAACGGAAAAAACATTATTCTTGTTGATGACAGTATTGTTCGTGGCACTACTTCAAAAAAAATCGTCAAGCTATTGAAAGACAATGGGGCAAAAAAAGTTTTCTTTCTTTCAACTTGCCCGCCGATTATTTCGCCATGTTTTTATGGGGTTGACATGCCTTCAAAAAAAGAACTGATTGCTTCAAGGCTGTCAGTCGAGGAAATCAGAAAAGAAATTAACGCTGACTTTTTGCTTTACAATTCAATTGATTCCTTGAAAAAAGCCTTGGAAAGGAATGACTTGTGCATGGCGTGCCTTACAGGAAATTATCCGGTTCCAATTCCAAAGCAAACTGAAGACGAGTTTGAGAAAACAAGAAAAAAAGAGCAGGAAAAGCATTAAAGAGGTGCTTGTGTTGGGTTCAGTAAAAGATTTAACTGTATTAAAAAAGGCTTCGGAAAAAAATTTTGGTGAAGGAATTTTTTCTTTTACCGATGATTACAGCGTGTTTGATTTTGGCAAAATGCCTCAGACAATTCCAGGCAAAGGCGAGTCATTGTGCAGGATGGCTGTATATAATTTTGAAAAAATAGCTGAAGCAGGAATTAACACTCATTTTGGGGACTTTGTTTCTCCAAACAAAATGAAAGTTAAATTAGTCCAAGTTATTTTTCCACAGGAAAGAAAGTTAACTGAAAAAGACTCTAATTATTTGATTCCATTGGAAGTTGTTTTTCGTAACATGCTTCCGGAAGGAAGCTCTTTGCTTGCAAGATTCAGGGAAGGAAAAGCAAAGCCGTCTGATTACGGATTGAAAAGCATTCCTCCGGCAAACACTTTTTTTGAAAAACCTTTAATTGAATTTTTTACAAAGCTTGAGCCTGTTGACAGATTACTTTCAGAAACAGAAGCAAAAACAATGAGTGCTTTAACTGAAAACCAGTTAAATGAAATAAAGTCAATTGCCTTGAAAGTGAATTCTTTTTTAAACAAAAAAGCTTTTTCTCTTGGTTTAGTGCATGCTGATGGAAAAATTGAATTAGCTTTTTCTCCTGAAAGAAAATTAATTTTAGTTGATGTTTTTGGCACTTTAGATGAAAACCGTTTTTTGTTTAATGGAGTTCATGCAAGCAAGCAGATTGCAAGAGACTATTATTTGACAACTGACTGGGGTAAAGAGCTTTCTGAAGCAAAAAAATCAGGCAAGCCAAAAGAAGACTGGCCTGTGCCGCCTGATTTGCCTTCAAAGCTTTTGGAATTGATTTCAGAAATTTATTCTGCTACAGCACAGGAATGGATTAATGAAAAATTCGCTTCTGCCAGGCCGTTAAAAAAAGTTATTGTTGAATACAAAGAATTAAAGGAAAAAAACAAGTGGTAAACCTTTTTTTTTGTTTCATTTTTTTGGCCTTATAATGCTTGTTCTTTTAGGTTGGTTCAGCCTGATGTGTTCCTTTCTTCCAAGGGGTTTTGGTTTGGATTTTTTTTTGTATTTAAACGGTTTGGTTCTGCGGTCTCTCATGAATACACTGACAATTTTTTGCCTGCCAGACACTGTTTTCTTTTTGCCAGCCACTTTTACCCTGTAGCCTGCAGGAGCCTCAATGTACTGGATTCCTTTAACAAGCACTCTCCTGCCTATAGTGCCTTTTTTCACGCCTTCTTGAAAGCGTTTAAAAGGAATTTCAAAAACTTTTTTTCCCGCTGTTTTTCTTTTTGATTTAGGAGGGTTAACCCTTCTTTCAATGTGCTGTTTTGGGTCAAACACAGAATGCTTTCGCGAGTTAAACGCAATTTTTTTGGGTTTTCTCATAATCAAATTAAGGGATTAGCTTTATTTAATCTATTGCATTTTATTTATATTATTGTTTGGTGTTTTGATGAAAGTTGCAATTGTAATGGGTTCAGAGTCGGATAAGCCAATAGCGGAAAAAGCTGAAAAAGTTTTAAAAGAAAACAAGATTCCATTTGAATCTTTTGTTGCTTCAGCTCACAGAAACCCGGAAAAAGTAAAAGAAATTGCTTCAAAAGATTTTGATGTCTTTATTGCTATTGCTGGCTTGAGTGCTGCATTGCCTGGAGTAATTGCTTCGCATACAAAAAAGCCTGTGATAGGCGTTCCAGTTTCATCCAAGTTAGGCGGATTGGATGCATTATTGGCTATTGCCCAGATGCCTAAAGGCGTTCCAGTTGCATGTGTTGGAATAGATAACGGAGAAAACGCTGCCTGGCTTGCAATCCGAATCCTTCAATCAAAATAATTAAAATAACCTTCTTCTATTATTATTTATGTTGCAGGAAATTAAGCCAGTTTTATCTGATTCTTTTTTTAGTTTCTTCGGGGTGTTTAATTGATTGCAGTAATTAATTTTGGTGGCCAGTACTGCCATTTAATTGCAAGAAAAATAAGGGAATTAGGCGTTAAAGCAGAAGTTTTTCCTAACACTATTACCGCAGAAGAACTTGTTTCAATTAAGCCTGCCGGAATAATCCTTTCAGGCGGGCCTTCAAGCGTTAACCAATCTAATGCCCCGAAAATGGATAAAAAAATTCTTGAATTAAATATTCCTGTTTTAGGAATCTGTTATGGGTTGCAGTTAATTGCTGTTTTTTTAGGCGGAAAGGTAAAGCCAGGCCAAACAAGAGAATACGGAAAAAACATTATTTTAGTTAAAGGAAATGACCCTTTGCTTAAAGGCTTGAAAAAAGAGCAGGTGTGGCTGTCGCATTTTGATATAGTTGAAAAAATTCCTGAAGGATTCAAAATTTCTTCTTCAACTAAAACCTGCCCTGTTTCTTCAATGTTTTCTTCTTCAAAAAAATTTTTTGGATTACAGTTCCATCCTGAAGTGCATCACACCCCGAAAGGAAAAAAAATCCTGTCAAATTTCTTGAAACAATGCAAGGCAAAAAAAGACTGGAAAATCAGTTCTGTGATAAAAGAAGTTGAAAGCCAGATTAAGGCTAAAGCAGGAAAAGAGAAAGTGATTATGGGTGTTTCAGGCGGAGTCGATTCTTTGGTTGCATCAGCTTTGTTGCATAAAACAATTCCAGGGCAGTTGTTTTGTGTTTTTGTTGACAATGGCTTGATGAGGAAAAACGAAAAGCAGTACATTGAATCCTTGTATAAGAAAATGGGTTTCAGGCATTTTTTTGCAGTTGATGCATCAAAAGAATTTGTTTCTGCTTTGAAAGGAGTTTCTGATCCGGAAGAAAAAAGAAAAATTATCGGCCACACGTTTATTTCTGTTTTTGAGACAAAAGCAAAAGAATTAGAGCAGTCTTTTGGAAAAATTTCTTTTTTAGGCCAGGGAACAATTTACCCTGACAGGATTGAGTCAGCTGAACCATCTAAAACTGCTTCAAAAATTAAATCCCACCATAATTTGTCTTTGCCTGAAACAATGAAGTTAAGTTTGATTGAGCCTTTAAGGGAATTCTATAAAGACGAAGTAAGGCAGATTGGAAGAACGCTTAAAATTCCTTTAGAGTTTCTTGACAGGCATCCTTTTCCAGGCCCTGGCCTTGGAGTAAGGATTTTAGGCGAGGTATCAGAAGAAAAACTTGTTATTTTAAGGCAGGTTGATTTTATTTTTATTGAAGAATTAAAGAAAAACAATTTTTACAACAAAACCTGGCAGGCGTTTGCAGTGTTATTTCCAATTAAGGCAGTCGGCGTCAAAGGAGATGAAAGAAGTTATTCGTATGTTGTCTGCCTGCGTGCAGTTAATTCAGTTGACGGAATGACAGCTGACTGGACTAAAATCCCGAATGATTTGCTGGAAAAAATTTCTTCAAGGATTTTGAATGAAGTGCCTGAAGTTGGAAGGGTTTTGTATGACATTTCCCAGAAGCCGCCTGCAACAATTGAATTTGAGTGATTATTTTATTTTTTTTAATTTTTTTATTACTTTTTCTTTTCCTATTGCGGTAATTAACTGCCCTAATTTCGGCCCTCTTTCTTTTTTAATTAAAAACAAATAAAATTCTTTGAATAATTCCCCTGCAGGAATATTTTTTTCTTTCCCTATTTCATAGATTTTCTGCTGGATTTCTTCTGGGTCGCTTGTTTTTTCAAGCACTCTAATTGTTTCAGAAAAGATTTCTTTCATTTTGTCTGGGGCTTCATGAATTTCTTCTGAGAACACAATCCTGTTTTCTTCCGGCGCAAATTTTTCCAGCCAGTTTTTTGAAAGCTTAATTCTTTCCTTTAATGCCTCTGCTTCTTTTTTTGTTTCAGTGCCTTTATTCATTTCATTTAATTTTTCAATTAATTCTTTTTCCTGGTAAAACCCGTTCAAGAAAGCGCATAAAGCGTAGTCTGCTTTCAATGAAATTAATTCTCTGTTATTAACTTTTACTGAATCAAAATATTTTTTGTTTTTCAGCTGTTCAATTTCATTCCCTGTTTTTGTTTCAGCGCTTTCAGTTACTCTATCTAATTCAAGTTCAAGCAATGGAACGTCTTTCCATTCAAAGCTTCTTGTCTTCATTAATCTTTTCATATACAAATATTTTAGTGTTTCTGGCCTTGCAACTTTCAGCCAGTCAGCCGGATAAACCACGTTACCTAAAGAAGCGCTCATTTTTGTTCCGCCAATTACAATGTGTTCATAAAAAATAGGCTCTGGGTGCGGAAAATCCAGTATTTTTTCGCATATTTCTGCGTTAACCCAGAAAGCAGAGTTTTTGCTTTCATATTCTTTTCCTGCTCCTTCTGAACAGACTTTCCAGTTCTTCCATTGCGCTGCCCACTCGCTTTTCCACACTAATTTTCCGTTTGCTTTCTTTAAATCTGATATTCCTTCAAAACCGCATCCTTTTGCAGTGAATTTTTCAAAAGCATAATCAATGCATTTGTAATTGATTTTTGTGCCATCCACTTTTGTTATTGCAGTTGTCTGCAGATTCCCGCATTTTTCGCATATTGGCTTCCAGACACTCCAGTTTTTTCCTGTTTTGCTTCCCTGGACTTCTTCAATTATTTTTTTTACTTTTTCAGCGTTTTTCACTAATTCTATTGCGCTGTCGGTAAAGCTTCCTTTTTTGTATTCTTTTCTCATTGAATAAACTTCTGGTTCAATTAAGAGAAAGTCTTTGAATACTTTAAGGAATTCTTCTGTGAAGTGCTCTGCATAGCTTTTATGGCATCCGAATGGATCCGGAACATCTGACACAGGAAAGCCGATGAATTCTTCAAATTTTTTTGGAACCCCTTTAGGTATTTTCCTTAATGGATCCATGTCTTCTGTTACATAAATGAATTTTGTTTTGAATCCTTTTTCTTCTAAAGCCCTTGCTTCTGCTTCGCCTCTGATGATGTCTGACAATCTTCCGATATGCAGCACCCCGGATAAAGAAGAAGAGCTTTTTACTGTCCAAGTTTTTTCTTCTGGAATTTTTTTGTCAATGAAATGAAATTTTTTCCTGTTAATTATTTTTTCTGCTATTTCGTCTGCCCAGAAAACCCATTCAGCCATTAATTCACCTGAATAAAACTAGTTGCAAATAGTATTTAATTGTTAATTTGTTTTTTTGTGTGTTGAAAGCTTTCAGTCAGCTTTCATCGTAGGCTTCTTCTATTCCGTGGATTTTGATTCCGTCTTTTGTTATTGTTAATGGATGCAAATCTTCTGAATGTTTTGTTGAACGCATTTTCCTTATATGCACTGTCCTGTTTGTTCCGCCGCCGCCTATTCCAGAGTAATGCAGTACTATTACTCCGTCAACAACGTATTCTTCTACTTCGTATCTGCCGAATTTTGCTGTCCCTTCCTGTATTTCAGAGGTCATGATTGATGTAACGCCTATTCTCATCAGCATATAGCTTAATTTGAGTATTGCTTTTCTTGTCTCGTTTTCGTTGTCAAAATTGAATCCTAATGCAGGAATTGAGTCAATTACAACTCTTTTTGCGCCGATTCTTTTTGTTACTCTCATTATTTCAAGCAATAGTTTATCCAAGTCAAATCCTGTCATTGGCAGAGAAAATTCTTCTTCTGATGGCATTCCAATTCTTGCAACGCTTCCGTCTATTATGCTTAACAGTTTTTTTTCCTCTAATTTTCTTAAATCCCAGCCAAATCTTGTAACATCTTCTCTTATTAGTTCAGGTCTTTCATCTAAAGTAACATAAATTCCTGGCTCATTGTATTTTACTGCCCCGTTGTAAATGTATTGCATTGAAAAAATTGTTTTTCCTGTTCCGCATGCACCTGAAACCAGCACAGCCCTTTTTTCCGGAAAGCCTCCTTCAAGCAGTTCATCTAATCCAGTTATTCCTGTTTTAACTCTTTTCATTTAATCCCCTTTTTTTTATTATAAGGCTTTTTGTTTAATAAAAACTTTTGTGTTTGCCTTTTTTTAACCTTTAAACCCTGCTTACCTCTTTCACTCCGTCAATTCCCTTTATTTTTTCAATTATTTTTGTTATTGTTTCAGGTTTTTTTGCCTGTAGCGTGAACTTGCATGAAATATTTTTGTTTTCAACTTTTGCTTCAGTTGAAACAGCTTTTGCTTTCATTGAAGCTATTGCATCAAGTATGTCAGTCAAAAGATTTATTTTTTCTATTGCCTCAATTTTTATTTCAGTGCTCGTCTCCGTTTTCCCGACCATTCCCCAGTTCAAAGGGATTATTTTTTTCTTGTTTTCCCTTAATAAATTAGGGCAGGTTTCTCTGTGGACAATCAGCTTTCTTTTGGTTGTTTTTATTGCAAAAATTTTGTCCCCTGAAATCGGGCTGCAGCATTTTGCAATCTTTATTGAGTCAATTATTTTTTTTCCTGTTTTTTCAGGGATTTTTTTTGTTTTTGTCACCTCTATTTTAAGGAAATTCATTATTCTTGCTTTCGCTTTCTGGCTTTTCACTATTGACAGCCATTGTTTTTTTGGAAACTGTTTTTTTGAGGTGATTATTTCAACTAAGTCCCCGTTTTCAAGCTTGTGGTCAAGCTTTACCAGCTTGCCGTTGACTTTTGCTTTTTCGCAGCTGTTGCCAAGGCTTGAATGGATTGCATAGGCAAAATCCAATGGAGTTGAATTCAACGGAAGCTCTATTATTTTGTCTTTTGGCGTTAGAGTGAAAATTTTTTTTTCTTCAAAGCTTAAGTTAAATGTTTCAAACATTTTTTCTTTTTTGTTTTTTCTCTGCCATTCAATCAGTTCTCTTGCCCATGTAAGCTTTCCGTCAAACTCCTTGTCTTTTTTCAGCTCCTTGTATGCCCAGTGAGCAGGCATTCCTTCTTCTGCTTCAATATGCATTTGCATTGTCCTTATTTGTGCTTCAAATACTTTTCCGTCAGCTGTTTTAAGGTCTGTGTGAATTGACCTGTAATTATTTTTTTTTGGGCTTGCAATGTAGTCGTCAAACGACCCAAGCAATGGCTCGTGCATTGAATGAATAAAGCCAAGTATCAGGTAGCATTCTTTTATTGTGTTGCAGATTATCCTTACTGCTGTAAGGTCACGCAGGTCTTTTAGCCTGCATTTTTTTTTCTTCATTTTTTTGTATATTCCGTAAAAGTTTTTTGTCCTGCCGATTATGTTTGCGTTAATTCCCTCTTTTTTCAGTTTTTTCCTTATTTCTTCAACTATTTTTTTTAGTTCTGAATCCCTTTCTTTCCTGGTTTTTTTCATTGCATTTTTTATGGCATTGTATGCTTTTGGCTCTATTATTCTGAATGAAAGATCTTCAAGCTCCCAGTTTATTTCTTCTAATCCGAGTTTTTGGCTTATCGGGCAATAGACTTCCATAACATTTTTTGCGAGCTCTTCATTGCTTTTCGTGTTCCTGAGTTCAGCCAGTTTGGCTGAAAGAATTATTATTATTGTTCTGATGTCTTTTGTTGTTGCAAGAATTATTTTGCTTAATGTTTCTGGGCTGAAATTCTTGTTCTGGGATTCAATTTTTTTTATTTTCCTTGTTTCCATCACAAGCTTTTGTGCATCTTCATTTAGCTCTTTCAGTATTTCTTCTTCTTTTAATCCGGTTTCCCAAAGCAGTGCAGCCGAAATTGTGTTTTCTTTTAATCCAAGAGAAACAAGAGTGAATGCGGTGTTAAGCGCGTTTGAAAGCTGTTTTCCTTCAAGGTGGTTTTTTGCGAGTTCTGTGGCTTTTTTTATTGTCAGCAAATCAGTGTCTTTTTTCAAGGATTTAAACAAGTCATTTGCTGAAACATTTTTGTATTTCATTCATAATATTTTTCATTGAATACTGCTTTAATTTTATTCTTTGCCCATTTTTTCTCTGGTTTTAAGGCAGTTTAAGGTAGTTTTATTTACTTGTTTGTTTTTTTATTGTTATGGTGTTTTAATGCCGGTAATTGCAGGAAACTGGAAGATGAACAAAAGCATTCCAGAAACAAACGATTTTTTCAAACAATTCAACAAACTTGTTTCTAAAACAAAAAACAAAATTGTTGTGTTCCCTTCTTTTCCGTGCATTCCTGCTGCAAGAAAATCTGCTTCAAAAAAAATTTTTATCGGAGCACAAAACATTTTTTTTGAGGATTCAGGCGAATTCACTGGCGAGGTTTCTTTAACCCAGCTGAAAGGATTATGCGATTTTGTTGTTTTAGGGCATTCTGACAGAAGGCAAAAGTTTTCTGAATCAAGTGAATTAATCAACAAAAAAGTTAATTCTGCTTTAAAGCACAATTTTAGTGTTATTTTGTGTGTTGGGGAAACTTTTAGTGAAAGGGAAAGCAATCTCACAAACACTGTTTTAAGCGAGCAATTAAGTGATTCCCTGAAAGGAATTCCTTTTTCTCCGAATCTTTTGATTGCTTATGAACCTGTCTGGGCAATTGGTTCTGGGCAGACTGCAAAACCAAAAGACATTTTCCAGGCGCATTCTTTTATTAAAAGCCAGTTAACCGAGCTCTTCGGCGAAAAAGCAAGCCAGATAAAAATCCTTTATGGCGGAAGCGTTAAGCCTGAAAACATTAAAGAAATTTTTTCTGTTGAAAACATTGACGGGGTTTTAGTCGGTGGGGCATCGCTTAATCCTGTTTCTTTTGCAAAAATAGCTAATTATATTAAATCATAGAAAAGAAAAATAAAAAAATAGGGATGAAAATGCAGTTAACTGCATTTTCCAATTAATCCTTTGTCGCCTATCTGGACCAAGCCTGTAACATTTTTTGAATTGTATGTGAACATCACGTTTTTGTCAAAGCCTGCCCCAAGGTTTCCGCATGCGTTTAACGCTGTTAACTGAACAAGTTTTCTTTCTCCTGCGTTAAATGAAACGCTTGCAGCCAGAGTGCCTACTCCGTCAAACTTTACTTCAGTTAAAGTCAGCTTGTTTGCTGAAACATTTTGCACTTCCAAGTCAGCTGTTGTTCCACTGAACTTGTATTCAAGCATTGTGAAAGGCGAAGTGCTCTGCCAGTAAGCTTTTGACTGCTGTTCTGTTATGCCTCCGCTTAATCCAGGAACCCAGCCCATTACCCCGACAACAACTAATGCAATTACAATTATTACCGCAAGAATAATCAAGTATTCGGTTGTTCCCTGTGCTTTTCTTCCGAACATTTTTTCCCTCCTTTTTTTTGCAAAATAAAACAATTATGCTATCTATTTAGTCGGTTTTCATTTATATTCTTTTCTCATTATAAAACCGAAATAAACCCTGAAACCAGTGTTTTGAACCCAAAAAACAATATCACTGATGCAATGAATATTACTGGAAAATATTTTATTCCAAGCTGGGGTTTTCTTTCAGTTAATACTCCAATGAACAGGCTTGAAAGAATTGCATTTCCGAAAAACAGCACTAAAGCCATTTTCTGCATGAAATCTGGCGTGATGAGCAGTTCAGAGCTTAGGAAGCCAACATTAATTGTTCCTGTTGTTGTTTGTTGTGCCTGAATTGAAGAAATCATTTCAAGGAATTGCACTGAAATTGACATTAAAAGCGGGGTGGCAACAATTATTACAAACAACACAAACATTACATACATTTTTGTCCCTGAAATCATTTCTTTTTTCAGTTCATCTGTTTTTGAAATATCTTCTGCACTGGCTTCAAGAATGTTTGCAAGCTTTCCCCCTGACTTCAGGCTTTCAGAGAAAAATGAAACGCTTTCGCTTAAAATCCTTGAATCAATTTTTTTTGCCAGTTCTTTCAGTGAGCCGCTGAATGATTCAATGCCAAGGCTTTTGGCTGTAACTGTTTTTATTTCTTCTGCTAAAGGGCCGAATTCTTCTCTTGAACTGCTTTTGAATGCATAAAATGGTGTCATTCCTGACCTGAGGTTTGATGCAACTAACAGCAGGAAATCAGGCAGAACGCTTTCAACTCTTTTTCTCCTGTCATCAATCTGGTATTCTAAATGCAGGTAATAAAGGAATAAAGTTGTTGCAAAAAAAATTATGCCAAAAATTATTCCTGCAAGAAACTGCAATCCAATTTCAGTGAATTCAATGAATCTTCCAAGGCTTAAAGGCATCAAAAAACCAATCAAAAAAAATAATACTGCAAGCATTAATCTTTTTCCAAGCCAGGTATCTGTGTCCTGGCTTATTCCTGCAAAATCTAATCTGGCTGAAACAAGTTTTCTTTTTTTTTCAGGCACCAGCTCTGAAAGCCTTTTCTGGATTAATTCAAGTTGTTTCACATTATCACCTTTGGCTTCCTGTTTTTTACAAAACCAATCAATATAACCTGAACTGCAAAGGCAAAAAAAATTGTTGCCATTACATGAATTTCACTTATGTCAGAGCCGCCCATTGAAGAAAGGATTATAAGAAAAGTTATTCCTAAAGTCGGAATTGCTGCAGCCAAAAGCAAATACATTAAAATCCATAAATTGAGTTCAGCTGAATAATTTTTTATTCCCCTTAACTGGTTTGATGTAAGAGTGTTAATTGTTGTTTCTAATGCACCTGTAATGCTTGCCCCGCTTTTAATTGAAGTTACAATCTGCCAGCAGGCTTTTTTTAAGTACTCTGATTTGGTGCGCAAAGCCATTTTTTCCAGTGCTTTTGCTTCTGGTGTTCCTGCAACAATTTCTTTTACAACTAACCGAAATTCTTTTGATACAACGCCATAATCTGCTTTTGCAGTGTTTTCAATTGCATTAAATAGCGGAACACCTGATTTTGTCTGCAAAAGCATTCCCTTTAATGCAAAAACAAGGTCCTGGTCTATTCCCAAGGCAATGTTTTTTGAAATTATTCCAGGGTAAATTATGTGCAGGAAAAAAAATAATACAAAAAAAGCAAACCCGATTAATAAATTCACGGGAAAAACTGTTTCTAAACTAAAATCCCTTAAAAAAATAAGCATTGTTCCAAGCAAAAAAAATACTGTTCCATAAACCAGGGCTGAAATAATTGATGCAGTAAGGTATTCTTCTGCTGAAAGAGGTATTTCTGCTTTCTTTAAATCATATTTTGTTCCTACAAAAATTTTCTGCAGGAAGTTTCCAACAAACAAAATCCTTTTATTGAATTTTTTTGCCTGTTCTGTTGAAAAAACAAGGAATTTTACTCTCATTTATTTCACTTCAGATTTTATCCAGATTAATTTTTTTTTCTGATGCATTAATTATTGTTTCAGGGTTGCTGTAATATAATTCCATTACTTTTCCCACTTCGTTAACTGAATTAATTTTTTTTTCAGCCATCCATTCAAGGATTTTTTTTCTTTGCTGTAAATCCTTGTTTATTTCCTGTTCTGTCAGCCCTGTATGAATGTTTAATTCCCCGTAAAATTTTACCGGCTCTTCTGTTTTGTCCCATGAATCAGTTCTAGGAGACCAGCGGTAAATTGTGTTGATTGAAACGCTTCCTTCATGAGAGCCGGTTTCAATTTCACTTATTTCTAATGTCCTTCTCTTGTTTGTTTTTCTGTCCCTGTACTGAACTAAAACCAAATGCAGTGCTTCTATTTCTAATGCAGGAATTTCAATCGGCGGCTCTGTCAGCCTTCTAATCAATTGATAACCTGAATCAGCGTGCATTGTGGAATAAACTGAATGCCCTGTATGCATTGCTTCAAACAATACTTCTGCTTCTTTTCTTTTCCTCATTTCGCCTAAAATTATTCTGTCAGGCCTCATTCTAAGAGAGGACATCATTAAGTCAAACATGCTTATTTCTCCAAGGCCTTCTGGGTTAGGGTTTCTTGTTGTTAACGGAATCCAGTTCCATTTAAGGTAATCAGGCAGAGTTAATTCTCTTACGTCTTCTATTGTTATTATTCTATGATAGCTTGGAATCATTGCACATAAAGTGTTTAATGCAGAAGTCTTTCCTGAAGCAGTTGAGCCTGCGACCATTAAATTCATTTCATAGTGTATTGCCATCCACAAAAAAGCCGCCATCTCTGAATTCATTGTATGCTTTTCCTGAATAAAATCTGTTATTGTCCAGGGTTTTCTTGCAAACTTTCTTATTGTAATAGTGTTTCCTAAAGAAGAAACAGGGAATAAAGTGGAATTAACTCTGTCTCCGGTTCCTAAATGAGCATCTAGAATAGGATTTAATGTTGTTATTTCTCTTCCGACTTTTCTTGCAATCTGTGCCGCATAATTTTTTATTAATTCCTCTGATTCAAGCATTATGTTTGTTTTCAGCCAGCCGAATTCTCTGTGATAAACTGCAATAGGCGTTATAGAAGAATTTATTGCAATTTCTTCAAGCAAATCGTCTTTCATCAGCAATTCAAGTTTTCCCATTCCATACATTTCATGCAATAAGATTCCTGCAAGCTTTTCAGTTATTTTTTCCTGGTTTTCTGGCAGGTATTTCAGCAGGGTTTTGTTCACTGTTTGAATGAATTTTTTCTTTAATTTCTCGTTTTTTTCGTCTTCATCCCCTGGTTCAATTTCAATGTTTTTTGCGATTTCTTCTTTTAATTCGTCAATGAATTTTTGTGTTGCGGAATCAATTTCATCGAATTCAACATTGTATTGGTGTGTCCTGCTTCCTTTTTCTTCTGTAATCCTTGTTTTTGCTTTGGTGTTGTCTGCATTCAATTCATATTCTAATAAAATTTTTTGCGCTTTAACAGGTATTTCAGGCCCTAATTTTATTTCTTTTTCAATTTTTATGAAAGGCTTTGACAAAACGTTTGCAGGGTAAATTACGTTCAATAACCCTGTTTTTTCCATTATTTTTGCAGTTAATTCAAGTTTTTCTTTTTCCCATCCCAGTTCAGCTGAAATTTCTTCAATTGAAAGCTTTTTTTCCCTGTTAAGGAGTTCAGCTAATTCAAGGATTTTTGTTTTTATTATCATTTTTCTGCCTTCACCAATAATACTGTTTTTTTATTAATAAACCTAACTAAACTTCTTTAATTCAATTAAAGAACTTGAATTAAGATCCTGCTGAAAATAATTCAAATCAATGTCAGCAAAAACTTTTAATCCAGAATTCAGGTCAAGCTGGGGCATTACAGCCTTTAATGCAAGCAATGTTTTTTTCTGGCCAAAAGTTTTATTCCACACTCTTACAGCATTAATTTTTCCTTCAAAACTTCCAAAATGAATTTCTATTACGTCTTCTGCACTGCCTGAAAACCTTATTACAATAACATTATCTGAAAGCGAATTAACCTGAAGGATTTCATGTTTTTCGTTAAGTGAATTCAGGTCAGAATAATTAAAGTTAACAGTTAAATCCGGGCTTGAAGTGAAAAGTGTTTCATTCACTTGAATTGAACTCGCATTTACATTAAGGTTCAAGTCAATTGAAACTGCATTGGTGTTCCTGTTTTCAGCAAAAAATTCCGCTGAACTCCCTGCACCAAAACCATATTCATATACTAATCCGTTGCTGAACTTAACTGGAACAGAACTGCTTATTCTTTCAGAGCCGATTTTTATTTTCGTGTTGTTTACCGCAGAATAGCTGGTTTCAGCGAATTCCTTGAATTTGTTTATTCCTGCAATTTTGCTGTATTCTGCGGGAAGGGTTTCAATGAAAGTTATTTCAAGGTTTGGTTCAATTTGAATGCTTATTTGTGTTCCCAGAATTTCGCTTAAATCAAACCCCAAATCATCTTTCACAAATTCTGCCTTAGAATACTTTTTTATGTCATTAAAAGAATAATTCCTGTCCTGTGCATTTTGCGAGTAAAACACTGAAAACAACATCATTGAAGAAAGCAGGATTATTGCGCTAAAGCTTATTATGTATCCTTTCATGCATTCACCTTATGCCATGCCTTTATTTCAGCCCAATAAAATTTTTCCTGTTCTATTACAAAAAAACTTCTTTTCACTGAAATAACTGAAATCCCTTTTTCACAGCCTTTTTTTGTTGCAGTGCTTAATGCGCTTGAATTATTGTCAAAATCAATTAAATTGATTTCAAAGCATAAATTTTGTGAAGTCTTATTTAAGTACTTCGCTATTTCATTGTTTTTTCCCTGCAGTACAGCCTGCTGGAGTTTGCTGTTTTTTTCAAGCACTGTTAAAACGTCTTCTGAAACCAGTGCAAGCTTTGCTTCGTTTAATGAATTCAGCCTGCTTTCATTGAAATGCACTGCAATGGAAAAAAGCATTGCAAAAGCAATAACCAATGCAATTACTGCATCAACTGAAATAACAAACCCTTTCACCCGAACACACCTAAAACAAGTTTTCTTTCAACACCGTTTAACAAAACAAATCTTTCAATTACAACTGCCTTGGTTTCGGGCCCGGGCATAACGCCAAAAAACTTGATTTCACTTGCTGAATTCATTTCTGTTACCTTAAAATAAAAATCGTATTTCCCTAACCCAAGAATTTCTTTTATTTCACTGTAACTGCTTTGGTTTAAGTCAATAAGCTTGTCTATTTTTTTTTCATCCAAAACATTTCTTTCTTTTGCAATGCCAATTGAATTAACATTCAGGTCATTCATTAACTCCCATGAATCCGGGTCGCCTGGAGTTGAAACCAACGCCTGAGAAGCATTCAGGGTTTTTTCCTGCATCTCTGAATAAAATTCTTCTTCGTTAAGTGAATTCTGTATTAAGCCAAAAGAGCTAACTGAAATAACCAGAATAAACAATAATGCAGTTAATGCAACAATTAAGTCTGTTGTAAAAATCTGGCCTTTAGAGTTCTTCAACTTCAATCACTCCGTTCAGGTTTTTAACTGAAATTTCTGTTGCATTTTCTTTGCTTATGAAAACTATTTTTTTTGCTATCAGTGAAGCTGAAACAAACTGCCCTTGCCTGAAAAAAACTTTAACTGAGTTTTCCTCAAACCCTAATTCAAAATCAAATTGTTTTTCAATTACTGTCGTACTTCCGTTTCCGCTCAAATAAATTCCGTTGACTGCTCTTGTAGTTTTTTCCAAAAGGGTTTTTGCCTTTATTTTTTCTGAATTAAAATCAGTGAGTTCTTTTTGCTGGAATGAAACAAAAACAACCAAAGAAAATAATGAAAAAAGAATAACAAGCGTTATAACGAATTCAGCTGAAATCTGCCCTCTCGCGGTTTCGCCCGCGAGTGACGAAATACGGCATAAAGCCGTATGTGCTTCGCTTTTCGCTCGCGAGTGACGAAGCACAACCTGCGGTTGAGCGTGCTTCGCTTTCCCGCTTCCGTGCGGGAGTAACGGAGCACTATCTTCGCTTGCGCTCGATAGAGCCAGCACAGCTTTACGCTGTGCCTCGCTACAACCAGCCAAAACTGGTTCACGGCATTCACTTCGTTCAGCCGAGCTGGCACACCTTTGGCGTGCCTCGCTGTTTTTTGTTTTTTTTTTCATTTAATCACGGAGTCCTCTGAATAATGCTAATGTCATCAACATAAAAATAATCTCCTGTGCTGTTCATCCATGAATCAAATCCAATCCAGAATTCGCTTGAAAGAGTGTAAGCATTCAAGTCAAAAGCATAAAAATGATAAACATTATCTGAATCAGCTGAAGTAAAAGTTTTTATTACACTCCAGGTTATCCCGTCAGATGAAACAAGGACATTCTGGTAATCGCTTCCTTCAAATGAATTTACTTTAGCCCAGAATTCAAGCCTTGGCTTTGAATAAGAACTTAAGTCAACTGCTCTTGTAGCATAGCCTGTTGCCAGCCTAAGCCTCAAATGTCTTGGAGGAGTGTATGTTCCTCCTGAAGTTACAAGAGATGAATCGCCTGAATGAATCCAGCCTGCAGTCCACCCTGTTCCTGAATTCCAGCTTGTGTCCGGAAAGTTATCAAATGCAATTACAACAGGATATTGGATTACATTTATTTGTATAACCCTGTTTTCATTGCTGCTTCCTTCATTAGAGTTAGCTGAATCATCAACACAATTGATACCCCAAAAATAATTTCCATTAACCGAAAAAGTTTTTGTAAAACTCTGTGTTATTCCTTCGCTTACTGAATTGTCTGTCTGGTCAACTGCTCCGTTAATTATTAGTTCACAGAAAGCAATTCCAGAGTCAATGTCATTAACAGAATAATCAAACTGCACTGAAAAGTTTCCTGAAACAAATCCGTTTGAAGGCGACACCAAGCTTATTGTTGGTGCAAGAGTATCATTAAACGGAACACTGACTGTAACTGAAACATAATCTGAATTAATTCCATCTGAAGCAGTTATTGTTCCTGCACTGCTTCCTGCCCCGATTGGCACATCAATTATTGCAGTGAATTCATTGCAGGTATTTCCTGTAAGCAAACCGACTGAAGGAATTGGCTGAATCCATAAAGCAATGGTTCCGGAAAAAATAAAATCAATTCCTGTTATTGTTGAATCAGTTGTATTGCATAACTGGAAACTCGTTGAATCAGAGTTTCCTTCAATTATTGTTGTATTCCAGTAATTTGGGAAAACCCTTAAAGGCTTTTCAGCTGAACCAGTTATTACTTCAAGTGTTACCGGAACAACAATTCTTTTTGCACCATCAGTTGTTGCTGCATCAAAAATTATTTCCCCTGAATAATTGCCTGCTGCTGTCTGGCTTGAAGAAAAATTAATGTCAATTGAATAGCTTGAACCAGATGCTACAACAAAAAAATTGCTGCTTAAATTCATTGAAACCTCAACTGAATTCCAGTTAAAGCTTACTGTTACATTTGCATCAGCTGAAGTGCTGTTTATTATTGAAATGCTTTCAGTTGAATTTGAATCCTGTGCTATTGCAGAGTAAATGCTTCCCTTGTTTGACTCAATTTTAATGTCACCTATTACAACATATCCTTCAAATGCTGTAATCCAAACCCAGTGGCCTCCTGGTTCTGTGGGAATGCTTCCGCTTAACTCTGTTTTTGATTCAGCTATTAAGTCTGTTCCGTTTACATTAATTCTTACAGTCTTGTCTGAAACACTTGTTTTTGTTTCATCAACTCCTGATGGAATTACCACAAAAATCTGTTTTGTTGTGCCAGGCCCTGAAACAAAAACTTCTTCTGCTGTCCTTGCAATTTTGTTTACAGTGTTTTGTGCATCAGAATTAGCTTTAGCTGAATTAATTCCTGTTATTTCATTGTTTGATGTAACAAGGATTAATCCTATTGCAACCATTGAAACAGCAAGAATAACTAATAATTCCACTGAAGCCTGGGCTTTTCCGCAAACCATACAAAACCATAATTATAACAGAAAACCATTTATTATACTTTTTGAGTTTAAAGGAAAAAATTTGAATCAGTATAATGTTCCAAGAACCTGTTTTCCTTTTAAGTAAATCCAGATTGTTGCGCCAAGAGACAGCATTGAAACAAAATAGAATGTTGTTGCAACAAGGCTGTAACCGCTGGTTTGTGCGAGAATTCCTTCAACAAAAGTTGCAATAGAAAAAGTAACTAAAATTATTCCGCTTAAAAGAAAGAAAACAATTTTCATTTCCTGTTGTCTTGTCTCGTTTTTCATTTAATTCAGCTCAAAATATTTCTATATCCGCATATATTTTTATGCCTTCCTTTTCAAAATTCAGGGCGCAAATTTTGTTGGTGTGTTTTGTTCCCCTCATTTTAAGGATTTCAAGCGAATGCACTCTTACATCTTTTTCTTCTTTTTTTTCGTAATACAATGAAATCAGCGAGTCAACCAAAAACCCTACAGAGCCTTTAGCTGTTTCAGCTTCTTTTGGGCCCATTTCGCTTAATATCATTGAAGTGCAGTCCCATTTTTTCAGCAACTCAAAAAACCTTAAAGTGTTTTCTCTTTGCTGGTATTCGTCTTTAAACAATAAACTGTAAGAAGTAATTGAATCAACAACTAATCTTTTTGCTTTCATTTCCTGTATTGCATCTTTTATCGGTCCCCCGCCCTGCTCTAATAATCTTCCAACCTGATGCGGCTTGTATTCTAACACACGAAACAGGTTTTTTTCCTCTAATTCCTTGAAATCCCAGCCGTATTCAGCGCTGTGCCTGTAATATGATTCCCTGCTTTCTTCAAAACTGATTAGTATTCCAGGGTCATTATAAATTTTTGCCCCGTTATAAAGGAACTGTAACCCAAAAGTTGTTTTTCCTGTTCCGGCACTGCCTGTTACAAGAATAGTGGAATTTTTTTCAAACCCGCCTTCAATTAATTCGTCAAAACCAAAAATTCCTGATGGAATTCTTTTAAGTTCACCGAGTTTTGGCTTGTTTTCAGGAACCTTGTTTTTTTCTTCAGGTTTTTTTATTACAGGCTTTTCTTTTTGAGCTGAATTTTCGGGTGTCTTTTTTTTTGTTTCAGGCAATTCTTTTTTTATCCCTAAATCGCTTTCAATTACTAGTTTTTTTTCTTCCATTGCATTCACTTGCTTAATTAAACAAATTCCGCTGAATTTGTAACGTCAAAAACCATTCGTGCTGACAGCTTAGCTTGTGGTTTTTGACCCAAATATAATTGCAGTTACTTATTTAAATACCTGATTATTTAAAAAAAGAAAAAGAAAAAAAGCAGTTAAACTGCTTTTTTAGACTTTCATTGCAAGTTTTTTGATGGCAACAATTGCTACTATTACTGCTGCCGGAGCAACAAATATTGCAATGTTGGAGAAAATGTTTGCAAGAATGGTTCCTAACATCGGGACTGCGTCATCTATTATTCTAAAGCTGTTAATTGCTCCTGTTGCCAGCAAGGCAATTGATGCAATCAAGAACGGTGTTGTTTCTTTGTCTTTAATGTTCAGCAATCCAACAATTATTCCTAGGATTACAAGCACTAAAGGAATCCATGCTTCAAGGTTAGGCAAAAACCCAATAAACACCCCTGCAAGGAAAGCTATTATTACACCGAGCACAAAAGCCCATTCTCCTATTTGCTCTAATTCCATTTTTTCCCTCCTTTTATAGTATTAAAAAACAATCAATCGTATTGATTTAGAATTACTTATTTAAATTCCTTTGCTTTTAGAATTTCCTGTTCTTTTCTTTGATTAAGCCAAATAAAGCCTTTTTTTGCGGTTTTCAGGCAGTTTAAGCATTGGGCACGCCCTGAAGTCGAATCAATTCAAGAAATTGGATTAGCCCTTAATTGTTCTTCCCTCCGCTGCTCCCAAAAGCATTAAGCAGTAAAATTTCCGTTGCTCCCTTCCAGGCCTGGCGGGTTGACTTTAAAGCCCAATCTCAGGGGACAGAGGTTCATTGAAACAGTCAAGGATCCTTTTCCCTGGATTAAATCCTTCTCCAAAGCTTCGGCTCCTGCTAAAGCAGATTTCAGGTAACAAGGAACTGCTGACTCCCCGGCCTAGCCCAAAAAATTGTGTTAAAAAAGGTTTAAAAACTTTAAAAAAACAGGAAAAAGGTTATTAAGTGGTTTTTTCATTAATTTATTAGTGAGTTAAAATGGTTAGTGCTAAAGCAAAATTAATTGCAGTTATTACTGCTTTAGGAGCCATAGCAGGCTCTCTTGGCGGAGTAAAAGCTATTTCTGCAATTGAAGCTTTAACTGAAACACAGGCCGCAAGAGTTTTAAAAGACAAGTCTTTAATTGAATTGCAAAACTGGATTGCAAAAGCAAGAACCGACACAAGATTAAACGCACAAGAACAGAAGTTAAGAATCCAACAGAAACTAGAAAACTGGAAAACCTTTAAGAACGATTTTAACGCTTCTTTTGGAAAACAAGTAAAAAGAAATCAGTGGCGAAAAGTCGGTGGTGGTGCAGCAGGAGGAGCTGCTTTAGGTCTAACTTTTTTAGGGGCAGGAGCGGCATTAGCCAGAAGACGTGCAAGAAGAAGAGGCAGACCTTAATTAATTCAATTTAAAAAAACAAAATCTATAATTATTTTATGAATCTTTTTTTTGATTTAAACTATTTTTCCCAGAAAATTTTTTCTTCAAAAAAATTAATGGTTTTTTTGATTCTGGCTAATTTAATCGGCGCATTATACGGCTTTATTTTTTATTACGGAAAACAGTTTTTCATTACTCCGATTTATTTATGGCTTTTTGTCCCGGATTGTCCTTTGTTTTCTTTGATGATGGCTGTATCTTTTTTCCTTATCTTAATAAAAAAACAAAATTCTTTTGTATTCTTTTTTTCTTTAGTCGGAGCATTAAAATACGGTTTCTGGACAGTGTTTGTTTTGCTTTTTTTCAGAGGCTATTATTTCACCCCGGAAAACTCTTTAATGTATTCAGTCCTTCTGGTTGCGCATGTTTTTCTTTTCTTTGAATCTTTTTTGCTGGCAAAAAAAATTAAGTTCAGGTTAGTTTATTTAATTCCTGTTTTTGTTTTCTTTTTTGCAAACGATTTATCTGATTATTTTCTTTTAACCCATCCGTCGCTTCCTTCAAGCGAATTAAATTTTATGCTTTATTTTACTTTAATTTCTTCTTTTATTTTTTTGTTGCTGGCTTTATTTTTAATCAAAAAGCCGGGGAACGCAAAAGCATAAAAAAATAATTTTATTTTAGGTGAATGCAGTTTACCGGACAGCTTTGTTCTGCTTCCCTGTTGCATCCTGCTTCGCTTAACTCGGTTTTTTTTGGCTTTGACTTGTCTCCGTTCATTTCCCAGTTTTCAGGGCAGACCGCTGCGCAGGCACCGCAGCCAATGCATATTTCTATGTCGTGGATTATTTTTATTGGCATTAAATTCACTCCTTTTTTTTTTGAGATTATTCCCTTAAATTAATTAAGCTACTTTTTTTTATATTTAACTGGTTTTTTTCCTGAATTTTTCAGGAAAAAGGCTTTAAATGTTTTGATGAAAGAACTTCTTATAACCCATTTATTTGTTTTTTTTGGGCTAAAAAGGTGTTTTTTTTGTCACAGGATGAAACTCTCTCTAGAATTAAGCAAACAGAAGAATCTGCCAGAAAAAGGCTTTCAGAGGCAGAAAAAAAGAAAGCTGAAATAACAGAGGATGCCAAAGCAAAATCTATTTCGTTGACCGCAGAAGCTGACAGGCAGGACAATGATTTCAGGGAAAAAGAACTGCAAAAGGCAAGGCAGAATATAAAGCAGTTAAAAGAAAAGCTTGCCAGAGAAAATAATTTGCTGATTGAATCAATCAGGAAAAAATCTTCAGCTAAAATAAAATCAGAGCCAAAATTCATCTTAAAAAAGTTTTCAGAAGAAATTTTATGACTCTGTTCAGGTTTTTTTTATGATCAGAACCCAAAAAATGGTTAAAGTAAGGATAACTGGCCCGAAAACCAATTTAAGGAAATTAATCAACGAGCTTCATTCAATGAAACTATTGCATTTAATTGATTATCATGGAAAAGAATTTGATACAGGCAATTCTTTTAGTGAAGCAGAAACAGTTTCAGACAGGCTTGTTAAATTAAGGTCAATTATAAGTCATTTCGGATTAAAGCTTGTGCCAAGAATAATAAAAGACTTAAAGCCCTGTGAAACCAGGTTCAGCAAAATTCACTTTGATTACACTTCAATCAGTTCACAGGTTTCTTCCCTGAATGAAAGAAAAAGCGTTTTGCTTTCAAAAAAAGATGCAATTGAGCCATTGTCTTCGCTTAACCTGGATCAGTCATTTTTTTCAGGCTATGAGTCTCTTGCTGTATTCAAGGGAACAGTTAAAAAGCCTGTTCTGGAAGAAAAGCTTTTAGGAATAACAAAAGAATTTGAGTTGTTTTCATCACAGCATAACAAGAAAAACGTTATTGCGTTGTTTGTCCCAGAGAAAAGCAAAGCACAGATTCAAGGGCTCTTGTCAGAACACGGTTTCACTGAATTAAGCATTGAAGAAAAAACCAGTTTAATTGAAATTAATTCAGAGCTTGATTTAATTGAAGGCCGGTTAACAAAATTTTTTTCTGCATTGGATTCAATGAAAGAAAAAGAAGGCCAGTTTTTGGTTGATTTTGAATTCAATTTAGAGAAAGAAAATGAAAAACTTGAGGCTCCGTTAAAGTTTGCTGTAACAGAAAACGCTTTTGTAATTGACGGCTGGGTTCCGCAAAAACAGGCAAAAGAAATGAGTGAAAAACTGATTGTTTTGACCAATGACAGGATTTTTTTTGAGGAATTCGCTGAAAAAAAAGGTGCGCCAACCGCATTCCAGCATCCTTCTCTGGTTAAACCATTTGAATTTTTCATGAATCTTTATTCTCTTCCAAAATACACTGAATTAGACCCCACGTTTCTTGTATTCATTACTTTTCCATTGTTTTTTGGATTCATGCTTGGAGACGTTGGATATGGAATAGTTACTTTGATTGCATTCTTTTTCTTAAGGGGAAAACTTAAAGGTGAAGGAAAACTTTTAGTTAATTCTTTGATTGTGGCTTCTCTTGCAACAATTTTGTTTGGGTTTGTGTTCGGAGAATTTTTTGGTTTTGAGTTTGTAGAGCACCCCTTGCTTAACAGGGCTCATGACCTGAATTTAATGTTAATGATTTCAATTTTAGTTGGCTTAATCCATATTACTTTCGGCTATATAATTGGCTTTTATAATGTCTTAATCCAGCATGGATTAAAAGAAGCAGTTTATGAAAAAGCAAGCTGGCTTATAATTGAAGCAGGTGCATTGCTTGTTTTAGCTGAAATGATTTTAGGGTTAATTTCTTTTGGAAACATTTTAGGCGGCATAATGCTTTTTGCAGGAATTGTGTTGTTATTCAAAGGAGAAGGAGTCCAAGGCATAATTGAACTGCCTGCAATCTTAAGCAATACTTTGTCTTATGCAAGGCTTTTTGCTGTCGGATTGGCGTCAGTTCAGCTGGCATTGATAATCAATAAATTTGCAACACAGTTCTTCCATCAAGGAGGCATTTTTATTGTTGTTGCAATCCTGATCCTTTTATTAGGGCATTTAATCAATATTTTATTGGGTTTAATCGGGCCTTTCTTGCATTCTTTGAGGCTTCATTACGTTGAATTTTTTGGAAAATTCTATAAAGGTGGAGGAATAAAATACGTTCCGTTTGGGATGGAAAAAAATTAATTTTTAATTAAAGGAGGAAAAAATATGGTTGAATTAGAATTAGGTTTGATTGCAATTGGAGCAGGAATTGCAATTGCGGGAAGTGCTTTTGCAGCAGCAATAGCAGAAAAAGAAATTGGAACAGCAGCTGTTGGTGCAATGGCAGAAAAAGAAGAATTATTCGGAAAGGCTTTAATCCTGACAGTAATTCCTGAAACACTAGTCATTTTCGGGTTAGTCATTGCAATAATGATTTTAGGCCTGGCTGACAAAATACCTGTAGTGGCATAATCTTTAAGGTTTTTTAAATGTCTTTAGAGAATGTAATAAAAGAGATTAATCTCGCAACAGAAAGCAAAGCCAATGGAGTAATCCAGGAAGGAAAGAATTCGGCAAAAGAACTTCTGCAGAAAACAAACGAGAAAATACAGAAGTCAAGGGAAAAAACAGTTGTAAAAACAAGTGAAATAATTTCTTCCATGGAAAGAACAGAGATTGCTTCATTAAGGCTTCAGCTGAAAAAAGAATTACTGAATGCAAAAAAAGAGATAATTGATTCAGTGTTCGGGCAGGCAAAAAAAGACCTGCAGAATCTTCCGGTAAAAGAAAAAGAAAGAATCCTGAAAAAGCTTTTGCATAACGGAAAAAAAGAAGTTGAAGCCAGCCATTTTTATTCAAACCAGAAAGACAAGGCACTGGTTTCAAAGCTTTCAGGCCTGAAGTTCAAGGAAGCAATTGACTGCACAGGCGGTTTTATCCTTGAAAACAATGACAATACAGTCAGTTCAGACCAGACATTTGACTTAATACTGGAAAAAGTTAAGGAAAAAAGCATTAGCGAGATTTCTTTAAGGGTGTTTAATGAATGACTGAAAAAGGTTTTGGGTATTCTTACACTAACACAAGAGTAAGGGTGATGAAATCCAAGTTAATTGACTCAAACGAGTACCCTAAGCTGTTAAAAATGTCTTTGGACCAGATTGCCCGTTACCTTGGAGAAACAGATTATAAAACAGAAATAGATGAGTTAGGGGCAACCTATGACAGAGTAAACTTGATTGAATTTGCTTTAAACAAAAACCTTTCAAGCTCTTTCAAGAAAGTCCTGAATTTTTCTTTAAAGGATTCAAGGGAGTCAATAAAGCTTTTCCTTGAAAAATATGATTTGCATAATATTAAGACAATTTTAAGGGGAAAACAATCCAAGGAATCAAACAAAGAAATAATCTATGACCTGATTCCTGCAGGCGAATTAACTTTTGCATTTCTTTCTGATGCAGTAAAAAAATCCAGTTCAGTTGAAGATGCAATAGAGTTTTTCAGAAAAACCCCTTATTATGAAACCATGAAAAAAAATTCCTCTAATTTAACTGAAATGGAAGATGAATTGGATATAAATTATTATTCAAAGCTTATTGCGGGAACAAAAGGAAAAATAAGGTCTTTAATGGTTGAAACAGCTAAATTCACTGATGCATTAAATGAAGCCAGAGCCAAAGAAACAAAAATCCAGTTAAAGACGATTCTTCCTCAAAAAAAAACTTACAGAAAAAAAATTGAAGTGAAAAGCATTGAGGACTCAAGGATTGAATTCAGGAAAAAAATTGCTTCAGACGGAATAAAACTGGTTAACAAGTTTCAGAGAAATTCCGCACCGGTAATAGGGTATTTTGTTGCAAAAGAAAACGAGATAACAAACTTAAGGATTATTTCAAGAGGCAAGCACTCAGGCCTGCCAATGGAGTTAATTGAAAAACAATTGGTGTATTGAAATGGAAATAGCGGTTGTTGGAACAGATGATTTTGTAACAGGCTTTAGCCTTGCAGGGGTAAAAAACACTTTTGCAGTGGAAAAAAATTTTGATGAAACAATTTCTTTTGTCCTGGAAAACAAAGAAATTGGAGTCATTGTAGTTGAACAAGAAGAAATGGATAAAATGAATGTCAAAACAAAAAGAATTTTAGAAAAGCTTATCACTCCGGTTGTAATAACTCTTTCTTCAAAGGGAAAGGAAACGGATTTAAGGCAATTAATTAAAAGGACGGTTGGTGTGGATTTATGGAAATAGCAAGAATATACAGAATCTCTGGCCCTGTTGTAATAGCAAAAGGCCTTAATGCAAAAATGTTTGATTTAGTCCAAGTAGGCAAAGAAGAATTAATGGGAGAAGTAATCCAGATTGACGGAGACAAAACAACAATACAGGTTTACGAAGAAACATCTGGCTTAAAGCCCGGAGAACCAGTAAAAAACACCGGCGCACCATTATCAGTTGAATTAGGCCCAGGCATGCTGACCACAATTTATGACGGAATTCAAAGGCCATTGCCTGCATTAGTTCAAAAGATGGGCAATTTCATTCAAAGAGGAATAAGTGTTCCAGGCTTAGATAGAAAAAAGAAATGGGATTTCAAGCCAACTGCAAAAAAAAAATGATTTAGTTGAAGGCGGGGATGTTCTTGGAACAGTTCAGGAAACAAAAAACATTGTTCACAAAATTTTAGTGCCTCCTTTTATTAAAGGAAAAATAAAAGAAATTAATTCAGGAAACTTTACTGTAACAGACACAATAGCTGTATTAGACAACGGAAAAAAACTTTTTTTAATGCACAAATGGCCTGTCAAAAAACCCCGTCCATCCAAAGAAAAATTAATGCCTGAAATTCCTTTGGTTACAGGCCAAAGAATTTTAGATTCCTTGTTTCCGATTGCAAAAGGCGGTGCAGGAAGCATTCCAGGGCCGTTTGGTTCAGGAAAAACTGTTATCCAGCAACAGCTGGCAAAATGGAGTGATGCAGAAATTGTTGTTTACATCGGCTGCGGTGAAAGAGGAAACGAAATGACTGAAGTTTTAACAGAGTTTCCTGAATTATTGGATGTCAAAACCGGCAGGCCGTTAATGGAGAGAACTGTGTTAATTGCAAATACTTCTAACATGCCTGTTGCTGCAAGAGAAGCATCAGTTTACACTGGAATGACAATAGCAGAATATTTTCGAGACCAGGGATTTGATGTAAGCTTAATGGCTGATTCAACTTCTCGTTGGGCTGAAGCAATGAGAGAAATTTCTTCTAGGTTAGAGGAAATGCCTGGAGAAGAAGGTTATCCTGCTTACCTGGCTGCAAGATTATCAGAGTTTTATGAAAGAGCAGGCAGAGTAAATGTTTTAGGCCAAAGAAAACAAACTGGTTCTGTTACTGCAATCGGAGCAGTTTCTCCTCCCGGAGGAGACTTTTCTGAGCCGGTAACACAAAACACTTTAAAAATAACAAAAGTGTTCTGGGCATTGGATGCAAAACTAGCCCAGAGAAGGCATTTTCCTTCAATTAACTGGCTTGACTCTTACAGCTTGTATGCAACTCCATTAGAAAACTGGTTTATTGAAAATGTTGCAGAAGACTGGGTTAAAGTCAGAAGGCAGATAATGAAAGTTTTGCAGAAAGAAGCTTCTTTACAGGAAATAGTGCAGTTAATTGGTTCTGATGCTTTGCCTGAAAAAGAAAGGCTTACAATGGAAGTTGCAAGATTAATTCGAGAAGGCTTTTTACAGCAGAATGCATTTCATGAAGTTGACTCTTATTGTAGTATGAAAAAACAATACGGCATCTTGAAAGGAATTATTTCTTTTTCAGAGCAGGCTGAAACAGCAGTTGATGTTGGAATTCCAGTTGAAAGTATTATTGGCATGGAATCAAAGTCAAAGCTGACAAAAATTTGTTTAGTTAAAGAAGAAAATTTTGAAAAAGAAATGAATAAAATAATGAATGAAATGAAGGAGGACTTCAAAAACATTGCAAAATAATTTTGCAATGCTGTCATTTAAGGGGTGTAGAAATGAAGGAATACAAAACAATTGAAAGAATTGCCGGACCATTAATTTTTGTGAAAAAAACTGACCCAATTGGCTACGGAGAATTAGTTAAAATAAAATTATCTGACGGAACAATAAAAAACGGCCAGGTGTTGGATACTTCAGATGACTTAGTTGTAGCACAGGTATTTGAAGGAACATCTTCTATTGACAGGCAGTCTTCAGTGAAATTCACCGGAGACACAATTAAATTAAAGGTTTCAAAAGACTTGCTTGGAAGAGTTTTATCCGGCTTAGGTGAGCCAATTGATTCTGGGCCAGAAATTATTCCTGACAAAGAATTAGATGTTGTCGGAGCAGCAATTAATCCTTTTGCAAGAAGCTCTCCAAAAGATTTTGTCCAAACAGGATTATCAACAATTGATGCAATGAATACTTTGGTTAAAGGCCAAAAGCTTCCGATTTTTTCCGGTTCAGGTTTGCCTCACAATGACATTGCATTACAGATTGCAAGGCAGGCAAAAGTTGAAGGAAACTTTGCTGTTGTGTTTGCTGCAATGGGAATAACAAATGAAGAAGCCCAGCAGTTCCAAAGAGACTTTGAAAGAACCGGTGCACTAGAAAGAACAATAATGTTTTTGAATTTAGCTAACGACCCAGCAATTGAAAGGCTTATTACTCCGAGAATGGCTTTAACTGCAGCAGAATATTTGGCTTACACTCACGACATGCATGTTCTTGTAATTCTCACAGACATGACAAACTATTGTGTTGAAGGAAAAACTGAAATCTTTCTTAATGACGGGGAAATAATCAACATTAAAGACTTTGTTGAATCCCAAACAAAAGGTTCTGATGTTGACATTAGGAGTAAAAATAAGTCTCTTGTTACATGGGATGGCAAAACCCATTCAATTAAACAAATTGCAAGAGTGCAAAAACTTCCTTCTACTCAAGAGATGATTGAAGTTATAACCCGTTCAGGAAACAAGTTAACCGCTACCCCAAATCACAGAATATTATCTGATACGATTTACGGTTTAAGAATGACCAGACTTGATCAACTCAATAAAGGAAGCAAACTATGTTCTGCATCAAAAATCGACGTACAAGAAAGTGTTCCATCAGTTATAGAACTCATTGATAATAAAACAGCAGTCTTTATGGACAAAAATGTGTTGAACAAAGCCAAGCTCAAGTTAAAGAAAAAATATGGTTCACTAATAAAAGCATGCAAAGAATTAGAAATTAATTATTCAAGAGTTACTGATTCAGAGTCTTTCCTGCAAGCAAGTGAACTTAAAAAAATCTCAAAAGATTTATCAATTGAATTAGTGAGTAGCATTAAAGCTTTATCTAATGTTGGGGGAAAAAGATTTGAAGTTTCTTTTGTTTATCCAAATAAAGAGCTGATGTATTGTATGGGATTAGTTGCATCAGACGGTTCAGTAATTCAAAATAAAAAGAAACATATAAGAAGAGTTGATTTTTCAAACAAAAACATTCAGTTAATAAGCAATTATACTGAAAAAATGAAAAAACTGTTTCCAAACATCAACATAAAAGTATTCAAAAATCAAAACGATGTCAGTATTGCAAGAATTGAAAGCAAACCTTTATTTGAAATGGCAAAATCTTTTGGTTTAGCAGAAAAAGATTTCAAACCAATTTTTAAACTTCCTGAAACTCTTATTGCTTCTTTCTTAAAAGGTTACTTTGATGGGGACGGAAGCTGTAATATAAATTCAAAACTAATTAAATACACGGCAAAAGAAGAAATAGTTGTTAAAAGACTTAGACAACTTCTAAAAAGATTGGGTATTTCTGCCACTACAATAAAACGAAAAAGTGAATCAAGTTACGGAAATTCTTTTGTATGTGATGTTGTTATTAGAGGAAGCACTTTTGTAACAAAGTTTATTGAAAGAATAGGTTCAGATCATCCTGCTAAAATGAGATTGCTTTCTATTTTAGGGAAAAAGAAAAAAAGAAGAGCTGAATTTGAACACGCTCCAAGAATATGCGGCAACCTATTAAGATTAATAAGACAGAAATACAAGATAAAACAAACAGAACTAACCAACAGTGGAAGTTTTTCAGAGATTGAAAGAGGTTTAAAAACTGTAAGTAAAGCCGAAGTTAGAAAGTATATTGCAAAACTTGATAACGTAGTTCCATTAAATGAAGAACTATTAGTTGAATTAAAAAAGCTCACTTCAGACAACTTTATCTTAGATCAAATAATTTCAATCAAAAAATTGCCTGCAAACAACCTCTTTGTTTTTGATGTAACGGTTCCGGAAACAGGCAAGTTTTTAGTTGACACTGGCCTGATAATTTCTAATTGTGAGGCTTTAAGGGAAATTGGTGCTGCAAGAGAAGAAGTTCCTGGAAGAAGAGGTTATCCTGGTTATATGTACACTGACTTGGCTTCAATTTACGAAAGAGCCGGCTTGATTAAAGGAAAAAAGGGTTCAGTAACACAGATTCCAATCCTGACAATGCCAGGCGACGATATAACTCACCCAATACCTGATTTAACTGGTTATATTACTGAAGGTCAAATCGTTTTAGGAAGAGAACTGCATATGAAAGGAGTTTATCCTCCGATTGATGTTCTTCCATGCCTTTCACGTTTAATGAATGCAGGAATAGGCAAAAAAAACACTAGAGAAGACCATAAAGCTGTTTCAAACCAGTTGTATGCAGCTTATGCTGAAGGCCGTTCTTTAAGGGGATTAGTTGCAATTGTAGGAGAAGAAGCCTTAAGCGAAAGAGACAGAAAGTTTTTGAAGTTTGCAGAAGAATTTGAGCAAAAATTTATTTCACAAGACAAATACGAGAACAGGACAATTTTTGAGTCACTGAATTTAGGCTGGGATTTATTGTCTGCTTTGCCTGCAACAGAATTAACAAGAATTGATGATGAGTTAATCGCAAAATACTTGGATAAAAACAAGAGACCAGCGGAAAAAACGCCAGAGGCAAAACTTGACACTTCAAAAGAAATTTCTGCTCCAAAAGAAACAAAACTGATTGCAGGAAAAAACAATTCAGGAAACAAGACCAGCAAAAATAATTCAAAAAACGGAAAAAACAAAAAGAAAAAAAAGTGAGCTAAGTTATGCCTGAGATTAAACCTACACGATCTGAATTAATCAAGTTAAACAAGGCAATAAAGTTAGCTACTTCAGGCCATGGTTTGCTGAAAAGAAAGCGTGACGGCTTAATACAGGAATTCTTTAAAGTCTTGGATGAAGCAAAAAAATCCAAGTCAGAAATGTCAGGCAATTATTCAAAAGCAACCCAAAGCATTAACTTAGCCAGAGCAGTTGACGGAACAGTTGCAGTTAAATCCGCTTCACTTGCATTAAAGCATACTGCAAAAATTGAGGTAAAAACAAGGAATGTTATGGGGGTAGTTGTTCCAGCAGTAAAATCAGATTATGAGGTAAAGTCTTTTGAAGAAAGAGGTTATGGCTTAATCGGAACATCTTCTTATATTGATGAGGCGGCAGAACGCTATGAAATTTTATTGAAAAACATTATTGTTGCAGCAGAAATAGAAAACACTTTAAGGAAACTTTTAACTGAAATCGACAAGACAAAAAGAAGGGTTAATGCATTAGAATTCAAGGTAATTCCCGGAATGAAAAAAAATGCCTCTTTTATCCGCTTGCGTTTAGAGGAAATGGAAAGAGACGACTTATTCAGGCTAAAAAAAATTAAAGCCAAGTCAAAAAGAAAAGCCGAAGCAAAACAATTAGAAGCAAGCTGATTTAATCAGTTAAATTTAAATTAATCCTTTCCCTGTGTTGATTGCCAAGATTCTGGTTTCTTTATTTAACTTAAGCTTAGGCAAAGCTGCAAAAACAGTGGCGGCTGAAGGTTCGCAGTTAATTAACCCTTCAACACTTTTCATTGCAGACAAAATTTCTTCGTCTTTTACTTCAATATATTTGTTTCCTTTTTTTAAAGCATCATTAATTTCCTTGGAGTACGGTCTCCAACAAGTTATCAGTTTGTCTGCAACGCTTTTACTGGAATTCACTCCGACACACACAATCTTAACTTTCATTTTAAGTTTTTTCAGAGCTGAATGGATTCCTAGAAACAGTTCTCCGCTTCCCAGAGGGCAAATAATGCAGTCAAGTTTTTTCAGATACTCTTTTTTTAACTCAAAAATAATTTGTTCATTTGCTTTGTGCCATCTGTTTGTGGCATCCAAAATCTTTTCTTCATTATTTTCTCTTGCAAGTAGCGTGATTTCTTCTGGTTTAAACATTTTTTCAGCCAAATCTGCTTCAATTAATTTACCGCAGTATTTTTTGAGTTTTTCTTTAATGGAATTTCTGCATTTCTTGTCAACGATTGAAACCACTTTTATGCCTGTTCCTTCCGAGAATTTAGCCAAAGAATACCCTGAATTTCCGGCAGTAATTAATGCAAGTTTATCTATGTTATTTTCTTTGGCATTTTTGATTATCAGTTCGCTTCTTCTGTCCTTGAATGTCCCGAAAGGATTTTTGCTTTCATCTTTAATCCACAGATTAGGCAAATTAAATTTTTTGTTTAAGTAAGAAATTTTCAGCAAAGGAGTGTGCCCAACTTCAATCATTGTTTTCACTTATTCCCAAACTTTTTTTCCAAAAGCAGTTTCTTCTTTTCTTTTTTCATCAGGTTTTTTTGGGTTGTAAGCTTTATCCATTACATATACAACCAAGGCAGGTTTTTCCCCTAACACTTTGTATCCATGCCATATTCCTGCAGGCACTTTAACTAAAACAGGCTTTTCTTCGCCAAGCAAAAATTCTTTTATTTCTGTTTTTCCTTTTTTTTCTTCTGCAGTGCAGAATTTTATTTTTCCTTTCACGCAACACACATAGTCTATCTGTTTTTCATGCAGATGCCATGCTCTTACTACCCCTGAATTGCTTTCAGATACAAGAATCTGCCCGAATTTTCCTTCAAACAATTCATCGTCTTTCCTTAAAAGCTCAAACAAAAAACCTCTTGCATCCCTGAAAACTTTTAGTTCTTTTGCTTTTTCTTTTCCCATAAAAACGCCTTTTATTATTATTTTGCCTTCAAAAACAATTAAATCGCTTTTGTTGGGTAATTCTTTGATGACCCGCTCGCTATTGTACTCTTTTTTGCTTGGATTAATTATTGCACCGTTTTTTGCCCTGTCAATTGCAGGAATCCTGTTTCATGCTTTTTTTCCTGATACAAAATTATTTATTCTATCAGTTAATGTTCTTGTCTTTGCCTCGCTTATTTATTTTTTGATTGCAATAGCAATTTTTCTCAGGTTTTTTGTTTTAATTTCAGTTTTTCCTCTTCCTCCGAGAACAGTCAAATATGACAGCCTTTCAAATAAAAAAATTACTGTCTGCCTGACAGCATACAACGATGAAGGCATTATCGGAGACGCAGTAAAAGACTTTAAATCACATAAATTAGTTGACGAAGTAATTGTTGTGGACAACAACTGTTCGGACAACACTGCAGGAGAAGCAAAAAAAGCTGGTGCAATAATAGTTAAAGAGCCAATCCAAGGCTTTGGTGCTGCTTCAATTCGTGCACTAAAAACCGCTTTACAAAAAGCAAAACCAAAAAACAATCTGGTTTTGTTTGTTGAAGGCGACCAGACTTTTGTTTCAAAAGACATTGATAAATTTGTTTCGTACATTGATAATGCTGACATGGTTATCGGAACAAGAACAACAAAAGAATTAGCGACAAAAGACTCTCAGGTTACAAGGCCAATCCAGTACTCTAATTTGTTTCTTGCAAAATTAATTCAGTTAAAATACTGGGGCACTGTTCGTTTAACTGATGTCGGCTGTTCAATGAGATTAATCCGCTGTAATGCATTAGAAAAAACAATTCCGTTGTATTCTGTTACAGGCAGCGCGTTTTCCCCGCACATGATTGACATGGTTTTAAAAAAAGGCTTCAGGGTAATTGAAATTCCTGTTTACTTCAAAAAAAGAGGCGGTACTTCAAAAGGAATTGGCTCTGATTTCATTAAAGGCTTTCCAACCGGCCTGGAAATGATTTGGAATATTTTAACCCAGTGATTTAAGTGTTTAAAAAAATTAGTTCTTGCAGGATATGCAATTCAAAAAACCTTTCAAAATACCTTGACTTAGGTGAAACTCCTTTAGCTAATTCTTTAATCAAGCCTGAAAACAAAAACCAAAAAGAATTGTTTTTTCCGCTGGAAACGCTTTATTGTTCAGATTGTTCGCTTTCACAGTTAAGCATTGTGGTTGACCCGAAAACAATGTTTTCTGATTACGTTTACCGTTCAAGTGTTTCAGAAACCTTCAGAAAGCATTGCAGTGAACTTGCAGTTGAACTAAAAAAAAGATTTGAAAAAAATGATTTAAAGGCATTGGATATCGCAAGCAATGACGGCTGCCTTTTAATGGAATTCAAAAAACACGGATTCAGCGTAATCGGAGTAGAACCTGCAAAAAACATTGCCGTAATAGCAGAAAAAAACAAAATTCACACAATAACTGAATTTTGGGGTGAAAAAACAGCAGAAAAAGTCTTAAAAGAATTTAATGGCAAAGCAGATGTAATTACTGCAACAAATGTTTTAGCCCATGTGGACAAAGTATCAGATTTTGTTTCTGCAATGCATTCAGTTTTAGATGAAAACGGCTTGATTGTAATTGAAGTTCCTAGCGCTGAAAAACTAATTGAAGAAAACGAGTTTGACACAATCTATCACGAGCATTTGTCTTATTTTTTGTTAAAGCCTTTAATTGAATTATTTGAAAGGAATTCGTTTAAGGCAGTTGATGTGGAACAGATTGGAATTCACGGCGGAACAATAAGGTTTTTTGCAGCAAAAAATTCTTCTAAAAGAAAGCCAAATACTAAAGCATTAACTGGTTTTCTTGAAAAAGAAAACGCCTCGGGATTATATGAATTAAAAACTTATTTGAGGCTTGCAGAAAACACGAAAAAAATCAAGTCAGATTTAACTTCTTTGCTGAAAAAACTTAAATCAGAAAACAAGTCAGTTGCAGCTTACGGTGCTTCAGCCAAAGGAAGCACTTTGCTTAATTACTGTAACATTGGAACAGATTTCATTGATTTTATTGTTGATGACACTCCGGAAAAACAAAACAAGCTTACCCCAGGAAACCATATTTCAGTTTTTCCAAGAACCCGTTTAGAAAAAGAAAAGCCGGATTTCTTGTTATTGCTTTCATGGAATTTTGCACGAGAGTTCATTAAAAAAACTCCAGAGCACAGGCTGAGAGGCGGAAAATACATTCTTCCAATTCCTGCAGTTAAAATCATTTCTTCAGAAGATGAGCTTTAATGAAAAAAAAAGTTTTAGTAATCGGTGCAAGCGGTTTTCTTGGAACAGCTTTAATGCAAGAGCTTTCAAAAAAATTCAATGTTATTGGCACTTTTTTTGGGGAAAAAAAGCAGGGCTTGATTGAATTAGACTTAAATAATTCAGTTCAGCTGGATTCAGTCCTGAACTCTGTTTTCCCTGAATTAATTGTTTTGGCCGCAGCAGAAACAGATGTTGATGCATATGAATTAAAACCTGAAATTTCAAGAAACCAGATTATTTCAGCAAAAAAAATAGTTGAATACTGTAAAGAAAAAAATTGTTTTCTTGTTTTCATTTCAACTGACGCAGTATTTGACGGAAAAAAAGGAAACTATAATGAAACAGACGCCCCTAATCCAATCTGTGAATACGGCAGAAACAAATTATCCCTAGAAAAAATAATTTCATCACTGAAAAATTATTTGATTTTAAGAACTTCTGTTCTTTATGGTTTGCCTCTTTCTCCTGACAAGTTTATTGGAGGAACAATTCTAAAGCTTTTAAAAAAAGAAAAAGTTTTTGTCGCAGAAGACTGGAAGAGAACTCCAACTCTTACAACAGATCTTGCCAAAGCTTTAATTAATTTAACAGAAAAAAACCAAAAAGGATTATTTCATGCTGCAGGAAATTCAAGCCTTTCCTCTTATGAAACTGCTCTGGCAATAGCAGAGAAATTTAATGTTCCTTCATCTTTAATAGAAAAAATAAAAGGAGATGAATTAAAGCTTCCTGCAAAAAGGCCATTGGATTCTTCTCTGAATATTTCCAAGCTTTTGTCTCTTGGAATCAGGATGAGTTCTTTTGAAGAAGGGCTTGAATTCATTCACTCTAATCTTTAGTCTTCTATTCCGTTTTCTGTTACCCTGTAAACTGCTTCTCCGTCTGGAAGTGATGGGCTGTCAACTAATTTTGCAACTCTTTTCTCTGCTTTTGCTTTTCTTAGATACAATCTAGTTTTGCTGTTGTGTACTATGAAACCATTTGCAATGTAATTTTCTGTTTCTGGGACACTGATGTCATATAGTGGCAGGTTGTTTTTCTGCTTTTTAATGCTTGTAACTTTCCCGAAAGAAATTTCTCTGTTCTGAATTGCTTCCATTAATGCTATTTTTTCTTTGTGTTGTTCAGGAATTTCTTTGCTTTTTATTGTGTTCAAAATCATTTTTAGTTCATGCATACCAATGTATTTGTAGTTTCTAGATTGAATTACCTTGCTTGGATATTTAACTAATTCTTTTAAGAAGCCCCAAACAACTTTTCTTTCAATTGGAACAGTAACTTTTGCCCTGTTTTCGCTGAATTCTTTTATCCATTTATCAAGTTTTTTTCTTTTATCTGGAGCACTGACGCTAATTTCCCTTCCATATTTCACCACATCTTCACTGAATATTTCTAAAGATTGAAATTCTTTTGCTCCGTATTTCAGAATCCTAGATTTTATTCCAAACCTTAGCAACAGCATTTGAATTATTTGCAGTATTTCCTTGTCTTTTTGTCCGATACTAATCCTTCTAATGCTTTTGTCAATATGCCCTTCTGCATCAACAAATCCTTTAATGAATGCTTTGACAACAGGTTTTGGCGACTGTGTGATTAATGGGATATAATTTTTTTTAATGTAAGAAAACAATTCCCTTATTTCTTTACTGTTCACACTTAACTGCCAGCAATTTTTGTCTTTAACTTTAGAAAATTTTCCCTCCATATTAAAGACGCTTTTGAACAGTTTTTCATAAGTCTCCAGAACTTCTTTTCTTGCATCTTTAAACCTTAAACTTCTTTGCTCAAGATTTCCATCACCTAAAAAATAACCAGTCGTTTGTGCAAGTTCTTCAGAGAATGTTTCCGGAACAGTTAATGGTCTGTGCCTGTAATTTAAAGCAGGTTGTGTTTCTTCTATTATTTCTTCTGCAATTCCTTCATCAAACCCTAAACCAAAAATGCTGTTCATGTTTTCCATTGAAATTGGTCTGCTTTCATTCAAAGATCTTCTTAAAGACCTTTTATCAAAAGGCATTTCTTCACAAAACTGTTCTCTGGTAAAACCCCTGTTTTTAATAGTGTTTTTTATTAGTTCAGCGCCTTTCTTGTTGACAATCAAGAATTCTTTTAATTGCATTTTCGGAATTTCTTGTTCACTACTTTCAATTTCTATTTTTCCTGCCTGCAACAAGTAGTCATTTTTCTTGATATCTTTTGCTTTTACTTCCCTGACTTCAAATCCATTTAACTTAAAGAATTTGTGGTTTGGAGAAGCGTTAATTTGATGCCCTGTATCAATTAAATAGCTTTCTTTTATGTCATCTCTTTTTGATTTGCATGAAACAACTGAAACTTTTCCTTTTAATTCCTTAAAGTCGGTTGAACAAACAGTTTTTTCTGCGAACTCTTTTATTTTGGTGATCTGCCCATTGCCTGTTTGAATTAATGTATTTGGGTCAAGACAGGCGTGCCCAACCACATGGCCTCCAATTGGCGCAGTGGGGTCGCCGAATAAAATGTCTGGCCTGGACATTACCTGGTTTGTAACCAGCAAAGCAATGTTGTTCATTTCAGCTAATTTCATTAAAGTATGCATGTGCTTGTTTAGTTTTTGCTGCCTTCCTGCAAGAGTTCCTCGGCCAATGAATTCTGCCCTGAATTGAGATGTTAAGGAATCAACTATTACCAGCTTGATGTTATTGCTTTTAATCATGTCTTCTGCTTTGTCAGCCAAAACCATTTGGTGGTCTGAGTTAAAGGCTCTTGCAACAAAAATGTTTTTCAAAACTTTTTTTTCATCTAAGCCAAAATGTTTTGCAATGCTTATCACTCTTTCTGGCCTGAAAGAATTCTCTGAATCAATGTATAAAACATTTCCATTCAAGCCTCCTTTTTCTTTTGGCAGCTGGGTTGTAACGCATAACTGAAAACACCATTGGGTTTTTCCTGACGCATACTGGCCGTACACTTCTGTAATGCTTTGGGTTTCAATTCCTCCGCCGATTAAGTCATCTAATTCTTTTGAGCCAGTGGTAATTCTTCCGATAATAAGCCTTCTTTCCTGTATTTTGTCTGCTGTCTCGTAACCCATTTCAAGTGATTCTCTTGCAGCATTAATTGCTTTTGTTGCAGTTATTTCGCCTAAACCAGCGGCTTCCATTAATTCTGCTGGAGAAGCAACAGCAATGTTTTCCATTGTCTTGTATCCTGCGCCGATTAATTTTTCAGCTGAAGTTGTTCCAACCCCGGGCAAATCTGAAATGCTTTTGTATTTTTTTCCTCTGGATTTTTTTTCTTCTGGTTCAGTTGTTTCTTCTTCTGAAGAATCAGTTATTTCTTGTGTTTTGTTTGTTGTTTCTTCAATTGCTTCTGTTTCTGTTGTGGTTTTGTTTTTCGCCATGATTTCATCTCCTGCATCAAGTTTTTTCAGGCTGTTGTTCTCGGCTGAACTCACCTATTAACCTGCGCTGTAAACAATGATTTTCCTTTGTTTTTAAATACTTTTCACGCCAGACTGCCGTTGATTTTTAATAGCTTTTTCCCATTTATTCTTTCTTTCACGCACTAAAAAAGGATTTAATAAGGGGATTAAATGGTGTCAGACAAGTTCAAAGAAATTTCTGCTTCAGAGACTTTAGCCATTAATGCAAAAGCAAATGAGTTAAAAGAAAAAGGCTTTAATGTAATAAATTTTTCTGTCGGCGAACCGGATTTTAATTCACCTGAAAACGTTAAACAAGCAGGAATTAATGCATTAAAAGAAAATTTTACGCGTTATACTGCTGCCGCAGGAATTAAGCCTTTAAAGCAGAAAATAAAAGAAAAGCTTTTGAAAGACAACTCTTTAGATTATTCTCTTGACCAGATTGTTGTCTGCAACGGGGCAAAACAAGCCTTATACAATGCTGTAATGGTTTTATGCAATAAAGGAGACGAAGTAATTGTTCCAGCGCCTTATTGGGTGAGTTATTCTGCAATGGTTTTGCTTGCAGACGCAAAACCTGTTTTTACCTGCAATGAATCATTGAAAATCACGCCGGAAGAATTTGAGAACTCTGTTACAAAAAAAACCAAAGCACTTTTTTTGAATTCCCCCAGCAACCCGACAGGCTTAATGTACTCTAAAAAAGAATTAGAGGAATTAGCTGAAATTGCAGTCAAAAAAAAAGTTTTTGTTCTGTCAGATGAAGTGTATGAAAAAATCGTTTTTGATGAAAAACATTATTCTATTGCTTCTTTTAATGACGAAATAAAAGCCTTAACCATCACAGTTAACAGCGTTTCAAAATCCCATTCAATGACAGGCTATAGGATTGGCTACACGGCTTCAAACAACGAAATTTCTTCTGCAATGCAAAAAATCCAGTCGCATTCAACCGGTTCGGCTTGCTCTTTTTCGCAGAAAGCGGCTTTAGCTGCATTTGATTCAGATAAAATAGAGCTGCAAAAACAGGTTCAGGAATTCAAAAAAAGAAGGGATTTGATTGCAGCACAATTAAAGAACTCAAAAATAAAATTTATTTTGCCGCAAGGAGCATTTTATTTCTTTTTTAATTTAAAGGAAATAACAAAAGATGATGTAAAGTTTTGTGCTGATTTGCTTGAAAAAAAGTATGTTGCATTGGTTCCGGGAACGCCTTTCGGCATGAAAGGATACGCAAGAATGAGTTATGCGTGTTCTTTGGATGAAATAACTGAAGGAATAAAAAGAATAAAGGAATTCGTTCAGTGAAGTTTTTCCAAAAAAATAGTTTTTTAATACTATTTTAATTTATTTGATTATACTATGAAGAAAATTTGCCCTCAATGCGGAATCATTTTTGAAGTTGCTTCAGACCCGGCTTTTTGTTCAGTTAAATGCAAGAATCTTTTCCAGCAGCCAGGCTTTTTTGCAGCCAAAGGAAGCGCTGGTTTAAGAGCCAAATCTTTTTGGGAAGACGCCCAGACAGAAGTTTTTAAAGGAAAAGGAATAAATCCAGTTCAATCTGATTCAAGCCAGCCAAAGTTTGCGAAAACAGAAAAAAAAGAAATTAAAGCACAAGAAACAGAAGACTTTGAAATAATCGTGGCAAAAAAAAAGAACTAAAAAAAACTATTTGTTTAATTCAGCCAGAATTGCTTCCCTTAATTTTCCCCAGCTATCCACTTTTTTTCCGTTAACAAAAAAAGTCGGTGTTCCGCCTACCCCGTCTTTTGTTCCCTGTAAAACCTGTGAATTAATCAAAGAGTCTTTTGTGTTTCCATCCAAGGTTTCAGTGAATTTTTCTGTATCCAAACCAAGTTCTTCTGCATACTTAATCAAGTCTTCTCTAAGCAAATGATCCTGGTTTTCAAATAACTTGTCATGGTATTCCCAGAATTTTCCCTGGTCGTTTGCTGCTTCAGCTGCAACAGCTGCCTTAAAAGCAAAAGGATGAATTGAAGTTAAAGGAAAATGCCTGAACTCAAATTTTATCTGGTCACCAAATTCATTAATGACATTCTTGCTGTAAGAATAAGCTGCACCGCACGCAGGGCACTGGAAATCAGAGTACTCTATTACAACAACTTTGGCTTCAGGATTGCCTTTGAATGGCCTTCCGTTATCGGTTATTCCTGTATCTGCATCAGGATGGCCTAATAAATAAAATCCTGTTATTGGTCCGCCAAAAACCAATACCCCTAAAACAGCTATAACAAGTATTCCTATAATAATTTTTCCAAAATTATTGTCTTCTTTTTTTGATTCAATTTTTTTTTCTTTCAGTTTACTCAAAAAAACACCTTTTATGTAGACTTTTCCTTTAATATTCTGGCAGGCAAAGATTTAAATTAATAATTTTTTGCTTAGTTTTCGCCCCTTTTTTAATACCATTCTTTTTTATTTCTTTTTTCATCCAATTTGTACAAGAGTTTTTTTTATGCCTTCAGATAAAATGGTTTTGCCAACAAAACAGATTGCTTTTGCAGTAATAATTATTCTTGCGCTTTTAGCTGTTTCTTTTTTATGGATTCAGTTTTCTAATTCAGGAAACAACAATTCCGATGACTTGAACACATCAGACAATAATTCTGTTGTTGGCCCGCATTTCATTAATTTAACTATTGTAGAAAAAAATGACTGCCTTGAATGCATTTCATTGGATGCATTAGTTACTGCAATAGAAAGCTTTGATGTTAACATTCTTGGGGTAAAAACAGTTGACGCTGATTCAACTGAAGGAAAAAACTTAATTGCAATGCACAATATTTCAAAGCTTCCCGTGCTTATTGTCAACGGAAGCTTTCAGGAAACAGACTTACAGCAGGCTTGGTCTGAAATAGGCGATGAATCAAACGGAGTATTAGTATTAAGAAAAGTCTTTCCCCCGTTTTATTCTTTGGAAGAAAACATGCTTGTAGGAAAAGTAAATTTGCTTGAAATCAAGAACTCTTCTTGTACTGACTGCATTGACTTAAACTTTGTTTTCACTGACTTAAGCCAGTTAGGCGTATTATTTGAAAGCCACAGAACAATTGAATTTGATTCAGCTGAAGCAAAAGACTTAATTGAATTTTATTTAATTGACAGAATTCCTGTTGTGCTTTTAGGCGGGGATGTAATTGAATATGATTTCATTACTTCTGTCTGGGACCAGGTCGGAATAATCGATGAAGACGGAACATTTGTTTACAATGAGGCTGTTCCATACTATGACTTGTTTTCTGGCGAGACAAAAGGATTAGTTGAAGTAACTAAATTAGTTGATGCAAACTGCTCTGATTGCCTTGACGTAAACCTTTTGCTTCTTCCATTAAACCAGTTTGGGGTAAAAATAACCAAAGAAACAACAATTGATGTTTCTTCTGAAGAAGGCAAAGCTTTAATTGAAAAATATTTAATTCAAAAAGTGCCTACAATAATTGTTTCAAGCGAGGCAGAAGAATACCTTGCTTTTTTTGTTTCATGGCCTGATCTTGGCTCTCAGGAAGAAGACGGAAAATTTGTTTTCAGAAACCTGGAAGCAGTCGGCCAGCCGTTCAAGACACTAGAATAATTTTTCCAGAACTAATTCTGTTTCCCCTGTAAAAGAATTATTTTTTGTTCTTGCAAGAAAACTGACTTCTTTTCCCCTGATTTCTTCATTTAATTCTTTTATCAGTTCCTCTATTATTATTTCTTCTGCCCTTGTCTCTATTTCTTTTGTTGTTTTTCCAATAATTGTTTCAGCTTTTTTTCCGTAAACAATTGCGTTCATTAAAGCGGTTTCATCCTCTAATTCAAATGAAACAACAAGCTTTCTTTCAGGCTTTAATACCTGCCCGCAGTTTCTGCAGAAAAAACTGTTGTTTTCTTCTTCAAGTTTTTTTCCGCATTCAGGGCACACATTAAATAAAAGCCTGGTTTTATTCAATCCTTTTATTTTTCCGCTTGCAACAAACTTTTGCCCTGTGCCCGCATTATTCAGTTCGGTTTTTCCGAAAAAATTAATGCATAATTCTTTTAATTCTTTTAATGCTGTTTCCTGTAATTCCTTTATTTGAGAGCTTTCAGCTGAATGCAGTTCAATTGCGCCAAAATTTTTTTTTGCGTTAAAGCCTTTTAATTCAACGGCTTTCCCTTCAGTTATTTTTTCTTTTGCTTTTTCGTTCCATAAAACCGCATTAATCGCCCCTGTTCCGTCAATTAATTCAATTCTTTTAAGCATTCCGTTTTTTCCGTTGGATTCAAATTCTTTTAAAGGGAATTCCTTTAAAACCCTTGCCTGAACTGAAACATTTTTTTCCCATTCCTTTACTTCAGAAATATTTTTTGTTTTTGTTTCAGTTTCTTTTTCATTTATTTTTTCCTTTAATTCCATTACTCCGTTAAACCCTTTCTTTAACTGCAATCTTCCGTTAAATTCACCCGCAGAAAACTCTTTTAACTCAATTCTTTTTCCTTCATCTTTTTCGCTTAACATTGTGGTATCATTATTCCATAATACTAGGGTTGCCTCGCCTGTTTTGTCTTTTATTAAAGCGTTTTTTACTTTGCCTTTTTTTCCTTTTGACTCAAATTCCCTTTCAGGGTAAACTGAAACAATTTCTGCTTTCAGGTTAACTGTTTCATTGCTTTTTATTTCAGAAATTGTTTTGTATTCCTGTTCTGAGTTAACTCCTGTTTCCCTTGCAATAAGGTATAATGCGGCTTCTTCGTTAAGCATTCCGGAAAACTTTTTCACTTTTTCCCTTATTTTTTCGTTTAATTCTTTTTCGCTGAGTTTTCCTTTTTCAAGGATTTCTTCCCTTAATTTCTGCATTACATAGTTAACTCCAGAAAACCTTTAATTCCTTTTATTGCCCAGTTATTTAATGCCATTGCTTAATCCAATAAAAAACGTTTTTCTCTTTAAAACAGCCGAATTTTCCTGTAACTCCTATTTAATCAAAGGAAAACAGAATGTTTTGGTTGATTCAGGTTCTGCTTCCTCAATTCCAGAGCATGTTTTAATGCTCAAAGAACTTAATTTGAAGCCTTTAGATATTGATTTTGTTTTTCACACTCATGGCCATTACGACCATTTTGAGGCAGACAAAATTTACGGCAATGCAAAAAAGTTCATCAGCAAAACTGAAGCAGAATTACTTGAAAACAACAGGCAGGAATTTACTAAAAGCAGTTTTTCTTTTGTTCCAGAATTCTCTTTTTTTTCAGAAAACCAATTGCTTGAATTTTTTCCTTTTGCCTTGAAAGTAATTTTTACCCCGGGCCATTCCAAAGGCTCTGTTTGTTTTTTTGAAGAAAAAAAGAAATGGCTTTTTTCCGGCGACACTTTGTTCGAAAAAACAATTGGCAGAACTGATTTGCCAAGCTCTTCTTTTGATGAACTAAAAAACTCGATTAAACTGCTTTCAGAACTTGAAATAAGTTTTTTGTTTCCAGGCCACGGAAAAATAATTTCCGGAATAAAAGAAAACAAAGAAAACTTTAATTTTATTAATAAAAACTTTTTTTAGCCAGAAACACCGGCAGTCAACCATCAAAGCAAATAAAAACAGGCAAAACAAGTTTTTTTCTATGCCTCAAAGAATTTACCTTGACTCAAATGTATTGATTTCTTTGTTAAGGGATGAAATTGACAAAAGCTTCAGGCTTCTTTCAGCTGAAGCACAGCAGTTTTTTGATTACGCAAGAAAGCATGGCGGCATTCTTGTTTTGTCAGATTTGTTTTACAAAGAAATCAAAGACATAATCAAACTGGATAAAAAATCAGTAAATCAGTTTTTCTTTTCAGTTAAAGTATTTTTTGAGGAAACTGAATTCGCTGAACAAGATTTTAGAGAATCAAAAAAACTAGAATCTTTTGGAGTGCATTATCCTGACTCGCTTCATGCGGCAATTGCAATCAGGACAAAATGTAATTCTATTGCAACTTTTAATTCAAAAGACTTTAAAGGACTTAGAGAAAAGATTAAGGTTGTTGAACCAAGAGACTTTATTTGAATCCTTTTTCTCTCATAAATTCGTTTGCAATCCTTTCTTTTTCTTTTCTTGGAATTGAAATTGTTTTTCCATCCCAGCCTCTTGATTTAGCTTTTTTTGCCAGTCTTTTTGCAGCAGCCCTTATGTCGCTTAAATCATCGTTAAGTTTCATTAGTTCAGCTAGCTTTTCCCTTACAGCATCTTTAATGAATTCGCTTCTAGAAGAATACAATTTAGAAGATTTAATTACTGTGTCAAGGGTTTTCACATACTCTGAATCCACAGCAACAGTTAATGTTTTCATATTACTAACATATGAGTCAAATACTATTTAAATCTTTTTATTTTGTTTTTTTCCCGCAATGCCTTGTTATTTTAATTTTTTTTCTTTTAAACCATCTTTAAATACTTTTTCCACATAATTTTTGAGTGATTTTTTATGTTTGAAGAGCATTTTGGCAAAACATTTAAGCGTGTTTTAAAAGAAATTGATGAAAAAAAAGGTTTAGTGTTTTTGGTTATTGACCCTCCTGACCAGTCTCCTGAAGAAGCAGGAATAATAGCTGAGTTAGCTGAGAAAGCAGGAGTTTCTGCTTTTGCTGTTGGAGGTTCTGTTGGAGCACAAGGCTCTACTTTAGATAAAACCATTAAAGAAATCAAATCAAATTCTTCTCTGCCTGTCATATTGTTCCCAGGAAATATTGCTACTTTAAGCCCTAAAGCTGATGCAGCTTATTTTATGTCAATGCTTAATTCAAGGGACCCTTATTTTATTTCCGGGGCGCAGACTGCTTCTTCGCTTCCAATAAAAAAAATGAAGTTAGAGACTATTCCGACTTCTTATCTTGTTTTTGAGCCAGGAAAAGCTGTTGGCTGGATTGGCCAGGCTAATTTGATTCCAAGAGATGTTCCATACATTGGGGTGGCAGCTGCTCTGGCAGGACAGTTCATGGGCTCTCATTTAGTTATACTTGAATCTGGTTCTGGTGCACCTTCCTGTGTTCCTCCTGAAAACGTTAAAGCAATTGCTTCTGTAATTGACATTCCGATTGTTGTTGCAGGAGGCGTTAAAACCCCTAAACTGGCTTTTGATGCAATTTCTGCCGGAGCATCAATTGTTCATGTCGGTACAGCAATAGATAATGTGCATAAAAACAAATCCAAGGCATTAGAGTTAATGAAAGAGTTTGTTGCTTCAGCTGAAAAAGGCGGAAAAAACAGGAACTAGTTTTTTGCGTTTAATTCTTTTATTGTTTCTTTTACTGCGTCTTCAGTTGAATACTTTGCTTTCCATCCCAGTTTATTTATTTTTTCTGTTGAATAATTTCTTTCCCTTACAAGCCTTTGAATGTATTCATTCCTTAAAATAGAGCTTCCTTTAAAGAAAGCATAAATTCTTGCAAGGAAAACCGGAAGCACTTTAATTTTTTTTTCTATTCCTAGTTCTTTTTGGATTAAACAATATAAGTTAACAAGTTTTTTTGGCTTTTCTTCTGCCACAATAAATGTCTCGTTTTCTGTTTCAGCTTTCTTTAAACAAAAAAGTATTGCTGAAACCAAGTCCTTGTAATAGATTACCTGAAAATTATTTTTTCCTTCGCCAATCAACGGAAACCCTTTTTTTATTAATTCAGTTATCTGTTTCCAGTACTTGTTTGGCCCTAAAACAAGTGCGCTCCGGATTATTGTAATTGGGATTAGCTCCTGGAATTCATTGACTTTTTTTTCTGCTTCAGCTTTTGTTTTCTCGTATTTTGTTTGTGGATTCAAAGAAGTGTTTTCATCCGCCTGCTTTGTTATGTTTCCCATTACCCCTACTGTACTCAAGTAAATGAATTTTTTTATTTTGAATTCAACGCATTTCTCTAAAAGCAGTTCAGTTCCTTTTACATTAACTGTATTTAATTCTTCCAGTGTTTTGCTTTCATCAAGGAGTGCTGCTAAATGAATGACTATTTCAGCTCCCTTTAATGCATCCAAATCTTTTGGGTTCAATAAATTCTGTCCTTTGCTTAAATCAAACTCTATTGTATTATGTTTTTCTTTTCTCAGCTCTTTTAAAAGCTCTTTTCCGATGAATCCAGCTGAACCAGTTACAAGAATATTCATTTAATCACTTAAAGTTTAGGTAAAAATCTTATTATTAATTTTATTGTATTAAATGCTTTTATGCCTAGGCCTGTGAAGAAAAGAAAGTTAGTTGGTGGAAGAAAACCTTCTTCAAGAACGCCTTTGCTTAGAAGCCTCCCGGCCAAAAAACCTAAAGCGTATTCACCTCCAACCAAGATGCTTTCTTTGCTTAAAAAAACTCTTTCTGATTGGAGTTCTTTGAAGTTTAGTGATTTTAAGTCTTTTTCTTTGCTGTCAGAAAACCAGACTATTTTTTTGTGGGGCAGGCAGCACCCACTAAGAAAAGAGTTTATTTTTGGCAAAGGGCTCGCACATCCTTTAGTTTCGCTTTTGGTTGCAAACAAAATTGTTGTTGAAAGAAATAAAACTTTAAAACAAATTGCAATAGAAGCATCTGAAATTCTTTCAAAGCGCTTTCATAGGCCTTTTAAGTTAAGTGAAAATTTTGTGAATTTAGTTAACAAAATTTTTCGGTTAAGGTCGCGTGAAGAACTGCAAAGAAAAGGAAAATGGGGCGGGGCAAGAGAAGAATTGTCTGATGCTATGAGAGCATCAATTATTAATGACTTAAAAACTTCTCGCTTGTCAATAAAAAAAATTGCAGAAAAATGTGGTGTTTCTTGGTTTTCAGTGTATTCACTTGGTGTTAATGAAGAAATCATAAAACCCAAACTAAACGAAAAGAGAGGTGTTAGGGTTCCTTTGGAAAAAGAAGCTCTTATCAGAAAACTCATTGAACAAGGAGAGCTGAATGATAAGCAGATAGCAGAACAAGCTGGCGTAAGCCATTATACAGTTTATATAAAAAGAACAGGAAAAAACTATTACAAGCGCGCATCTTCTGCCTGATTAAACATTTATTATTAATTTATTCCTTATAAAGTTAATTCATGCAAAAAGATTTAATTCAGATTGACGGCCGCTCTGGCGGGCAATGCCTTAGGACAGCAATTTCTTTGTCTTCTGTGCTGAAAAAGCCTGTTCTAGTATTCAATATTCGTGCAAACAGGCCTAAGACAGGCTTAGCCCAACAGCATTTAACCGGCTTGAATACTCTGGCAAAAATTTCTCGCGCAAAAGTAAAAGGAAATTTTTTGGGTTCAAAAAAAATTGTTTTTTACCCAAAAGAACTAAAAGACGGCAATTATTCTGTTAACATCGGCACAGCAGGCTCTATTACTTTATTGTTGCAGTCTTTAACCCTTCCATTGGTTTTTTCTGAAGCAAAAGCTTCTTTTAAAATTTTAGGCGGAACAGATGTTCCGTTTGCGCCTTCATTTAATTACACAAAAGACGTTTTTTTCCCGTTTATTTCTTCTATGGGAGCAAAATTTTCTCTGGATTTGAAGAGAAGAGGTTATTACCCTGAAGGCAAAGGATTTGTTTTTTTCTCTAAGGCTTCATCTAATCTTCCGTTAAAACCGTTTTATAAAGTTGAACAAGGCAGGCTGAAATTCATTAAAATTATTTCGCATTCAACCGGTCTGCCAAAAGAGGCTTCAGCTAATATGCTGGCTTCAGCAAAAAAAACCCTTATAGAAAAGCTGTCCCCTGATTTTGAGGAAGTAACTGAATTCAATGAAGCAATAGATGAAAAAGGCGCTGGAATAACTTTGATTGCATTTTTTGACGACAAAACAAGAATTGGGGTAAGTGCAGTGCAGGAAAAAAACAAGCGCCCGGGAAAGCTTGCGGCAGAAGAATTAATTAAAGAAATTGGGTCAAAAAAGCCTGTTGACATGCATTTATCCGACCAGTTAATTCCTTTCATGGCTTTAGCTAAAGGGCATTCAACTCTTGAAACCTCTTGTTTAACCCATCATACTTTAAACAATATTTCTGTTGCAGAAAAATTCCTTGACATAAAATTTGAGGTAAAAGGAAAAATAAGCGAGCCGGCTGAAATTTCTGTTGAAGGAATCTCTTTCAGGGGAACAAAAAATGAATAAGCTGTTCACCAAACTAATTGTTTTTCTTTTAATTGCATTGCTTTTGCTTATTTTTTTTCTTTCAATTTTAGGCTACACTGACATAATTAATTTCTGGATTGCAGCAGTTATTGTGACAGTTTTTGCTTTTGTTGTACTGCCAAAACTAAATAAACAAGTTAATTAATAGTTCAGGGAAAGCAAGGTTAATTAATACTCCTACAAAAATAAATGGCCCGAATTTTGGCAGGTTCCTGTAAACAAATATTTCTTTTATTCCTGCTTTTTCCAGTTCTTTTTTTTCTTTTTCCCCTAAAATCCCTTTTATCCCTAAATTCAGTTTTTTTATTGTGTTTTTTTCTTCGAATTCAAATGCAATTAATTCATCTTCTTCCATTTCTTTTAATGGAATTTTTTTGAGGAAAAAATTTTTTTTAATCCCTTTTTCTAATGCAATGAATACAAGTGAAATGCTTAATGGAATCATTAAAACAATGATTATTTTTTCCATTCCCATTGAATAAATCAGGAAAAAATAAAACAAAAGCAGTATTCCGATTCCAGCGGCTTTTTTTATTCCTTCAAGGTTTTCTTTTAATTTAATTCCTTTTCTTGCATACTTTATTGTGTAATATACCCCGTAAAATACAAGTGAGCTTATTCCAGCCCAGATTAATGCGTTTAATACAAAAATGTTTAACGGAAATACTCCTGCGTCAAATGGCAGAAGCAGTGCAATCCCGGTAAATAATTTTACGTCTCCTCCGCCGATTTTGCCTAAAAAATACATTCCATACCCTAAAACAAAAACCAGTATTCCGACAGAAAAAAGTTCCAAGAACTTTTCAATTGAAATTTCTTTTCCTAACTCAAATAAATTCAAGAGAATTCCTGCTGCAATCATGGGATAAGTTATTTTGTCAAAAATATATCCTGTCTTGAAATCAGTGTAAGCCCCTAACAGGCTTCCGATTAAAATCACTGCCTGCCTTAACAATAAAATCATTGTAATCACTTTAAATTAAACAAAGAAAAGGTTAAAAAAGACTGAAACCATTATTTTTTCAGGTAATTAAATGCCTTTAACAAAAAGAAACATTAAACCGCGTTTTAGGATTGATGAATGGAATTTAAGGAGTTCTGCAGACCAGAGCACCCAAAAGCTTGCAAGAAAGTTCAGTAGCCAGCCAAGGCATTCGCTGAAAGTGTTCTTGAATATTGCAAGAAGCCATGGCTTTACTGCTTCTGAAGCAATGAAATTGTGGCAAAAAACGCAAAAATAATTTATTCAAAGAATTCTTTGCTTACTATTCCCATTAAAGCCATTAACACAGCCATTTCATTGAATTTTGTGCGGTCAACTTTTCTTTTAGTTAATTCTCCTACTGCGCCCTGTTTTTTTCCAATGTCTTTTTCTTTTCCGAATAATTTTGCAAAAGCAGTATTAACATCGTCTTTTCCCTGTAGCAGTAAATAAGTCGCTTTTTTTGGGTACTTAAATAAAGGGCTTGTTCCGAAAAAAAATTCTTTTCCGTCAAATATTGCTGCAACAGTTATTTCCATGTAATCCAGCCCTGCAGGAAAATAATGTATTCCTGATTCAATTCCCACAGAATAATTACAATTGCCTTGCGTGAACGCTTTTTCTGCCCTTGTTTTTGCCCCATTAACTATTTCAATTAAATTTAATGGCTGTTCCCTGATTGTAGTTTTAGTTTCAGTTCCTTTTACTTCAACTTTTTTGAAATAGTTTTCAAAAGCATTTTTTACTGCCTTTATTTTTACAGGGTTAGCTGAACCAACATTTATTTTCATTTAATCACCTTTTTTGTTTTTTTTCTATTCTTCTCCTTGTTTCCTGTATTCTTGTTTCTTCTATTTCTTTTAATCTTTTCCAGACTGTTGCGGTCTGGAGTTTTCTCCTAAAATACTGTAATCCTTTTTTTGTCATTCCGCCTTCAGGTTTTAAATAGCCTTTTTGCATCATTTCTTTTTCCCATGCAGGTATTTGTGTTGCAGTTCTTTTTTCTGGAGGAGACGCCCACAACAATAATGTTGCATCTTCTCCGTGGCTTTTGATTAATTGTAATGTACTTGCATAACCCTCTTTTTTAGAATCCAAATGTAATGATCTATTAATAGCAGTATCTGCTGTTTCTTCAGGGCTTGCATTTGTGGGTTCAGTAAAGTTGCTTCTCATTTTCCTGCGTTCCTTTATTTTTTGCTTTTCTATTTTTGGATTTTTCTGGTACCTGTTTCCGTCTGGAAACATTATTAGGTTTTGGAGGCCGTGCCTTATTTCATGTTCATCTAATTTTTGGTTTCCTGTTAAATGCACTGCGTGACTGGCGGGATCATAGTAACCAAAATAATTTACAAAGTTCTTGTACTTACGAGGCATCAAATTTTTTACCGGCACCCCTGCTATCTGAGAAAAACGTCTGAAAAGCCTATCAGTGTATGTTTTTCTTCTAACAGGTTTTTTCATCTTTTCACCTGAATTTCACTTTTTTTTGTTTTCCGAATTTTTTCATTAATTTTTCCATTGCACCTTTTTTTTGCAATGCTTCCGGGTCAGACAGTTTTTTCATCTGCTTGAACATTTTCTTCATTTTCTTGTATTGCTTGATTAATTCTCTTACATCTTCTTCTTTTTTTCCAGAACCTTTTGCTATTCTTAAAATCCTTGAATGATTTAATACTTCAGGATCTAATTTTTCTTTTTTTGTCATTGAATCCATTATTTGCTTGAATGAATCCAGTTTTTCTTCACCTAACTGCATTTGTTCTTTTGGAATCTGCTGGCTTAAGCCCATCATTTCCATTACCTTATTCAATGGACCCATTTTTCTTGCAGCCTTTAATTGCTTGTAAAATACATCTAAATTGAATTCTTTTTTCATTAATTCTTCTAAGTCAACTTCCTCGAATTCAGTTGCTTCTTTGACTTTTTCCAATAACCCTTGTAAATCGCCGTAACCCATGATTCTGCTTAAATACCTTGTTGCATCAAATTCTTCCAAGTCATTCATTTTTTCTCCGGTTCCAATAAAATAAACCGGCGCTTTAGTAATAGAACAGGCAATTAATGCTCCTCCTCCTTTGGCTGAACCGTCCATTTTAGTCAAAATTACGCCGTTTACTCCGACGCTTTCATGGAATGCTTTGGTTTGTTTTCCTGCTATCTGGCCTATATCTGCTCCCAGTACAAGCAGGGTTAAATCCGGCTTTAAAGCTGAATTAATTTCTTTTATTTCTTTAACTAATTTTTCATCCAAAGAGCTTCTTCCGGCTGAATCAACGATGATTAAATCAAATTCCCTGAATTTTTTCATTCCTTCTTCTACGACTTTTGCGGCATTTTTTTCTTCTTCTAATCCAAAAAAAGGCACTTCAATTTTTTCTGACAGCTGTTTTAACTGCTCGAAAGCCGCAGGACGAAAAGTGTCAGCGCAGATTAATCCGACTTTTTTTCCTCTGTTTGAATAATATTTTGCCAGCTTGCCTGAAGTAGTTGTTTTTCCTGCTCCAAACAATCCAAGCATTAAAATTTTTTCAGGAGTTTTTTCTAATACAGGTTTTTTTCCGCCTAAAGCTTCTGCTAAAATATCGTAAGTGTTTTTTACAATAAACTCTCTTCTGTTGATTCCTGTTGGAAGGTCTTTGAATGCTGTTTCTTCAATTCTTTTTGTTAGCTGAAGCACTAATTCTATTTGCACATCAGATGAAATTAATGCTCTCTGAATTTCTTTGCTTACTTCTTTTACTGTATTCTTGTCTAACAAAGAAGAATTCCTTATTTTTTCCATTGCATTCCTTAACTGTTCGCCTAAACCCATTTAAATCACTTTACAAAATAGTTTCTGAGAGGAAATTAATTAATAGTTTTGCAATTCATTTAATGATTCTGTCTGTAATGAATTTTGGCGTGAACTCAATTAAATCCTCGTAACCTTGTCCTGTGCCGACAAAAATAACTGGTTTTTTTAGCTCGCTAACCAAAGAAATTGCTGTTCCGCCTTTTGCGTCAGTATCAATTTTAGTTAAAATAAATCCGTCAAACCCTATTTTTTCGTTGAATTCTTTTGCCTGCAAAAACAAAGAATTTCCTGCCATTGCCTCGCCTACAAAAATCTTTAAGTCAGGCTTAACTACTTTATCAATTTTTTTGAGTTCATTCATTAAATTCATGTTAGTGTCCTGTCTTCCTGCAGAGTCAATCAGCACCAAGTCAATGTTTTTTGCTTCAGCTGCTTTTACTGCATCAAATGCTACTGCAGCTGGATCGCTTCCATACTGGTGTTTTACTAATCTTACGCCAATTCTTTCAGAGTGCTTTTCAATTTGTTCAATTGAAGCAGCACGAAAAGTGTCTGCTGCCGCAAGAATAACTGTTGTTCCCTGTTTTTTAAACTTAAATGCAATTTTTGCAATAGAAGTTGTTTTTCCCGCGCCATTTGGCCCTAAAAAAAGTATTACAAAAGGCTTTTTTGAACTCATTTTTTCTTTGAGGTTAATCTGCGGGGCATCCATTATTCTTTCAAGAATCAATGCAATCTCTTTTTTTAATTCCTCTGAAATGTTTTTTCCTGAAATCTCTTTTCCGATTAATTCTTTTTTTATTTCTTTCACAATTTTTTCAGCAGTCTGCTGTTCTACATCTGATTCAAGCAAAGCCAGCTCAAATTCTTCCAAAAAATCTTTTACGTCTTTTTCTTCTATTTTTATTTTTCCTGTGAAAAACTTTTTTATTCCTGAAGTAAGCGAAACTTTTGCCTTTAATTCTCTTTCCTTCAGCAAATCTGTTTCAGCTTTTTTCTGCGCCCAGGTTTTTTCAAGTTCAGGTTTTCCTGTTCTTTCTTCTGTTTCTTCTTCCTGTTTTTCCTGAACTTCTCTTCCTGTTTTTTTTTCTTCCAGTTCTTTTTCAATTTCTTCTTCAAATTCTTCTTCAAAAACAGGCTCTGCTTTTTCAGTTAAAGCTTCTTTTTCAGCTTTTTCTTTTATCTGCCTTTCTTTTTTTTCTTCAAATTCTTTTACTGCTTCTTTTCTTTCCTTTTTTTTCCCAGCATCTTTTTCCAGTTCTTCTTGTCTTTCTTTTTCCTTTATTTCAGCCAAAACTTCTTTTTCTTCTTCTGTCAAGCCTTCTTCCAGTTCAAGTTCTTCTTCTGCAACAGGAATTTTTTCTTTTTTTAATTCTTCTTTTAATTCAGTTTCTTTTTCTTCTTTAATCAATTCAATTAATTCTTTTTTTGTTTCTTCAGCAGGCTTGCCTTCTTCTCTTAGAACCAGTTCTTCTTTTTTTTCAAGCTTGCTTTTAACTTTTTCTGCAAAAGAATCAATTTTTTTTTTCAGGAAGCCAAACATATTAATCTCAATTATTTTTTAAATGATTTTTCTGCCTGGGTTATCATCTGGCCTAATGCATTAAGGTTTGCATAGCTTGCTCTCTGCACTTTTTCCAGTTGCTCAAGCTTTTCAATTGTTTCTTTTTCTCTTTGCTCTATTTCTTCTATTGCCGCAGAGGTTTCTTTTTCTATTATCACGCCTCCGGCCCTGCTTGACTTTACTTTAGTGCTTTTGTCAACTAATACATCCAGATAAACTCCTGCACCCAGTGAAACCATTGCTTTTTCGCCTTTCTTTGTTTTTTTTATTGCATTAAGGCTTTCTTTTGCAAACAATATTTCTTCCAGAATAGCCTGGACTGAATTAATGCCTCTGTTTGTTTCTTCTAATCTCATTTTTTCCTGTGCAAAAGCAGTCATTATCTGGTTTCCGCTTAATACAACTGATTTTTCTTCTGCCATTATTTCACCTTCACTTCTTTTACTTCAATTATTTCAATTAAATTTCTTTTAAGCTTGTTTTTTGAGCCGAACAGGCTGAAAACCTGTTCTATTGCAGTGTTTTCATTCAATGAATTAACTGTTTTAGAAAAGTTTTTTTCCATTTTCTTGCTTTTTATTTTTCCCTGTACTTCAAATAATTTTTTTTCCATGTTTATTCCCCCTCAACCGTCACGCTCGGTTGGTGTGCGTGCACTATCTTCGCTTTTGCTCGATAGAGCTTGCACGGCTTTACACCGTGCTGTGCTTTTACAGAAGGACTGAGCGCAAGCGAATGTCGTTCTCTGGTGCCAGCTGACAGTGGCAGCTGCTTCAAATAATTTTTTTTCCATGTTTAATCTCTCCTTAAACCTTCATCTATCATGAGCATTTCAGCGTTTGAAGTGTATTCTCCTATTAATACGCCCTTGGAGTTTGCCAGTATGTCGTTTGCCACAAAAGGGTCACCGTAATTTGCTGTTGAAGGAGCTCCTTTAACTTTAAATATTGATTCGATTTCCTTTAATTCTTTTTCTTTTATTTCAGGATGCACTATAAACCCTTTATTGCTTGCAACAATGCATGATCCAACAACTTCACTGTTGGCTATGTTCATTTGCTTTAAATTTACTCCAAGAAAACGCTTTATTTCGCTGAAAGTTTTTTTTTCAATTAAAGGGCTTGCAATTCCGCCAAAATCGTTCACTGCAACCAGATTCCCTAAAGCAGTTAATCCTTTTACCACTTTTATTTTTATTCCTTTTTCCTGAAGGAATTCAATTTCTTTTTCCTCTGTTATTTCCGGAACAATAAATCCTTTGCTGTTTCCTTTGACTAAACAGCCAATCAATGAACTGTTTGCAATGCTTGCCTGCACTACTTCTATTTCAAAAAATTCCTCTATTTTTTCTATTTCTTTTGCGTCAATCTGTACAGGAAACAATCCGATTTTTTCTGTAACGCTTGCAAAAATTCCTATGAAAGGGCTCCCTCTCATGGATTTTTTCTGTATATTCATTTTATTTTACTCTTTTTGCTTTCTTTTGAATTCAGCTTTTTCTGCGTTCAGTTCCTTCTGCCTTTTTTCTTCAAGCTTTCTTATTTTCTCTTTCTCTTTTTCTGCGTCATCTGCTTTTTCTTCTTTTGTTTCCTCTTTTTTTGTTTCCTTCTTTTTTTCTTTTGCCTGTTTTTCCATTTCCTTTAATTCTTTTCCGCCTTTGAGGAAAACAAACGTTTTTTCGTTTATTTCTTTTAACTGAACTTCAATTTTTCTTGGGATTCCAAACATTCCGTTCTCCCAGACTTTTTCGTTTACTTCTTTTGAAATTGAAAACTGGCTTCCCTCCAGCCTTTTATGTTTTTTAATGAATTTTCTTATTGCATTTATTGCTGCTTTTGCCCTGCCTCTTTTAGGCTTGCTGAACACGCTTTTCAAAGGAATTGTGTAATCTTCTGCCATCTGCAATCATTTCTCCTTGTTTTTTGATTTTAAATAAAGTTTTCCAAGGTCAACTTGTTTCCAGTGCCTTTTCTGTTTTTTGTTCCAGACTCTTTCCCCTTTTTTCTGCACAATCCATACAGGTGCATTGGTTAAGCCAGGCCCGATTTTTTTCCTGGCTGAAATCAGGAAATCTTTTTTTTCTTTTTCCTTGTATCTGGCCATTTTTTTCACACCCTTTTTTTTTGAATAATGTTTTATTTTCTTTTAATGCTTATTTCTCTTTTTGCTGACAACTGCTCTAACAGTTTTTTGAGTTCTTTTTCCTGGACTTTTCCCTGCACTTTTCCTGTCTTATAAAGGTAGATAAGGCTTTGTGCTGCCTTCAAATATAATTCCCTGTTAACCAGCCTTACATTTGACAGCCTTGCTCTTGCTTCTTCTGCCAGAACAAGCTTCATTGCAGAGTCAATCTGGTTCTCTAATTCAATCTGCCTTTCCTGCTGTTTTATTTCTTCAGAATACCTTTCTTTCAGCTCATTTGCTTTTTTTTCCTTTATCTCTTCTGGGTTCATCTTTTTCTTTCCCTTTTTCTTTCTCTTTTGCCGGTTCCTGTGAAACAGCTTTTTCTTTTGCAAGAGTCAAATTTTTTTTCTTTTCTGTTTTTGGATGTTCTCTTAAGTAAGCTAAAACGTTTTTAGAGCTCTTATTAAGCAATACAATTCCTTTTGTTGTAACAGTTCTTCCTTTTTTTTCTTTTTTTATTAATCCTTCTTTTTCTAGTGCCTGCAGGCAGTTCCTGATTATTTTTCCGCCTGCTTTAACATGCTTGTGTGGTTTTACTTTCCTGTTTTTTCTTCCGCCATAATAGCTTCTCAAGGATTCTGTTCCCACTGGCCCGTCAAAGTAAATTTTCCTTAAAATTGAAGCCATTCTGATGTAATACCAGTCTTCTTGTGATGGGCTTCTTTCCCTGTGGGCGCCTGTCTTAACAAAGTCAACATATTCAGGCTGAACTATGTTCTTGTTTTGCCTTAATTCTTTGGCTATTTCTTGTATTAATTCTGTTCCTGGCACGTCAAATGCTGTGGTCATTAAAATGCCCTCCTCAATAAAAGCATAAAAAGCATTAAAATAGCAAATAATAGAGTTAATTTGCTTTATTCTATTACTATTTTATTTAAAAGAATCTTTTTATACTTATTCCTTGCGTTTTTGGGCTGTTTTTTCAAGCAGTTTTTTTTCAACTGTTTCTGGCACGAACTCTTTTACCCTGCCTTTCAGTGAAACAATTTCTTTTATAAGAGTGGAGTTAATGTAAAAGTATTTTGGCTCTGTCATTAAAAAAACTGTTTCAATGTTTTCATTCAAGCCTTTATTGACTGTTGACTGCTGGAATTCGTATTCAAAATCGCTTATTGCCCTTAACCCTCTGATAACAAACCTGTAATTTTTTTGTTTCATGTACTCTGCAAGCAATCCATGCAATACTTCAATTTTAATGTTCTTTTTTTTGCTGAACAGCTCTTCAAGCATTTGCTTTCTTTCTTCTAAAGAAAACCAGTTTTTTTTTCTCTTGTTTTCTGCAACCAATACAATTACTTCATCAAACAGTTTTTCTGCCCTAGAAATTATGTCCATGTGCCCGAATGTAACTGGGTCAAAGCTTCCTGCATAAATCCCTGTTTTCATTTAATTTCGCCTTTAATTTTATTGCTTAAATCATTAATTTTTTCCTGCAATTCCTTTAAAGTTCCATTGTTTTCAACCAAAAAATCGGCTTTCTTTTTTTTCCTTCCTGCAGGCAGCTGGTTTTTTAATCTCTTTAAAACCTCTTCTTTTTGCATTCCAAGCTTTTCTTTTCTTTCAATCATTTTATCTTTTTTTGAATAAATCACTAAGATCTTGTCGCATAAATCCTGCATTCCTGATTCAAACAATAAAGGAATTTCTATTGCAACAAGTTTTTCTCCTCTGGCTTCTTCTTCAAGTTTTTTTCTCACTAAAGGATGAATTAACTCATTTAATTCAGCTAATTTTTTCCTGTTATTAAAAACAATTTTTGCGATTTTCTGGAATTCAATTCCATGTTTTGAAACAGCTTCTATTCCAATTATTTCTTTTAACTCTTCTTTTACTTTCAGCATTTCTTTTTTGGCTATTGTATCTGCATTCAATGCTTTGAAGCCGTTTGATTCAAATTCTTTTAATACAGTGCTTTTTCCTGTTCCAATGCTTCCAGTAATGCCTAACACAATGCATTCCTTTTTTTTCTCCGGAAAAACTTTTTTTATTTTCCCGCAGTTTTTGCATTTAACCAGCAAAACCTTGTTTTTTATTCTCACTTCTTTGTCTTTGCTTTCAAGCAATAAAGAAAAACATTTTTTGCAGTAAAGTTTTTTCAGTTCTTTTGGAATTTTTACTTTATTCCTCATCCCGATTTTTTTCATTAACTTTAAGTAATCCAAACTTCTTTCAGGATGTTTTTCCCATTCAATTAAAGCAAGGTCCATTAGCCTGTACATTCTCTGCAATGCAATGTCTTCAATGAACTTCCTGTTATTTTTTTGCTTCATAAAAGAATTAGTGGTTTAATTACTATAAATTAATAACCTATGCAAAGCATAGGTTGACATTTTTCGGCACTCACGCTCGAAAGCGTGAATGCGCCCACCGGGAATCGAACCCGGACATTGAGCTTGGAAGGCTCACGTCATACCACTAGACTATGGACGCAAACGTTTCGCCGTTTGAGCACGAAGCACTATCTTCGCTTTTGGCTCGATAGAGCTTGCACGGCTTTATGCCGTGCTTCGTACCGCACAGCCGAAACTGTGCCGAGCTTGCTTCGCCAATTGTGCAGACTAATTACTGTAATAAAAAGTTATTAAACTTTATTTTTTTTGTTTAACACAGAAATACTGTTTTAGTCAGCACAAATTAATAACCAATTACAAAGTAATTGGTTGATGTTTTTCGTTTCTCGCGGGCGAAACCGCGATGCGAAGCACATACGGCTTTATGCCGCAGCCGTCACGTTCGGCTGGTGTACGCGTACCACGTAAAGTGGTGCTAGCACGGCTTTATGCCGTGCGCCGTCACACTCGCACGGAAGCGAGTCGGTGCTCGCGCTCGAAGCGCGACGATGCGACTGCCGGGAATCGAACCCGAGTCCGAAGCTTACTGCACAACTTTTTTAAAAGTTGTATCAAAATGTACGGCATAAAGCCGTACTGTACTAAAACAATAAGTTTTTGCAAAGCAAAAACCGTTTTTGTTAAACCTTTTTTTGAAAAAGGTTTTTTTGATCAAACTTTTGGAAAAGTTTGTTGGCAAGCTCCAATTCTACCACTGAACCACAGTCGCGTAAATAATGATTGAATAGAAATAGTTTTTAAAACTGGGGTTTTTCATCAAATTTAACCCATTTGTTTTTGCTTGGCTCTAAAGAGATTTTAGAGCATGAAGGGCACTGCCATACTTCAACTTCTTCTTCCCCTCTATGCTCTGTTCTCTGAAGCAACATTATTGAGCCGCATCTAAGGCATTTCATGCAATCAACTGTTTTTCTGGCATGTCTGCCCTATCTGGCATTTTTCGTGGCATTCAATCCAGTCGCAGTCTAATTCTCCTGCCTGAATTTGCTGGTCGCAGTTGTTTGCGCATTGCTTTGATATTGCTTTTTGCTTTTGCTGTTCGTCTAAAACTGCTTTTCCTGTTGTCTGTGCATTGTTTACGCTCCAAAAAACAGCTATGATTAAAACAAAAAACACTACTCCTGCAAAAATCACTGCTCTATACATATTATTCACCATTAAACCCTCCTAAAAGAAAGTAAATAAATAATATTATTCAATGTATTTAATGCTTTTGTTCTGCCTTTTTGAGAAAAAGGCAAGTTGCCAAAAACCATTTTTGCCTGCGGCAAAAATCAGTTTTACAAAAATTATTTAATTGGGCTCGGGCGGAATCGAACCGCCAGTCTCGACCGTGTAAGGGTCGCATCATACCACTAGACCACGAGCCCCGCCTTTTCCAAAAGGCAGGTTGCAACTTAATTCCAAAAAGGAATTAAGTGCACACTAAAACCAAAAGTTTTAGTGGTGCCAAAACGCACGGCGTAAACCCGTGCTGGCACTGTTTTTTATTTACATTACGAGAGTTTTTATTTCTGGTGTTTCCTCTAGTTTTCCTTTTTTTACTCCGACAACATATTTCACTGAATGGTTTTTTGCTTCATCTAATAGCCTTTTGGTTATTATTCCGTCTAATACAATGGATTCAACTTGTTTTTGTGTTTTTAGCTCTGGAATTAATTCCCTTATTTTTGTTCTTTTTATTTCACGGCCTTTTTCATCCATTAAAACTGCTTCCATTTTTCCTTTAACTGAATCCATTATTGGATTAAATTTTGTTTTTTCTTCTTCTGTTGCTGGAAGTGAAAGAATCGGCCTAATTGGATTTTCGTCTGAAAACCTGTTCCTTGGACTGAATGGCCTGATGCTTCTTGAATCAAATGGCCTTGGCCTTTGTGAATCAAATGTTCTTGGTGAATCAAATTCTCTTGGCCTTTCAAATCCTCTGTTTAATGGTCTTGGAGTTGGGCTAAAGTTATTGCTTCTCATTTCAGTTCTTGGCCTGAAAGAAGAAGAAAATTTTGGCGGAAAGCTTCTTGGCTTCAAAAAAGTCTGTTTTCTTGCAATGTCTTTTGCCGGAATCCTTTTCCTTAAAGCCATTGTGATTTCTTTTTTTTGGAGTTCTTCAACTTCTTTTCCGTCCGGAGCTCTTGCAAGAAAATCTATTTTAGCTGAATCCATTAACTGTCTTTGGATTAGTTCTCCGCCTCTGTCGCCGTCAGAAAACATTGTGACTGTTTTTCTTTTGCATAATTCTGGAATTGATTCAGGTATTTTTGAGCCATTCATTCCTACAACATTTTTTACTCCGTTCCTTAAAAGGTTTAATACGTCTGCTCTTCCTTCAACTAAAATTATTTCTTCTTCTTTTTCTATGTCTGGTCCTGCGGGAAGCCTTTCAGGTCCCCATGCCTTGATTTCTGATATTCTGGCTGATTCTCTTACTTCTTCTGACATCTCGCCTGAACCAGTGCTTTCCTGCAAAAATTTTCCTAATAATTCTTTTGCTCTTTTTTTTATTTCTTCTCTTTTGTTTGTCCTAGTGTCCTCTATTTGTTCTACTGCAAACTTTGATTCATATGGGCCTACTTTTTCAATTGATTCAACTGCTGCTGCAAGAATTGATGTCTGCACCATGTCAAGAGATGAAGGCACAATTAATGAGCCGACGGTTTTTCCGTTTTCGGGGGACGGAAAAATATCTATTCTGCCGATTTTCCCGTTTTTTTGGAGTTCCCTTAAGTCAAGGTCTTCTCCGATTAAGCCTTCGCTTTGGCCGAATACTGCACCGATTATGTCGTGTTTGTCTACCAGGCCCTGTATTTCAAATTTTGCTTTGATGTTGTATTTTACTGTGTTAATGTAAGTTTTTCCCATTAAATAATCACCTTTTTATAATTTTGTTTTTTTTAATTTCAGTATGGCCTTGTGCCATACTTTTTGTTACACCTTTTGGAAAAGGTGTAGAATCAGAGTTTCTTGTTTTTTTCTATTAACTTAATGATTTCTTTTCTTGTTTTGTTTTCAATCATTAATTTCTTGTTTTTTGATTTTAGTCCTTGAATTATTTTTACTTCGGTTTCAAGAATTTTTTTTAATTCTTTTTCCAACTCTTTGTTTGCTTTGCCTTGAATAGGTTTTTCTTTTGTTTTTATTTCAAGGATGTTATTCCATTCATTGAAACCCAGGACTTCAAATTTTTTTGAGCCAGGCTTTACATGAACGTCAATTATTTCTTTCATTTAAAACTTTTAATTTTAATAATGAATTAAATTTTAATTAAAAAACTCTAATTCTGTTAAAGATTTAATAAAACAAACGCATATAAATTATTATGTTTAAATCCGCTTTTTGCGGAAAGAACAGGGTTTTTTTATGGCTCACTACAATAAAGGCGCTAACGCTGAAAGAGAATTGCTCAGAATAATCTATAATAATGGTTTTGGGTGTGTGAGGATTGCTGGTTCTGGTGCAACAATTTTGCCTGCCCCTGATATTGTTGCTTTGAGCCCTGAAAAAAAGCTTTCTTTTGAGTGCAAGGCATGGAATTCCAACTACTTGAATGTTTCTATTGAGCAAATGACTGAATTGATTAAATGGGGTGAGATTTCCGGCACAGAAGTTTTTGTTGCCTGGAAGATTCCCCAAAAAGGCTGGTTTTTTTTGAAGCCAGATGATTTTGCAAAAAAACCAAAATCTTATGCTATTTCAAAAAAAGATGCTTTTAGGAAATCACAAAACCTTAATGTAATTCTTGGAAAACAGGCCGTATTAAAATAAACTTTTTTTTAGATAGAATTAAATACATCCAATACAACTAATATTTGGGGTAGTTATGCCAGCATTGAAAATCGTTAAAAAAATTGGTACTAACTTAAAAGCAGCTGTAAGAAGATCTGGTAGAAGCCGCAGAAAACGCAGAGTTGTAAAAGCACGTAAATTTGCATTAAAGTCTAATGCAGATTGGTTATCGTGGGCCTGCGATCCTGAAAATCGTAGTTGGTTTTTTAAAGAAGTTAATGATGTGTTGTCTGCTTTTAGAACAATAGAAAAAACAGCAAGGAAACCGCTTTCACAGACTTCTCATGTAAGACCATTAAGAAGAAGATTGCTTCCGAAAGTAATTACTGAAATCGACCGTTTTAGCAAGGCTTTTGATTCATTGGCTCTGAAAAAAGCAACTCCAGATTTAGAAGATTTAGAAGATTTTCCATATGGCATGGGGTCAGCTTCTCTTAAGGAAGGGGCAAAAGCGCTTCTGAAAATAGTTCAGGCTATTGACCAGAAAAAAGCAGCAGAGTACAAAACACATGCTATTTTTAGGAAATAAATTCCCTTGCTTTTAGTTGAATTTTTAACCAACTTTTTTTAGGGTTCTGTCAAGAACTCAGTTGATTTCTTGGTTTTTGGTATTTTTGTTAAGTGGCAGTTGATTTTGCAAAGTTTTATAAATAATAAATTCACATTATTTATTTAATGACAAGAAAAAATAGTTTTAACAGATTTTCTTCGGGCACGAGAAAACACTTGCGTCGTATTAAAGCAACTCCAACTCAACGTGCAAAGGCTCGTGAGCAAGAGTTAAGAAAACGATTTTTAAAAGTGGTGCAAAACGGCCAAGTTCGTTTTAAAGATGTGGAACAAGTAATCAAACTTAAGCTTAATGGTGTGAAAAGCCCTGCTTTTAAACGAAAAATTTTAACGCAACTTTTTATGGAATATACCAAATACATGTATAAATTAGGGCGAGATGTAGCTAAGGCAAAAAGAGCATTGGATGCTGGCAATGGAACACTTGGTAATCTTCAAACATTAGCTGGGTTAGAGATTGCCGCCAGAAAAGCAAAAAATAAAATTGGGCAAAGAATAGATTATTTAAAGAAATGATAAAAGAACAAGTTTCAACTCATTGCTTTTTCTGCAACAGCTTTTTTTATTAAGCTTATTCATTTGTTTTTTCCTAACTCTAATTTTATTCCTGTTTTTTGGGATGGAGTTAGCCATAAGGCTTGGTTTGGGTGGATGAAATTATGTTATGTGCGGTAATCTCTTGTGTGTTTTAAGGATATTGAAAGAATTTTAGCATAAAAACACTTTGTTTTTTTAGTTGAATCTTTGCTTTTTTTTCCTGAAAAGCATTGATTTAAAAGCACTTTTTTACCTAATTTTTAGTGCTGTTTTGCGAATGAATGTGATTTTTTTAAAGTGGTTTGAATGCAGGTTTTAATGGAAGAATTAATCAGTAAAATTGACTTTTTGTCAAGCAAAGAAAAAGGCATTCGAAACAAGATTTTATTGGAAAAAGCTAAAACTAACCTGCAGGAATACAATAAAACAAAAAACCAGATACTGGAATAGTTTTTTTTGTTTACTTTTTTTTTTTTAAGTCTTTGACGCCATGAATAACAGCGCCAGAGCAACCATTATCATTCCAAAAAATATTCCTACTGTCCCTAAATCTGTTACCCCATAAGAGACATTAGAAAAAGCAAAGTATACTGCCAGAAAACCGAATATTACCCCTGAACCAATCAAAGTAAACCTTAATAACTGTAATTTTTTTGCTGTTCCTTTTAACCTTAATTCAGTTAAATCCAATTGAGCCATGTCAACTTTTTCATCTATCTGTACAGTTGAATCCTTTATTTTTTGTAGTACTCCGGTTAAAGCCATTATGTTTGAGTTAACTTTTGTCTGAAAAATGTTTATTTTGCTTAAAAGCATGTCTTTGAATCCTTCTACTTCTTTGTTTGTTTTCTGCTTGTATGAATCCAAGTCATTGCTCATTTCCCTCATTAAGTCCTGTGAAATCTTTTTTTCCTCTATTTCGCTTTGAGTTTTAATGTATTTTTTAATCCAAGGCTCTTCTGCCAGCAAATCCTGTCTTACAATTTTTTTTATTTCTGCTTTAAGCAAGTCAAATGTGTCTGCTTCTGCCAGCAATAAAAGCCTTTTGGCTTGTTCTTCGCTTATCCCTAGTACTTTTAATTCAGAGACTATTTTTTTTTCGCTTTTGCCTTCTCTGACCATTTTAGAGATTGTTTCTATAATGCTTGCTTCTCTTTGTTCTGGCATTATTCCACCTATAATTTTACCTCTTTAATGTGGCTTTTCTTTTTTTCTTTTTTTATCTGCTCTGATTCAAAATCATATCTTATTCCGTGAGTTGTTTCTGGGTTGCTTAATAATTTCATTAATTCCTGCATTTTTTCTTTCTTTTTTTCGGTTTTTTCTTCGTCTTTCATTTTTCCTTCAATTACTTCCCTTAACTCGATTATTTTTTTTGAAAAAGAATCCTCTACTTTTTTTTCTTCTTCTCTTACAATTTCCACTATGAGTTTCCTGAACAAGTCTTCTTCTTTCTGCATGTCTTCTTTCACTATTTTCCTGATTTCGTTTTTTAGCAGGGCAAAAGTGTCTGCTTCACCTAATAAAAGCAGTTTTCTTGCCTGGTCTTCTTTTATTCCCAAAGACTTTAATTCGGTCAGTATTTCTTTTTGCGGCCTGCCTTCTTTGACCATTTTCTCTATTATTTCTATAATGCTTTTTTCTGTTCCCTTTAATTTCATTTTCTCACGAATATAAAAGTGCTTTTATATTAATAAATATTGGTGCCTTTAAAAAAATCAAGGAAAGTTCCTGCTTTATGGTTCAGCAGGAACAATGTCTTCGTCAAAAATTTTTTCTTGCGGAATCACAAAAACCGAGTCATTCACTGAATTCACTTTAATGTTCTTTAATTCCATTGAAATTTTCCCTGCATCTGTTGTGCTTTCGAGTTTCACAGGAATGCCGTATTCATCTGAAATCCATGCTTTTGTCTGCAATGGGGTTGAGCCTTCTTCAGAGTAACTGAATTCAATTATTGTTGCCTGTAATCCGTTTATTTCTTCTTTTCCTAGTTCTTTCATTGAAACATCTTTTAGTGCCTGTTCAGCTATTGCCTTGAAATCTATTGCACTTGTGTCTGTCGTGGTTTCAGTTTTATAATAAATGTCTTCTTCTTGGCTGTAATTAAAAGAGTTTGTTCCGTCAAAAATTATTTCAGATTTAAAGCCCATATACTCTGAACTCATTTTGTATTTATTGCCTTTCTGCCATACCTGAATTGTTGCAGGCAGTTCTGTTCCGTCCAATGAAAACATTACAGTGTATTCAATGTTGTTGATGTTTTTTGCTTTTGCAAGAATTTCCTGAATTGTTTGAGCTGAAACTTTTCCTTTTGTTTCAGGCTGCTGAATGCATCCTGCTAAAACAGCCAGTAAAAAAATAACCAGAATTAAAGCAAGTGTTTTTTTCATTTAATGCCTCCTTTAACTTCTTAATTAAAGCCCTGATTTCCTTAAAAAATCATGCCCGTATTTTTCCTTTCTGCCAGTCCAGCAATAACTGTTTTGATACAGCGTTTAAGTCAGGAATTCCTCCTTTCATTAAGCGTTTTTTCTTTAATGCAATTTCTTCAAGAATTTTTTCCGAGTCATTTAATTCTTTTGCCCCAAGCCTTAACAGTTCTTTCGGGTTTTTTTCTTTCAAAAACTCAATTAATTTTATTGCAGCATCTTCCGGATACTCCAATTTTGACGGGTTTTTTGCTCCAATCAAAACCAGTTCATTTTCGTTTCTTTCCTCAAACGGAATTATTCCAGGTGAATCAATTAACTTGAATTTTCCTGCATTGACTATCTGCTGGCCTCTGGTTAATCCTGCTGTAATTGAAACCCTCATTTTTTTCCTGCTTAAAGCATTTATTACACTGCTTTTCCCTGTGTTCGGATACCCTATTACGCCGACAACATTTCCCTTGTTTTTTGTTTTAATCAGGACAAGCTTTTTTAATTTCATTATCCCTTTTTTTTGCGTTGAAGAAATGAATGCACAGGGAAATTCTTTTGAAAGCTCTTTTTTTGTTTTTAATGCATTGTTTTTTGAAACCAAATCGCTTTTATTTAATGCAACAATTAATTGTTTTCCTTTTGCTTTCACCTGTTTTTCTATTATTTTGTTCCTTGTTTTTTCCGGAAACCTTGCATCCACTACTTCAATTAATACATCAGAATTATCTATTATCCAGTAAACCCTGTCAAAAAAGCCTTTTTTCATTTAAACCAAAAATACTCTATCTGAATGTAATTAAATAACTTTTATTAACTTTTAACTCTTATTTTCTGTATTAAGTGGTTTTATGGTTGTGCCAAGAACTTCAAGAACAAGGCCTTTAATCCGCAAGTTTCCAAAAGGAAGCCCAAGATTCAGGGGAAAACAGAATGCTGGCAGTTTATCAAAAAAACTGTTCACAAAAAAATTTGGTCCTTTAGCTGAAGTAAATCCTGCTATCTTAAGCACTTTAACAGATCTTGCGCAGAGAAATCAAAGGCTGAAAAGGCAAGGGTTTGATTTGCATTTCAGTGTTTTGCGGGGCAGGCCAATCAACAGACGCGCTTTGAACAGGCTGTGGAAAACCTATCTTTTTTTGAGAAAAAACGGGTTGAAAACAAAATAAGTTTTTTTATAAAAATTAAAGCAGTTTAAGTTTTCCGGTGAACTTATCTAAAATGTTTTCCGGCGCAGGGCCTAATCCGATACAGGTAATGCTTCCGGGTTCTATTTGAGTCCTTCCTGCATCTTTTATCAGCGCGGCAGGAACTTCTTTTTTTGCTTTCTCAAATAATTCAAGCAATTCTTTTTCTGATTCAACTTTTAATACAACTTTTTGTGTTCCTGTTTCCCTCCAGTTTTCAACCCATTCAGGAAACTTTGTTCTTGTTTTTTCTAATGCTTCAACAGAGGCATGAGAGCATTGCGCAGCGGTTTTCCCTTTGCCCATCTTTAAATCAGTTCTAACTATTATTGCCTGCTTGAATTCCATGAAAAGAATTAAGCCTTAAAAGAAATTAAAAACAGATGCCTTGGCTTTTTTTTAAAACTATTTTTTCTTTTTTTTCTTTACCGTTTTTTTTGCCTTAGTTTTTGTTTCTGGCTCGCAACAGCATTCACATTCACAATCTGAACCCATTTTTATCACCTTATGCAACCAATGACTTTAAAGTCAGTTTTTTTGTTACCCCGTTGTTTCCCCATAGTTCTGCAAAACTCTCTGATTCATCTTTTGCAATCCAAATCTGCCTGTTGGTTGGATGAACATGGCCTTTGTTAGTGTAAGTTATATCGTATTCCACTAAAATCCTGTCTTTTCCTATCTGAACCAGCTTAAAAACATTTTTTCCGTTGCCGTTTGATTCAAATAAAGCTCCTTCTTCTATTTCAAGCTCTCTTGTCTCGGTTTTTTTTTGGAAAGGGGGATTCCAGTCTTGTTTTAGTTCTTTTACTTCAATTAATGCCTTCATTTTTACCACAAAAAAGAGTATGCGCGTTTAATTAATAATCCTTTCTCTTTTTGAATTCACGGAAGAATTTAAAAATACTTGATTTTAAGTATTTCAGAGTAAAGGATGAAATCATAGTCTTTGATTATTTCAGAAAATTTTTCTTTCATTTCTTTTATTATTCCCGTGAACTCTTTGTGAGAGGAAGCAACTAATTCTATTTCAAAGTCTGCAAATCCGATGCTCTGGTCAACATAAATTATTCTTTCATGTTCTAATGCAAAGTCAACAAGTTTATTGTATTTTTTCATGTCCTTTAAGTTAAAGTTAACTTTATAGTAATTCAATCCAAATAAGTCAAAATTGAATTTTATTCTGAAGCCCTGGATTAAACCCTGTTTTTTCATTTTGTCCAAGGCATATTTTGCCTGAATCGGGGTAATATTGAGTTTTTTTGCGATTTCGATTGACGGAATCCTTGCATCAGCTGAAATGATTCTCAGGATTTCCCTTTCTTTTTCTGAAATCTTGATTCTTTCTTTTTTTCCTGAAACAATTTTTATTCTTTTCTTGTTTTCATGGTTAAGGAAAGCAAGGTTGAACTGGGTTAATTCAGTGTAAACTGAAACATTCATTTTCTGGAACAAATTCCTGTAATTTAGCATGAATTTTTTCCAGAATTCATTGAATTCAAAAGAATTTTTTGCCCAGATTACAAAACACAAATCGAATTCGCCGCCAATTTTTCCAAGCCACCAGATCATTTTGTTTTCGTGCAGGTAATTCATTAATTCGTTTTCCTGTTCAGGGTTAATGTACTGGTACTTTAAATAAACTCTGAACTGTTCAAAGCCAAGCAAAGAAGTGTCAATTGCAGTGTAATACCCTAAAATGATTTTTTTTTCTTCAAGTTTTTTTATCCTGTAATTCACTGTTCCTGGCTTCAGCCTTGCTTTTTTTGCCAGCTTGTTAACAGAAATCCTTGAATTCAGGTCAAGCTCAAACAAAATTTCTCTGTCCTTTGAATCCAAGCCGAGTTTAATGAAAACATCATCCAATGCCATGTTTAATCAAAACAATAAAAACAATTAAAATATTATCTTTTTGATTAAAAATCTGTTAAAAACTTTTAATAGGCTGATAATGTTAAGTTATGTATATGACTGGATTTAATTCTGTTGATTTTGTCTGGGATACTTGTATTGAGTTCCTTTACGACAAGGAACTTTATGCTGAGTCCATTTCCGAATTGCTTAAGGAACAGGGTGCAAAAAAAATCCTTGACTGTTCCTGCGGGACAGGGTTTCCGTCAATCCAGCTTGCCAAAAGAGGATTTAATGTAACTGCCTCTGATGCAAGCTCCAGAATGCTTTCAAGGTTCAGAAAAAACATGGAAAAAGAAAAGCTTTCAATCCCTTTTTTTAAGTTAAAATGGAATAAGCTTGACTCTTTTTTTGATTCAGGCTTTGATGCAGTGTTGTGCAGGGGAAACTCTCTTCCTTATGCTGTTTCGTGGGAGAAAAATTCAGTTGACCTTGAAAAAGCAAGAAAAGAAATTTTTGTTTCACTCAAAAACATGTTTAACCTGCTGAAAGAAAACGGTTTTTTGTATGTTGACCTTTCTCCAAGAGAATCTTTTTCCCCTTTAAACACTGTTTTTATCCACAAATTCAGGCCAAAAGAAATTGACGGAAAAACTGTTTTAATTGACTGGAAGATAACCCACTTTTTGGATAAAGGAAAGAGAATCTGGAATGCAAACCTTCTGGTTAAAGAAACTAAAAAAAATTTTTCTCTGCGTTTTGAAGGCTATCATTTAAGGCACGCTGAACTGCTTTCAATTCTAAAAGAAGTTGGTTTTAAGAGAATATTTCCTTATGTTGATATTGAAGGGGAAAAAACTTATGATGTTTTTCTTGCATTCAAGTGATGTTTTATGAAATGCTTTCTTAAATCAAAAATCCACAGGGCAACAGTAACTGAAGCAAACTTAAATTACATTGGAAGCATTTCAATTGACTCTGCTTTAATGCAGAAAGCAGGAATAGAGGAATTTGAAAAAGTTTTAGTTTGCAATATAAACAACGGGGAAAGAATTGAAACTTATGCAGTAAAGGCTGAAGCGGATTCAGGGACAATCTGCCTGAACGGGGCAGCAGCAAGAAAATTCCTTGCAGGGGATTTGGTGATAATCCTTGCATTTGAATATTCAGACAAGCCAGTCAAGCCAAAAATAGTTTTAGTGAATGAAAAAAACGCGTTTGCTGAATTCCTGTGAAAATCACCGGAAACCTGCCCTGAAAACATTTTTAAATTAACAGAACTTGAATCTATTATGAATGTTAATTCCCTGATATCTGATGCAGTTACAAGAATAAAAGGCACTGAAAGCAAAAAAAAGCTTACCGCAAAAAAATTAACTGAATTAAAAAAACAAAAATTAACTGCATTCAGTTCCCCTGAACTGCTTGAAGAAAACTTTTTTTATGAAGTTTCTCCGACAGAATTAAACCATAAAATTGCAGGAACTGACTCTGGTTTTGTCGGCAAAAGAATGCATTCAGTTGACATAATCTTAATCAAAACTGTTTCAGCAATTTTTTCCTACAAAAAAAACAAGTTAATGAAAACAGAATACTTTCCTTCACCTACAAGTTTTCCGAAACCATTTATTTCTTCCAATACATTAGAAAACGATGAGTTTTTATGCAACCAGTCTTTGCTGAGGCTGCAGGAAGAAATTTCTTGTTCAAAAAAAGTAATCGAAGAATTCAAGCCGGATTACTGTTTTATTGACGGAAGCATTATTCCCCAGTATGCCGACAAGGCAAGAAAAGGCTCTGCATTAAACTCTGATTATTCTTCTTTAATCAAATTGTTTGAATCATTGTATGAAACAGCTGAAAAAAATTCCTGCAGTTTAATTGCAACAGTAGAAGATTCAAGGGGCTCTAGATTCCGGAGTATTTTGCAGAAAGAAATACTGGAAAAAAACAATCTGCTTGCATCAAATGAATTAGATTGTTTTTTTGATTCAAGCCTGCTTGATTATTTGCTGTCAAAAAACCAGAGAAGCTTTTGCTTTAATTACACTTCTTCAATTAAAGAGCATCCTGTGTTAAACGATTTCAGCGAAAAATGGGCTTCAAAGATTAAAGCATTTTATTTGAAGCCTTCAATGCTTGACAGGCCGTTGAGAATAGAGTTTTTGCATAACGGAAAAAACCTTTCAGGGTACTGCAATGAAATTGCTTCAATTGTTTTGCCGCTTTCTTCTCTGCACAAAGAATACGCTTATCCAAGTGTTTTGATTGAAGCAGACTTGAGGGCAAGATTAAAGCAGAATGAAGTTGAAATTCTTTTCAATAAAATCCAGGACAAGCTTGGAAGAGAAAACGCTTTTCTTGCATTAAGAAGGAATTCAAGGCCTTTTTAATGAAAACAAAACTGTTTTATATAGTTTGTTATATATTTGCTATAGTGAATTATGTGCCTGAGGTAACTACTATCCAATTAGAAAAAAATGTCGTGGAAAAACTGAAAAAATCAAAAAGGTATTCTAGGCAGACTTACTCTGAGTTAATCAGCAATATGCTTAAAGCTTATAATTTTCACAGAAACCAGTATGACGAGTTTCTCCACAAAATCCAGCAGGAGAAAATGAAAGAATTATGGGACAATGATGAAGATGAGGAATGGGAAAAAGCTTGAAGCCGGAGAAGTAGTTTTAACTCAAATTCAATTTGCAGATTCTTTTGAGACAAAAAAAAGGCCTGTGGTTGTTTTGTTTGAAGAATTCACCAATGTTATTGTCGCAGGGATTACAAGCAACCTTGAAATGAAGGGAATTCCTTTGAGCAAAAAGGAAGGTGCAATAAAAGACAGCGTCATTAAAACAAATTATATTTTTACGACATCTGAAAAAGCGATATTAAAGAAATTGTTTAAATTAAGTAAAGAAAAAAGAATTATTTTATACAATGAACTAAATCAAAAATTTGAAAAACTAAAAACCTAATCAATTAAATTGTTTTCCCATATTATTTTTTTATTGATTTTAAATGAACAAAAAATTAAAAGTAAAAGCAGTTTTTTTTGATTTATGGAATACTATTGCTTTCACTGACTCAAAAAAAGAGGTTTTCAGGGAAATGCAGATCCGCTTAGGATTGAATGAATTAACTCATTCACAGTTTTTGCAGGAATGCGAGAACGCAATAATGACAGAAGAATTTGAGTCAATTGACCACTTGAATGCAAGGCTGTTAAATCATTTTAATGTTCCGACAGGAGAAATTTTGCTTGGAGATCTGGATTTTATGTGGAATCATGCCTTAAAAAACAATAAATTGTTTCCTGAAACAATTAAAGCCCTTGAAAAAACTAAAAAGCATTTTAAGACTGCATTAATTTCTAACTGCGAAAACTTTGGCGTTAAATCACTTTCAAAAGATTTTTCTTTAAGCAATTATTTTGATGAAGTTGTTTTGTCATGTGAAACAGGCTTGTTAAAGCCTAACCCAAAAATTTTTTTGCTTCCCTTGAAAAAACTTAAAATAAAGCCCCAGGATGCAGTAATGATTGGAGATTCAATGAGAACTGATATGGGCGGGGCAAAAAGGGCTGGGATGAAAACAATTTTAATTGACAGGAAAGGAAAAGCAAAAGGAAAAAACCTTTCAGTGGATGCAGTAATTAATTCTTTGAATGAACTGCCTGAAATAATCAGCTTCAAATAGTTTTGGTGTTTCACCGGCATTGCACACTGAAAGCCTTTAAATAACCTCTAATCATTTTTTGGTTATGGAAGAAAAACAGGAAATCGGCACAGTTATTTCTACAATGGATTCTCCTAGCCCATCCAAGCTAAGTTTTGTAGTTGACTCAGACAAGCCTGTTCACCGAGGCCAGTTTGTTGAACTGGATTACTCTGAAGGAACATTAATTGCTTTAGTGAACAACGTAGTGAAAACAAACCGTTATTTTGAGAGAGCTGATTCAGTAAAAGAATTTGAATCAAATGGTTTAAGCCTCAAAGAACAGTTTCCTACCACTGAATGGGAATTTTTGATTGCAGAAACAAGACCTTTAGGTGTTTTCACTGAAAGCCTAACCAAGCGCTCTACTTTTCCTCCTTCTCCTGGCATTAAAGTCAGGGTTGCTTCGGATAAAAACCTGAAAAAATTTTTTGGTTTTGATGAAAAAAACGGATTAAGTCTTGGAAAAGTCGAATACCATGACACTGAAGTAAAAATTAATTTAACTAAATTAATGCAAAAGCATGTTGCTGTTCTTGCAATGAGTGGTGCAGGGAAATCATATTTTGTCGGCGTCTTATTGGAGGAACTGCTTGAAAGAAAAAAAGAGCAGGGAAGGATTGCAACAATAGTGTTAGATGTTCACGGCGAATACGGTTCTTTTTGCGAGCCAACAACAGACAAAAAATTCAAAGACTATTCTTCTAAAACAAAATTAGTTAATGCAAGAAACATCCGCATCGGCGTATCAAAGCTTTCAGCAGGATTGTTTTCTTCAATTCTTCCGGGTTTAAGCGCTCCCCAGAAAAGGGATTTAGGAAGAATTATTTTTAAATTACAGCAGAAAATGAAGGAAGGTCTTGGACCGTATTCTTTGAATGACATTAAAAGAGAATTATCCAAAGACGAGGAAGTAAAAGATGTAACAGAAAAAGCCTTGAATTCGTGGTTTGCTGAATTAGAGGAACTGAATTTGTTTTCTGAAACAGATTCTCCTTCTTTAGAGGATTTGGTTGAGCCAGGCAAAATGACTGTAGTTGATTTTTCTGATATAATTCATTTAAAGAAAAAACAGATTATAGTGAATTATTTTGCAAACAAATTGTTTGCCTTGAGAAGAAAAAAACAGATTCCGCCTTTTTTCCTTGTTCTCGAGGAAGCTCACCAGTTTATTCCAGAGCGAATGTCAAAAGAAGGCGCGATTGCAAGAAGCATTTTAGAGACAATTGCAAGAGAAGGACGAAAATTTGGTGCGGCTTTATGTTTGATTTCCCAGAGGCCAATTCAGTTAAGCACTACAGTTTTATCTCAATGCAATACTCACATCATTTTGCGCATTACAAATCCTTATGACTTAAAGCATATCGGAGAAAGCTCTGAAGGACTAGATTCCCGTTCACTTGAAATGATTACTGTTTTAAGAGTCGGAGAAGCATTAATCTTGGGGGAAGCAACAGGCTTTCCATTGTTTTTTAAGGTAAGGAAAAGGCTTTCAGCTGAATCAAGGCACGAGAAATCAATTGAACAAAGTGCAATAGACTTTGAGGATTCAGCAGATGAAAGAGAAAACGAGGCAAGACAGTTTCTTTAGTGATGTTTTGGTTTTCTTTTAAGAGTAAGAATGCCTGATTTTTTTTTGCCTCTGCGCCCTGTTTTGTATCTGAATCCAAGCTGGTCAAATACTGCCCTGTGCATTCTGAATCCTGCTGTTGCAATTCTTTGTTTTTCTCTTGCAATAATACTGTTTTCTTCAGGAGTTCTTTTTTTTGGATCAACCAGCCTTATTTTTCCAATGCTTTTTTTATTTTTGGGCATTCCTTTTAATAGTTTTTTATTTTCTACCAGCCTGTTCATTACAACATTTTCAGACGGCGTCATGTATGGAAGAGTTCTCGGGTTTCTTGCTTCAACTTTTATGTTGTCTGAAGCTGCTGAAACAAGAGTTTCTGCCATGAATCTGAATGCAGATGTCGCTTTTTTGCGCAAACCTAGTTTTGTCAGTGTTTTGGAAAATTCTTCTATTTCTTTTCTATTAATGCTTCCCTGAAAGTTTCCTATCACTAAAACAGGTTTTCCGTTTTTTGTAAACCTGAACCCTAAATTAAGTCTGGCTATCGGAAACTTTTCAGTTCCTTCTATTAGGTTTATTGCCAGCATGTTTCCGTCTTCGACACTCTGGCCTAAAGCAAACCTGAATTTTCCTATTGTTTTTCCTGAAATTTTTCCCAAGGTTTCTGCAAAATTTTTTAGGACAAACCGCATGTTTGCTTTGTTTGCGCTTGCATCATCTTCATATGTTCTTTTATATTGGCGCATAGAAGGAGAATCTGTTATAATCTGTAAACTGTGCCTGATTATTGTTCGAACAACTTCAAGGCTGCTTTTTTTGACTGAATTTAAAATTAGTTCTGAATCGTTTCTTGAAATTAATTTTGTTTTGTCATGGTAAGTTAAACTATAAAAAACATGTTCAGCAAATTTTTTTGCTTCCTGCCTTGGAATTCCTGTTTTGTTTAATTCTCCTTCGAATTCTCTTTGGGAAACAAATAATTGTGATTTTGCCATAAAACAATTGTTTATTTTAAGTTAATAATGCTTCCTTTAATCAAAGCCCTAATTTTTTCAGCCTTGTAATCGGGTCGTCGTTAATGTATTCTTCTAATGCTTTCTCCAATTCATCGTCTTTTTCGTAAGCCAAGCCTGATTTTTTTTTCCCGCTCATGTCTTCAATTCTCAGCCTGACGGAATCCCTTACTGCTTCAGTCCGAGAAGCATAAAACCCTTTTTTGACAAGTTTATCAATTTCCTCTATATCTTTTTTTGAAAAATTAATTAACACAGAAATCCTTGAAGCCAATCAAACCACCAGTAAAACAGAACGCAATCAGAATTAATAAATATATACTTTAATACAATCTTTATATATTTTTTATATATTAAGCTGTTTTTTTCAGATTTTCACCGGCAGTCATGTGTCTGCTTTTGTTTTTAAACCAAAAAAATTTTCTTTTATCATGCCTTTGCCCAATGCCTTTTATTTATCCAATGCGGAATATGTTGAAGAAAAAAAACGCGTGTGCGTTGAATTTTCTTCTTTGAATGAAACCAGACGAATTTCTTTCCCTTTTATTCCATGCATTTTAGTGCATCAAACTCTTTTGGATGAATCACTTAATTCTTTTCTTTCTGATTCAGGAAAAAAAATAAGAACAGAAAAAATTGCAAACGGCTTAAAGATTTTTTCTTCTGATTTTTCTCTTTTAAATGAAATTAATTTTCTTTCAGGAAAAAAATGCATTCTGCTTTCTCCTGAAAGGCAGTTTTTGCTTGAAAAAAACTGGAGTTTTTTTGATGAATTTGAGTTAGGCGGAGAAATAACAAAAAAAGAACTTGAAAAGCTTCCTGAAATAAAGCTTGATTTTGCTTCTGGCTCTTTAAAGGATTTTGTTTCTGAACTGCTTTCTGTTTCAGACCTTCCTGCAAAAAGCTTTCTTAACAAATTAGTTCTTTCAAATATTTTGTGTGTTAAGCCTGAACTGCTTTCTGTTTCCAAGCCTGCTTTAACAGATTTTTTCATTGAATCGGTTTTGTTCAAAAACAGTTTTGCTTTTGTGAAAAAAAACCCTAAATTTGATTCAGGTTTTTCAGGGAAAACTTCTTTTTCTAAACTAAAAGAAGTTGATTTTTCTTTTGTCTGGCCTGTGCTTTTTTCTTTTCCTTTCCATAATCTTGGTTTTGAATCAATTAATTGTTCCTGCTGCAGGCCTGAAAACCCTGCTGAAAGAAATGTCCTTCCATCATCTCTTATTGAAGTCAGGTTCATTCAGGATGGAATATACTTTGAATCAACAAACAACGAATGGGGTTCTTTTGTGCATGAAAATTCTTCTGGAAAACAAAAAAGAGTCAAGAAAATGATTGAATGGAATCTTAGAAGCATTCCTTTGGGCCCTTTTTTCAGAAACGATGTTTTGAGGGTTCCGTTAACTGATGCAGCCAAATTAAGAGATGAAGGAAAAGTTGTTTTTTTGTCTTCTCATGACCTGCACTGGGCTTGCACTAAAAAAGAGTCTTTTCTGTCTGAAAAATTAAGTGAATTAAACAAAAAAATTGTTTTTTTTGAAAGAAGGATTAATGAGCTTGAACTGAATTCGGTTAAAGAGAACGGAATTGCTTTTTCTTTGTTTCTTGACGAAGACACTGAATTCATTTTTCTTTCAGAGTATAAAAAGGCTTTGAGGCAGCTTTTTTCTTCTGTTCCATTCCAGCTGGCTTCTTTTTCTTCTGCTTTTTTTGATTTTTCTCTTTCAAATTCAATTAAATGTGTTTTTGCATCTGTTTTAAGCAGGTTCAGGGAGTTTTCTTTGCTGAATTCAAGCGCTTCTTTTGCCCAAAAAAACACTGTTTTAATTGATTCAGATAATGCCTTGGATTTGCTGTTGGAGTTTTCCAAGTCTGAGGGAATCCCGGTTCCAGAATTAGGGCTTGCGGTAAAGCCATGAAACCTTGCTTTTAACAGCCCTGAAACTGCTTCTTTTTTATTTGTTTTCTTGTACTCTTATTATTGCTATTAACCGCTTTTTTTTATGGCTTTTAATTGTTGTTTGAGTGATTTTTTTGAGTGAATTAACAAGATTTGAAAAAACAAGATTAATCAGTGCAAGGTCTTTTCAGCTGGCTTTAGGCGCACCGCCTATGGTGAAAGCAGACAAAGACGAGTCAATGATTGATGTTGCAAGAAAAGAGCTTGAAGAAAAAAAGATTCCTTTGGCTGTTGTAAGGTTGTTTCCTTCAGGCGAAAAAGTTAGAGTTGAACCTTAAGGTGATTTAATGGGAAAATCTGTTCCAAAAGGAGTTAAAGTCAAGGCAGAAATCCTGCTGAAAGAAAGCAATGAATTTTCAACTGATTTTGATAAAAACAAGGAAGTAATTGATTCAATGAAATTAGGGCTTTCAAAAAAAATAAGAAACCTTATTGCCGGATTTATTGTAAGAAAAAAATCAGTGAAAGACTAGTTAATTGAATTCTTTTTCGGGATAGAGCTTCCTTCGTTTTCTTTGTCTCTTTCTATTTCATAGCAGTCTCCTGAAGCGGCTTTCTCCATTTCAGGGTCATGGGTTATTAAAAAAATCTGGTCAACCAACGAAGGTAAATGTTCTTTCATCATTGCACTCAGCTTTATTACCGCATTTTTGTCAAGATTGTGTGTCGGCTCATCCAGTATAAGCCAGCTTAAATTTTGTGTCAATACAAGGGAAAAAGCTGTCCTGATGCAGATTGCTGCGGCACTTCTTTCTCCTCCTGAAAGAATTCCTTCAACTCTGGTCCATTTACCGTTTTTTTCTTTTACTTTTATTTCATAATTTCCTTCTTCTATTTCCATTTTAGCTGAAGTAAAGTCTCCGTAAGGGTAAACCCTATTCCAGACGTCATCCATTGCGTCGTTTATTGTGTCAATCATTTCTTTTCTTAACTCTGACTGGGTTTCATTTAATGCGTTATTGAATAAAGCCATTCCTGAAACCATTTTTTCCTGTTTTTCCACTTCTTCAATTAATTCTTTTATTTTCTTTTTTTCTTTTTCAATTCTTTCAATGTTTGATTTAATGCTTTCAATTAATTCGTTTTTGGTTTTAATTTCTTTTTCAATGAATTCAACTGAAGATTTTTTTGCAGAAACAGCCTCTTTTTTTTCGCTGAAAGAGTTTTCCCTGTAATCAAGCAGGCTTTTTTCTTCTGAGGTTTTTTCAAGTTCTTTTTTCCACTGAATGTATCTGGCTAATTCGTTGAGCAGTTCAATTGTTTCCTCTGTTTTTTTTATTTTTTCTTCAAGTTCTTCTGGTTTTTTTCCGCTGAATCCGGTTTCAAGTTTTTTTTTCAGTGAATCCTTTTCGCTTATTTTTTTAATGCATTTTTCTTCTTCTTTTTCTGTTTCTTCAATTTCACTTATTTTTTCCTTTAATGAATCAACAGTGTTTTTTTCTTCACCAAGTTTTTTTATTTCAGTTTCTTTTTCTTTTGCTGTGTCTTTTTTTGTTTTTACCTCGAAAGCTATTTTTTTTTCGTCTTCTGAAAGCCCTTTGTTTATTATCCTGATTCTTGCCTGCTCTTTTTCATATGAGTTGATTACTTCAAGCTTTTTTTCCTTGCTTAATTTTGTCGAGCACACAGGGCAGTCTGCTCCTGGTTTGCTTAATTTCCTTATATTTTCTTCGAGTTCATCAATTTTTTTTGCGTTAACCGAAAAACCGTTTCCCATTTCATTTAATTCTTTTTCTTTTGCCTCTGCTTCTTCTTTAGCCTGTTTTAATGCTTCAGAAAGCTTTTTTTCCCTGTTTTCCATTTCAGATATTTTTTCCATTATTTTTTCTGCTGAATCAATTCCTTTTAAAGAATCTTTTTTCCTGTTTTTTTCTTTTTCAAGGAATTCAAGTTTTTCTTTTTCTGCTTTTATTCCTGCTTCAAGCACGGAAATTTCTTTTGAAATTTTTTCTAACTCTGTTTTTTGTTTTTTTAACTCCTTCAGCCTTTCTTTTTCTTCTTCCGTGCCTGTTTTTTCCAGTTCGCTTTTCTTTTGCCCGAGCTTTTTTTCTGCTTCAGAGAGTTTTGATTTTAATTCGATTTCTTTTTCCTTTAATTTAGTGAATTTTTTTTCTTTTCCTTCAAGGGATAAAAGCTCTTTTAATGCTTTTTCCAGCTCTTCTTTTTCTTCACTGTTTTTTTCCCTGAGGTTGCTTATTTCTTTTTCTTTTTCTTTTTTGATTTCTTCAAGTTCTTTGAGCATGTTTTCATCAATTAATTCAGAGTTTTTTTTGATTAAGTCTTTTCTGTCTTCAGCCATTCTTTTAATCCTGTTTATTGCTGAAACACTGGTTTTTCTTGCTTTTTCATACCTGTCTAATCCAAGGATTTCATCAAACTTGTTTTTTCTCTGCATCGGGCTTAATTTAAGGAAGAAATCTATCTGGTTCTGTTCAGAGTAAACTGCTCTTGAGAAAAGGTCATAGTTTATTTCAAGTATTTCCTCTATTTTTTCGTTTACATCGCTTGGTTTTGGCCCTGCAATCAGTTTTCCGTCTTCCAATAGTTTTGCCTGATTTGCGTTTTTTCCCAAAAAAACAGTTCTTTTTACTAAATAGTTTTTGCTGTTGTAATCGAATTCAAGCTCTACTTTTGATTCATCCATCTGATTCGGCTTGTTCATTATTATTTCGTTTAAGCTCACTGACTTGGAGTTTAATGCTGGATATGTTCCGAATAATGCAAAACACATTGCCTCGATTACAGTGCTTTTTCCTGCGCCAATAATTCCGGTTAAGACATTGGTTCCTTTGCTGAATTCAAGTTCAGAGTTCCTGTGGCTTTTCCAGTTGTAAAGCCGTATTTTTTTTATCATTTAATTTTATTTGTGGCTGGAGGTTTTTAAAAAAAGAATTAGTTATGTATAAACAACTTTTAAGAAAAGGTGCAACTCAAAATTTTGTTGTTGTAACAAAATGCAGGGCATGTGTTTCACTCAGTCCAACTGCCTTTTAAGAAAAGCCCTTAGAGTAGGTTCATTCCAATGTTTTCAACAGAGCTTACACCTTTTATTGCGTTTAATGCCTGCTCTATTTTTTCGGTTATTCCTTCTGTTCCTTTTGCTTCAGTCACTATGGCTATTTTTATTGCTTCCAAGCCGAATGCAATTGGCTCTCTTTTCATGTCCCTGAGTTCGCCTAATCTATTTACTTTGTCTTTTATTTCATTTTCTATTCTTTTGATTTCTTCCATGTCTTCTGGTGCAATCCTGTAAATTAAAACCATTTTTCCCATGCTTTCACCTATGGGCCGACAAAACTGCATTCAATGCATTTGTATTCTTTTGATGTTGACTTACAGTGGTCGCACCTAATTATTTTTGCGTTCCCGCACTTTGGGCACGGGAATTCAGTGAAATCAAAATTCACTTCTTTATTGCATGAACTGCATAACTTCATTTTAAATACCTCTGAAATTTAGCTGACTTTAAGTTTAAATAATCAGTATTACTCAATTATTTCTGTAGTATTATCTTTAAAAAGCTTTTAGGACTCGTGGCGCAACCGGACAGCGCAATCCGCTTCGGACGGATAGGTTGGGGGTTCGAATCCCCTCGAGTTCATTCGCGCTTTCGAGCGCGAGCACCGACTCGCTTCCGTGCGAGTGTGACGGCGCACGGCTTTCAGCCGAGCATGCTTCGCTTTCGCGGTTCCGTCCGCGAGCAACGGAGCACGGCATAAAGCCGTGCTAGCACCACTTTACGTGGTGCGCGTACACCAGCCGAACGTGACGGCTGCGGCATAAAGCCGTATGTGCTTCGCTTTCGTGATTTCGCTTGCGGGTGTAGAGCGATATATCAAGTTATTTCGTTTCACTCAATAACTCATTAATATTTTTTTATTATTTCCTTTTAAGGTATTTTGAAAAAAACTCTTTTGCCTCGCCTTTATAGATTTTCTTTAATTTTTTTCCAGAGTAAACTGAAAATTTTTCTTTGAGCTGTCTTACAAGGAATTTTTTTGGGTTAACCTTGATTTGTTTTTCAATGAATTCTTTTACTGCAGTTTCTGCTTTAATATGCTTTCTTTTCACTTTTGCATGCAAATGCCCTTTGATTTCTTTTACTTTGTGTCTGCCGTGTTTTTCCCTGAATTTGCTTGCGTGCTCTTTCATTTCACTCGGCGGGCCTTTAACCATTTTTTCTTTTCCCAGCTGTTTTTCTTTCACTTCAACTAATAAAAGCATTTTTTCTTTCTGGTCTGTCCAGAGCTTTTCATTTAAGACAGTGAAATCGTTTTCCTCTAATTCTTTTCTCAGCTTCCTTAAAAACTGCCTTAGCTGGCCGAATGCAACGTCTTCATGGATTTTTTTATAGCCTGTTTCAATTACTAAAATGTTTTTTCCTGAAATTTTTTTATTGAATTCTTTTTGGGAAAAAATTTTAACTGGTTTTGGAAAAAAGAAATGCATTGAAGGTTTTCTTAAAAACTCTTTTGCTTTTTCCCTGAATCTTTCATAAACTTCAGGCGAAACTGCTGCTGCAACATTCCTTTTTTCGTCTGTCGGGTCAATGAACACTAAAGGAAAAGAAAATTTTTTCGCAAGCTCTGCTTCTTTTTTTTTGTTCAGTTTTTCTGTCAGGGAAATGATTTTTTGTGGTTTCCAAGACCAAGCTTTTTTTAGAGTGTTTTCAAATGACTTGTATTTGATTACAAGCAATTCAGTTAAATAGCCTGAAAACCCCTGTGTTTTTAGTTCTGCTCCATAGCATTCAGTTCCTTTAAGGAATTTTTTCAGCAGCCGAATTTCGTTTCTGTGTGTTTCTTTTATTTTTTCCTGCACAAAACTTGTATGGAATGGAGTCCTGTCAACTGAAGACAGCAGTTCTTTTGTACTGCTTATTTTGTATGCAGGAATTAATTCAATTTTGTGGCCTTCTATTTCTGTTTTCACATAAGGGTGCTCGCCAAAATCTATTTCCCAGTTTTTGCCTGAAATCTTTTTTGCAATCCTTAATCCTTCTTTAATAAATTCTTTTCTTTCAAGTTTTTTGTCAAATAAAATGAATATGTCAATGTCTTTGTCGCCTTTTAGGTGAGTGTTCCTTGAAAGCGAGCCTGCAAGTATTGCTTCCAGATGCTTTCCCTTGCATTTATTTATTTTTTCCAGTATTTTTTCCGATATTTCTTTTTCTTTTCTTATTTCTTCTTCTGATGGGATTACCTTTTCAAGGACCTTTTTTTTTATTTCAGCCATTTTTTGTTTTTTCACAGAAACCATTAAATATTGTGTTAATTTATTTAATATAGTTGTTGTTAAACAAGGTGTTTTTTTTTGGCTAAACTGGAAGAACTTAATTTCAATAAAATAATCAAAACAGAGCAGGACACTGCAATTGTTCCCATGAAAAAAGAGCTTAACCTGATTGACTCTTATGACTTGATTGAAATCTTTGAGGATTACCCTTCTTATTATTATTTTATTAAAAAGCCTCTTCTTTCTGACAGGGAAAAACTTTTTGGTTCGGTGCTTGAAAACATTATTTTAAAAAAAGCTTCAATTCCAGACCTTTCCTCCAAGCTTGGTTTGTCAAAGGATTTTTTGAATGAACTGAATGACAGCGTAATTCATGAAATTGAGTCACAAAATTTGTTGCATGTTCTTCCAGATGATGAATCGTTTAATGTAATAAAAGAATCTTTTTTGTCGCTTGCAAAAAAGCATTTGGATTTCATTGTCCATCCAAGTGAATTAACTGACCTTGTTTTGGGCAGGACAATTGGTTATGGTTTTTTGTCTAACATGGTGCATGATGACTGGCTTGAAGAAATAATGGTTAATGGCTATGACAAACCTGTTTTTATTTTTCACAGAAAATACGGCATGTGTGAAACAAATGTTTTGATTAAAAAAGACGGTTTTATTCAGAGACTGCTTTACAGGATTGCTTCTACGGTAAGCAGGGAATTAACTGATTCAAGGCCTTTGCTTGATGCAAGGCTTCCTGATGGTTCCAGGGCTAATGCCACTTCGCCTTATGCGACTCCTTTTGGGCCCACACTTACAATCAGGAAGTTTTCTAAGACTCCTTTAAGCATTATTGATTTAATTAATACTGGGACAATGAATGCAGAGATTGCGGCTTTTTTGTGGGTTATGGTTGAAGGCTTTGGCATTGAGCCAATGAACATTATTATTACCGGCGGAAGCGGTACAGGAAAAACTTCTACTTTAAATGCATTATCTGTTTTTGTAAGAAAAGAGGACAGGATTATTACAATTGAAGACACTTTAGAGCTTCATTTAGGCGAAAGGCAGAACTGGATTCAGATGGAGGCAAGGCCAGAGATTTCTGGAACACAGGAACTGTCAATGGATGACTTGCTTAAAAATGCTTTGAGAATGCGCCCTGACAGGATTATTTTAGGAGAGGTAAGAGGCCCTGAAGCACAAACCCTGTTTACTGCAATGGATATAGGTCACAGCGGATGCATGGGGACAGTGCATTCAAATAACGGAAGGGAATTGATTACCAGATTAAAAAGTGCTCCGATGAATGTTCCTGACATAATGCTGCCTTTGCTTGACTTGATTGTAGTGCAATACAGGATGCATGCCCCTGGAAAAGGAGTTATAAGAAGAATAACCCAGATATGCGAGGTAAGTAGGATGGATGAACAGACTTTGCTTGGAGAACTGTTTGTCTGGAGAAAAGAAGAAGACACAATAAAACAGACTTCAACTCCAGCTCATATTCTTGAAAAGATTGCTGACAGGGCAGCCAAGACAAAAAAAGATGTGATGAAAGAAATTAAAATCAGGCAGAGAATCCTTGAATGGATGACTTTGAATGGAATTCACTTGAATGCAGATGTACAGAATATTATCCAAAAATATTATTATAATTCAACTGAACTGCTTGAACAGGTTTCAGAAGAACTTTAATCATTCAGGCTGAAAGAAAAATTTTTTTTGTAGTCAGGCCCTTCTGGAAGCAATACTGATTCCATTAAATCAAATTCTTTTGCCTCAATTTTTTCCTCAAAATGAATTTTTTTTAATTTTTCAGCCAGTTCCCTGAATTGCATTGAATTCATTTTTTTGTTTCTTGCAATAGTTATATGGGAATTAAACCTGTTGTCTGTAATTTCAAGTTTTGTGCAGATTTTTTCGTGCAGTGCGCTAATTTCTTTTTCCCCTTCTTTTATTTCAAGGAAAAGCACTCTTGAATTAAAGCTGTTTATTCCTGAAATTACTGCATGAAATTTTTCCTGCTTTATTTCATTTATTTTTTCCTTTAATTCATTTATTTTTTCTTCAGGAAAATATCCTAAAAAAAGCAGTGTGATGTGAATGTTTTGTTCTTTTACTGCATTAACTCCTTGAGGGAATTTTTTGCAGTAGGTTTCAAATATTTTTTTCCTTGTTTTTTCGGGCAGGTTTATTGCAAAAAAAACTTTTTTCAAAGTTTTATCAAAACGCTTCGCAGAAATTCTTTTGTTCATGCATTCACTTTAATTTTTTTCCCTGTTTTTCAAATTCTTTTGGCTGCAATTCACTTTAATTTTTTCCTTGCGGTTTTTTCGAATTCCTTGAACTGAAAGTAATTTTTTTCAAGTTTTTTGTTTGCTTTTTCAAGCGCTTTTTCAAGGAATTTTTTTTCTGTAATTATTTCTCCTTTTATTTTCACCGGAAAGGCAATTGATTGTGTGCCGATTAATTCTGTAATGAATTTTCCTTCAACTGCAACCATTATTCCTGCTCTCCTTATTCCGGCTGTTTTTGCGGCTTCAAGGACTTTTTTTGCGTTTTCAAGGCTGTCGGTTCCTAAATGCAGGATAAAAGGGTCTAATTTGAACCATAATTCTTCTTCTGAATTTTGTTTGTTTATTTCTTTCATTAATTCTTTGAAAGAAATTTTTCTGTGCCATTTTGCGTGAAAAGCTGCTTCTTTTTTGTTTCCTTCTTTGTCAATGTCAAGCAAAACTATTCTTCCTGCGCAGCTGCTTGAAGTGAAAAAGTTTTTTGTTTTGGAAATAAACCTGCAGAAAGGAATTATCTGGCTGTCTGCTTTCCCTTGTTTTACTGCATCAAAAAAAGTTTTTTTGTGCCTTTCTTTTACCATTTCAAATCTTGTTTCTTCTTTGGTTTTCATATTTTCATAAACTCCGTTTTTTTTGTTTTTGTATCAATTAAAGCCGCTCTGTTTTCTTTTACTGCACCAGGATTAATGCAGGTTGTTTTGCCTATTTTTTCTTTTCCAAATGATTCATGGCAGTGGCCTGAAACACTGAATTCAGGCTCAAACTCTGTAATTATTTTCCTTATCGCATCTGAGCCAATGTGTTTTCCTGAAACATTTTTGTCCAGCAGTGAATTTTTCGGCGGTGAATGGGTTATCAGAAACACTTTTTCTTTTCCTGTTTCCTGCATTAATTCTTTGAGGCTTTCATATAATTCTTTTTCAGTGAAAATTATTTCGCCCATGCAGTCTGTTGCCCCGCCAAAACCGATGAAAGTGAATTCATTGTATTTTTCTTTTTTTGAGTGAATGGAAATTCCTTCTTTTTCAAGGAATAAAATGCTTTCTTTTGTGTCAAGGTTTCCCGGAATGGCAAAAATTTTTTTGTTAAGCTTTTTTATTTTTTCAATGATTTTTTCTGTTTCTGCCTGTCCGCCGAAATTAGTCAGGTCGCCTGCAGCAATCACCAGGTCAATTTCTTTTTTTCCTGCTTCTGACAGCAGTTTTTCAAGGCTTTCTTTTCTTGAATGAATATCGCTTAAAACCAGTATTTTCATGAATAAACCTTTTTATTTGCTTTGTAAGCAGAATATATTTAGGGAAAAATATGTTTAATAAGTTTTTTTCGGTTGTTCTGGCAGTGCTTTTCCTTGTTTCTTTTGCTTCTGGGTTAAAAATCGTTTTTCCTGTTGAAGCAGAAGTTTTAGGGGGTTCTCCAGTTGAATTAGGCAGTGTTTCCCCTGGGCAGACTTTTGAGCTGATTGTTTTTGATGAAAGATTTGATTCAATTGAATTGCAGGGCAAATTCAGTGACTGGCCGCATGAAACAGAATTTTATGAAAAAAACACTGCAATAAGGATTACTGTTCCGAAAGAAATTTCTCTTGGAACAAAAAGCATTTCTTTTAAGGCATTTGATTCAAAGAATGAATCTTTAGAACAATCTTTTAATGCAGTGCTTAATGTCAGGAAAGACTTATGGTCTGTTAATGTATCTGATTTGGTTCAGGAAACAAGAGTTGATGTTCCGGCAAAGTTTGACCTTACTTTTTCTAATGAATCAATTGCAGGGCAAAAAATAATTGTTTTTTCAAGCCTTCCTGTTTTCTGGCTGAACCAGAAAACTTTTGTGCTTGAGCCAAAATCTGTTTCAAAACAGTTAGTTGTGGTTAATCCAAGGCATTACGGCCAAAGAGAATTTGATTTTGTTTTTGACGCACCTGATTCCAGTGAACAAAAAAAGTTCAGGGCAAGGCTTTTAATTGAATCAAGCCTTTCAAGCAAGTATTCTTCTCCCGCTTTTGGTTTTCCTTTTTTTACCCCCAGCTTGTATTCTTTTTACCTGTTTTCTTCTGGAATTGCGGTTTCCATGCAGTCGCTTCTTGAATTTGTTTCAAAATAATTTCCGTATTTATTATGAGCTTAAAGGATTATTCAAGGGAAATAATTGAACTTATTTTGTCAGGCAAAATCTCTTCCAAAGAAGAGCTTGATAAAATTAAATTAAAGACTGCGAGAAAGCATTTTTTAGAGGTTTTTCCATCCAACCCAGACATTATTTGTTTTGCTTCAGCGAAAGAAAGGCAGAACAAAAAACTGGACTTGCTTTCAATTAAGCCTATCCGTTCATTAAGCGGAATTGTTTCTGTTGCAATAATGCCAAAGCCTTTGCCTTGCCCTGGCAAATGCATTTACTGTCCTTCAAGCCTTTTGCCTGATGTAATCACCCCAAAAAGTTATACTGGAAGAGAGCCAACCACTATGCGTGCGATTTCAAATGATTTTGATGCAGTGAAACAGATTCAGAACAGGATTTCACAGCTTCAGCTGACAGGCCATTCAACTGAAAAAATTGAATTAATTGTGATGGGGGGAACATTTCTTTCTGCTCCTTTAAGCTATCAGAAAAAATTCATGCTTGACTGCTTTAATGCAGTGAACAATACCACTTCTTTTTCGCTGGAAAAAGCAATAGATAAAGCCCAGCATTCAAAGAACAGGCTGATTGGAATAACTTTTGAGACAAGGCCTGATTTTTGCGGGAAAAAAGAAATAAATAATCTGCTTTCTTTTGGCGCTACAAGAGTTGAATTAGGAGTTCAGACTTTAGACGACAAAATATATGAAAAAATAAAGAGAGGCCATAAGGTTTCAGATGTAATTAATTCAACTTCTCTTTTAAGGGATTCTTGTTTTAAGTTTGCTTATCATTTAATGCCTGGCCTGCCCGGTTCCACTCCAAAAGAAGATTTAAGGGTTTTCAAAAAAGTTTTTTCTGACCCTTGTTTTAAGCCTGATATGCTGAAAATTTATCCCTGTCTTGTAATAAAAGGAACAGAATTGTATGAAGACTGGAAGAAAGGAAACTTTGAGCCTTATTCAACTCAAAAAGCAGCTAAATTAATTGCCAGAATGAAGTCTTTTGTCCCTGAATGGGTTAGGATTATGAGAATCCAGCGAGACATTCCTTCAACTGTTGTTTCGGGTGGAGTAAAACACACTAATTTAAGGCAGCTGATTGAAGTGGAAATGAAAAAGCATGGCTGGAAATGCAGTTGCATTAGGTGCAGGGAAATTGGCAGGGCAAAAGAAAAAATTTCTAAGCCGGAACTTGTGGTGCAGGAATATGATGCTTCTAACGGGAAAGAATTTTTTATTTCAATAAAAGACAAAAACTCTTTGTATGGCTTTTGCAGGCTGCGTTTTCCTTTCAGTCCTTTCAGAAAAGAATTAACCAACAAAACTGCGTTGTTAAGGGAACTGCATGTTTATTCAAAGGCACTGGCTTTAAGCGAGCTTCCAGAAGAAAACGAGTTCCAGCACAAGGGTTTTGGAAAAACTCTTTTGGCTAAAGCAGAAGAAATTGCTTTGAATGCAGGATACAATAAGCTGGCAGTAATTTCTGGCGTTGGCGCAAGAGAATACTATTGGAAGCTTGGCTACAAAAATGACGGGCCTTTTGTTTCAAAATTACTGTAAGACTGCATTTGTTTTTATTTTCTTTCCCTCTAATTTTTTCTGGTTGAAATGATTGAATTAATTTTGTTTTCCCTGGTTTTAATTTTTGGCGCAATATCTTATTTCCTTTATTTAAAATACGCTGAACTTAAAAGTGATTTTAATGAACTTTCTTTTTCAAAGAAATCCCAGAGCGTTAAATACGGTAAGCTGACAGAGCAGTGGATTCCTTTTTCAGCTGAGTTTCCGTTTGATTCAGCTTCTTTTCGTTTTCTTGGGAATCCGGTTGACGGAATTGCTTTTACAGATAATTCAGTTGTTTTCTGCGAGTTCAAGTCAAACAAATCTGGTTTGTCCGAAAAACAGAAGAAAATAAAACAGCTTGTTCTTGAAAAAAAAGTTGAATGGCTTGAAATGCATTTAAAGAATTAAAGGAACCTGTGGAATAATTTAATTAAATTTATGCTTGGGGAAAACCCGAAGTAGCCGATTAATGCAGCAAGTATTATCACTGACCTTATCAGGACTGTCTGTATTTCAGTGTTTCCAAGAAGGTCAAGATATCCTGCAAGAAAAAACAATCCCATTGAAACTGCAACTGAATTGAACTGAATAAAAGTGCTTGTTTTTTTTGACCTGAACGCAGTTAATGCAAGTAACATAACCATTGTAAAACACGAATACCCTAAATACTGGATTAATGTTATTGCTTCACTGCTTTGGGAATAGTATTTTACTGTCCATCCGATTACAGGCCCAGTAATTGGTGTTAAAACAATAAAATAAATGTATAAAATTCCAAGCAAGCCAAGAATTGCCGGCAGTACTAAAATCGTTTTTCCTTTAAATGAAATCGCGCTCAAAAACAATGCAAGGCATACAACCGGAATTACTGCAAGGCTGATTGTAATCAAAAAACTCAGTCTTGAAAGCCAGATTGAAGTGAACATCCCGCTTAAGTCAGTTAATCCTGCAAAAAAGTATATTCCTGCAACTCCAAGCCAAAAAGTTCCGAATGCAAGATTCAATAAATTGCTTCTGTTTGGCTTTATTTTTTTTATCAGCAGAATGCTTACTATTACTATGATTGCATCAACTATTGTGCTTGCTATTACCTGAATCATTTTTTTGCCTCGTCAAAGAATTCTTCTGTCTGCTGGTTCTGCATTCTTTCTTTTACCAGGCTCATGAAATCGCTTTCCTTGTATAATTCTTCTAAGTGCATTGAAGCCCTTGCAAAACAGAATGCTGCAAAGATAATAAATGTATAAAGCAGGTAGTCAAGCAATTCGCCTTGAATGAATCCGGTTACTTCAAGCAAAAAATGAAGCACAAAGTCAACTGCAATAAGGAAAATCCCTGTTGCAAGCCATTCAACAAAGCTTGTGAGGTTTTTGTCAACAAAATCTTTTTTTGCTTTCCACATCCAGTAAGATGAAACAACTATTGAAAGCATTGTAATGGTGAGCAGCAGCAAATGCATTTCTGTTATCGGAAAAACTAATGCCATTAGAATATTACGTTTTTTCTGCTTTTATATTTTTTCTTTTAGCCCCTGAACCTTAATACCGCGATTATGCCCCCAAAACCGTTCAAATATTCTCCTGCTTCGTGTTCTGAAGAGAAAAGCATTACTTTTCCGTTGAATGATTCAACTTTTTCCATTAACCCCTGTATTTCTTGTCTTTCCTCAAAAAATTTTTTGTCTGAGACAATGAGTTCTTCTATTGCGCCTTTTTCTGCTGCCTGTTTTATTTCTTTTAAGCCGTATTCTATTAAAGAATTTTCTTTTCTTGCTTCAAGCATTATTTCCTGCATTTTTTTGCTTTCTTTTATTAAAATGCTTTCAAACAAAATTTTTTCTATTACTCCGTTTTTCATTAATTCATTTAATCCGGTTTTTCCGACTGAATTCGTGTTTTCAAAAACTGCATTCAGTTTAATGCCTTTTTTTTCAAGGAATTTTTTGTAATCGTCTTTGGTGAATCCAGGCCCTGCAATAAGGGTTTTTTCTGTTTTTTCCCCGCTTACTTTTTTTGTTATTTCTTCAAAGTATTTGTTTTCTTTTGTTTTTTCTTCTTTGAATCTTTTTCCCTGTTTTCCAGACTTTATTGTTGTTTTTATTTTAATTCCTTTTTCTGTTGCCTGAGCTATTACTGCTTCTTCATCGTCTAATACAATTAAAAGCAGGTTGTTTCTTCCGGTGTTTTTCACTGCTTTTTCTATTAAGTCCAGCTGGAATTCTTTTATCTTGTTTTTCTTTATCCCTATTTTGTCTTTTGTTCCTGTTTCAATTGAATGGAATGCATTTGCTTCAAAAAATTCCATTGGCTTCATTGCTTTCATTGGGCCTGAAACCCTTAACTTTTTATAGCTTTCATGGAATTCAATTTTTTCTGCCTGAACTTCAATCCAGATAACAATTTTTTCTGCTTTTCTTCCGTCTTCTGCTTTAATCTTTCTTTCAGAGCTGCCGCTGACTAAATCCCCTTTCTCTATTATTCTCTGCAGATACCATAAATCGTCTGTTGTTTCAGGGACTAATTCCAGAAAACCATTTTTTAAGTCAACTTTAATTCTTTTCATATTAATTCAGTGCCTAAAATTCTTTTTAATTGTTTTCAATTCTATTAATATTATGTCTTTAAAGAAAAGGATTGCAGTACTTGATTTTGATAAATGCCATCCGCCTGAATGCGGCAATTTTTTGTGTATTAGGGTCTGCCCTGTTAACAGGAACAGCAAGGAATGCATTTCAGAAAACAAGGTGTTTCACAGGCCTGAAATTTCAGAGGAATTATGCATTGGCTGCCAGATTTGTGTGGTTAAATGCCCTTTTAATGCAATTTCAATTATAAACAAGCCGGCTGAATTAGATGAGCCAATTCATCAGTTTGGAAAAAATTCTTTCAGGCTTTATAATCTTCCTTTTCCAAAAGAATCAACTGTTGTAGGCTTAATCGGAAAAAATGGAATAGGAAAATCAACTGTCCTTAAAATTCTTTCAAATGAAATTATCCCAAATTTAGGTAATTTCAGTGAAGCACCTTCTTTTGAAAAACTTGCCCAAAAATTCAAGGGAAAGCAGTTAATGAATTTTTTTTCTAAAATAAAGGAAAAAGAGGCAAGGCTTTCGTTTAAGCCCCAGAGAATTGAATTGCTTCCGAAAAAAGTGAAAGGAAAAGTAATTGACTTGCTGAAAAAAGCCGATGAAATGAATTTTTTTGATAAAGCAGTTGAATTGCTTGACTTAAAGGAAATTCTTGGAAAAAACATTGAAACTCTTTCCGGCGGAGAACTCCAGAGAGTTGCAATTGCCGCTGTTTCAATGAAGAATACAGACTACTATTTTTTTGATGAGCCTTCTTCTTTTCTTGACATAAAGCAGAGGCTTAAAATGTCTAAAATAATTCATTCACTTTCTGGTTCAGGGAAAAGCGTTATGCTCATAGAGCATGACCTTGCCGTGCTGGATTATTTGTCTGATTACATTCATGTTTTTTATGGTGCTCCAGGAGTTTATGGGGTTGTCAGTTCAGTTAAGAGCTCTAAGAACGGCATAAACGAATTTCTTGCAGGCTATTTAAAAGACGAAAACATGAAGTTCAGGTCCAAAGAATTAAGTTTTGAGGTAAAGCCGCCTGCAAAAAGCATGAAAACAAGGACTTTAATTGAATATCCTTTGCTTGAAAAAAAGTTTCCTGGTTTTAAATTAAAAATCCAGTCAGGTTCGCTGAAACAAGGAGAAGTAATCGGCATTGTAGGGGGAAATGCCTTGGGCAAAACAACTTTTGTGAGAATGCTTGCAGGAGAAATAAAGCCTGACAACACTGAACTGAATTTTAATTCAAGGATTTCTTTTAAGCCCCAGCAGCTTAAATCCGGAAAAGGAACTGTAAGGCAGCTGTTTTCTTTGCCTGAAATTAACAGGGAAATTTTTTCCTCTGAGTTTGAGAAAAAGCTTTCTTTAAATTCTTTAATGGATTCAGAATTGAGTAAGTTAAGCGGCGGGGAACTGCAAAAAGTTGCGGTTGCTTTTTGTTTAAGCAGAGAAGCAGACATTTTTTTGCTGGACGAGCCATCTGCTTTTGTTGACGTTGAAGACAGGCTGAAAATTGCTGAAGCAATAAGAAGCATTACGGAAAAAACCGGAAAAATTTCTTTGGTTGTAGACCATGACGTTTTATTCGTTGATTATGTTTCTGACAGGCTGATTGTCTTTAATGGAACTGCATCTGTTTCAGGGAAAGCAGATTCTCCAGAAGAAATGCGTTCCGGCATGAATTCTTTTTTAAAGGAAATGGATATTACTTTCAGGCGCGACCCTGAAACAGGCAGGCCAAGGGCAAACAAGCTGAATTCAATCAAAGACAAAGAACAAAAACAGAAAAACGAGTACTATTATTCAGTTTAACTTTTTTTCTAATTCAAGGGTTTTTTCTGGCAAATCCTTTAAAGAAATTTTTTCTGTTGTTGGCTCGCTTGTAAAAACTTTTTTTTCACTGAATTCAACCACATTAGCTGTTTGGTAATTGTTTTTTTCAAGGAATGCGCCGAAAGCAATCACTATAACAGCTATAATGAATACTGCTTCTACTGCCAGAATAACTCTTGTTTTTTCCTGCATAAAAAAACCCTGTTTGATGTTTTTAACTGGCTATTTTTTTTGTTAGCCCTTTTCCTAACTTTTTTAAACTCTTTTCCATTCAATTGTTTTGGTTTACATGGGTTCTGTTTCTGGTGTGGTTTCAAAAAAAAACGAGGACGTATTTGAGCACTTAATGGAATTGCTGTTTGATTTAAGGCACCGCGGAAAAGATTCTTTTGGCGTAATGGTTAACAGCCAGACAAAAATTTCTTTTTCGCTTCAGTCTTTAAGAAAAACTTTCATTAAAGGCTCTATTGGAATAGCGCATTCAAGGCTTGAGATTACAGGAAAACAACCCCAGCCGTTAACTTTTGGAAATTCTTCTGGAATAATTTTTAACGGCGAAATATACAATTTTTTTGAGTTTTCTTCTTCTGGCTCTGACTCTGTTTTTGTAAGGGATTTTTTTGAAAAAGAATTAAAGAATAATTCAGTTGAATTTGCTGTAAAAAAATTCATGTCAAAAGCCAATGGAGAATACGCTGTTGCAGTCTTTCATAACAAAAAAATTTTTGTTTTCAGGGACTTGTTTGGAATAAAGCCAGTGTGGTTTGGCGAAAACGATTCTTTTATTGCTTTTTCTTCTGAGCCAAAGCCATTAAAAAAAATGAATATTAATTTTCCCCTGCCTTTGCCTCCTGGAAGCCTTTTAGTTCTCTCTGAAAAAGGGGTTCAGGTAAAAAAAGTTTTTTCTTTTGATTTAATGAAAAAAAGCTGCTCCAAAAAAGCGTCTTTTTCTGAACTCAAAAAAAGTTTTTTTGAATCTGTTTCCCTGCGCTCAAGAAATCTTGAAAAAACAGGAGTTTTTTTTTCAGGGGGAGTTGATTCAACTTTAATTGCAAAAGCTGTTTCATCTTTTGTTCCTAAAACAGAATTATTTACTGCTGGAATGCAGGATTCTCATGACATTGTTTCAGCTGAAAAAGCTGCAGAAGAGCTTGGATTAAAGCTTCATTTGCGGATAATTGAAGAACATGAATTAAAGGATCTTTCTTTAAAGGCTTTAAGCGTTCTATCTTTTTTTGATGAAATGCAGCTGCAATTGGCTGTTCCAGAGTATGCTGTTTGCGGGCTTGCATCAAAAAACGGAATGAAAGTAATGTTTTCCGGCCAGGGGTCAGACGAAATTTTTGGCGGTTACTCTAATTACACTAAAGTCCTTTCTTCTAATGCAAATGTTTCTGATGCAATATGGCATTCAGTGCTGAATTTGTGGAGCAGGAATTTTTACAGGGAAGATATTATTTCAATGAATTTTTCTTTAGAGCACAGGCTTCCTTTTTTGGACAAGAATTTAGTGTGCACTGCAATGAAAATTCCTGTGAAACAAAAAATTTTCGGCCCAAAAGACAAGTTAAGGAAAAGAATTCTGAGAAAGCTTGCATTGGATTCAGGGATTTCAAAAGAAATTTCTTTTAAGCCGAAAAAAGCATTGCAGTATGGTTCAGGCGTTTCAAGGCATTTAAGCAAATTTTTTTGATTTCAGCTTATTTTTGCAAAAGCATTTACATCAATCATATTTGACTGCTTGTCTATTACAAAAATATTGCAGTCAAAATTGTCTGTCCTGTAGTTTGCGTCAACGGTTTTTTCAAACAAAACATTTTTGTCATAAGATATTAATGAATTAATGTCATTTCCTATAACAATGCTTTGAATGCATTTTAAATCAAGCCTTACATTAACATCGTAAACATTTCTTTGCCCTACACTGTGAATTGTTTGTACTGGCCCTGTTTTGCTGACAGAAAAATTTTTTATAATGCAGTCTGATTTCATTAATGCAAGCATGTTATAATCATAGGAATAAATGTTTGTGTCTGGGTTGAATCCTGAAAGTGAGGTAAGGCATATTGAAGCAAACCCTGAGTCAATTATTGCATCAGAGCTTGCTTTGTCAAGCACTCTTTGTGTGTTCTGCCATTTTTTTACTGTTGTGCCAAAGCCTTCTTTTTGCGGAAGCAATGCCTGGCTTTTATTGAATGAGCTAACTGTAAACAAGGCTGTTGCCAGCACAAAGACAACCAGCACTCCGATTAACACACTATAAAATCCTTTCATCTTAGTGCCCTCTTTCCCATGCAGTATTTTTGTTCTGATGGTTTTCCCTGGCCGTAAATTCCCCTGAAAGAATAATTGTAGTCATATAATACAAAGCATTGAGCGTAATCAAGGTTGTTGAAATCACTGTTGTTTGGGCTTAATCCGACTTGTGATGCTGTGTTTCCAGTGTAATAAGCTGTTATTGCCTTGTTCTGGAGTTCTTGTTTTATGAATACAAGGTTTGCTTCGTTTCCTTCTTCTATTGAATAAGGAAAGCTGAGAATTAATGTAAGAATGATTACTGTTGCAACGCCTATTACTGCGTCTGTGCTGAAAATAAATCCTTTACTCATTTTTCCACACCAAAAATTTTATTGTTGCTGGAAACAAATAACAGTTTGCTGCATCGTTTTGCATGCATCTTTCAAGTTCTGTTTTGCTTACTGTAAGTGTTTTTCCTGTTCCAGGAGAAACTTCATTGTGAATTAATACACTCAAGTCTATTGCGTAAACGTTTTTTGCCAGCGCAGGAGGAGACAATTCACAGTCAGTTAACAGCAATGCGTTTCCTGATGGTTTTCCTCCTGTTACTTTAATATAGCAAGAGTAATTTGCCGGCAACCCTAAAAATTCTTTTAAAATTGGCTTGAACGCTCTTCTGATTTTTCCGTATTTGTCCCAGGTCTTGCATGCTGAAAGGCTTCCCCCGCAGTTTGCTGTTGGCACAGCCCATTCCGGAATGCAGTTGCTTAAATATGAAAGTATTTTGTTTTCATCCCTGTAGTCAACTAATTCGCATGTTGTTCTTGGGCTGTTCACTAAAAGAACTGAAGCTGCTTTTCCAATGGCTTGTGTTTCGTCTTTTAATTCTTTGTCCTTGAAATTATAGTTTTCTACTTCGCTTAACTGCATTATAATTCCTATTGCCAGTACAACTAATACAAGGGACATTATGAAGTCTAATGAAATCAGCTGGCCTTTTTTCATATTCTTTCACCCCAACTGTCTCTGTTGGCGTCAACTGTCCTGCCGCACAAGTAATTTAAGTCTGTTGTATTCCTGAAATTAAAGTTTAAGTCTTTTTCAACTGTCACTGTATTCATGCCGCCTGAAGCATAGCTTATCCTGATTTTTGTCGGATTAGTTCTTTTGATTGTTATATTGCAGTCCTGGCCTCCTCTTTTTTCTGGGTCAAAAATATACGGTATCTTGAATCTTACACTGAAGTTGCTGTCCCTGTTTTCATCCAGCATTTTGCTTTGGTTGATTAATTCAATTAAAGTGTTTCCAATGTTTTCTTCTTGTGCTTTTACTCCAGTGCTTCTTTCAGAGGAAATCAGTTCTTGTGTGAATGTGCCAAAAACCTGTGCCAATAAAATTGCCACAATAACTGTTAGCATTAAGTCAAGGCTGATTTGCGCTTTTTTCATCAGATAATTATTATGGTTTAAGAATATTTAAAGCTAATGAATTATCTAATTAGATTTCTTCCAGCCATTTCTTTTGGTTTTTTTATTCCAAGCAGTTTCAGCATTGTCGGGGCAATGCCAATTAACCCTGAATTTCTCCTTAATTTTGCTTTTTTTAGTTTTTCGTTTCCTGTTACAAGAATACACGGCACTTTATTCAGTGTGTGTGAAGGGCAGGCTTCCCTGTTTTGGTAAAACATTTGTTCTGCGTTCCCATGGTCTGCGGTAATTATTGCTGTTCCGTTTCTTCCAAGAATTTCTTTCACTATTTCCCCTACACAGGAATCAACGGTTTTCACTGCTTTTATTGCTGCATCTAGTTTCCCTGAATGCCCGACTAAATCCGTGTTTGCGAAATTAATTATTATTACGTCAAAAAAATCTTTTTTTATTTCCTGTATTGCTTTTTCTTTGACTTCTATTGCGCTCATTTCAGGCTTTAAATCATAGGATGGCACTTTAGGTGAATTAACCAGAATTCTTGTTTCTCCTTTGTTTGGCTTTTCTGTCTGGCTGTTGAAAAAAAATGTTACGTGAGCGTATTTTTCTGTTTCAGCTATCCTTAACTGTTTTAACCGGTTTTCTGCCAAAACACTGCCTAAATTATTTTTCACTTTTTTTTGTTCAAATGCTATTCCGGCTTTTATTTTTTTGTCATATCTTGTCATGCACACAAAATCTGTTTTTGGCGCGCCAAACTTTTTTTCTGTAAAGCATTTGGTTAACTGCCTGCTCCTGTCAGAGCGGAAATTAAAGAAAACAACCAAGTCATTTTCTTCAATCAAAGAATTTTCGTTTTTTTCTCCTTCAATTATTATTGGCTTGACATAATAGTCTGTCTGGTCGCCTCTGTTGTATGCATTCTGTATTGCCTTTAACGCATCTTTTTCTTTGAATCCTGTTCCTTTTACCAGCAGTTCTACTGCTTGTTTTGTCCTGTCCCAGTTATTGTCCCGGTCCATTGCATAATATCTTCCTATTATTGAAGCAATTCTTCCTGTTTTGTTTTTTTTGATTTCTTTTTCTAATTCTTTTAAGTATTTTGGAGCCGATTTTTCCGGCACATCTCTTCCGTCCAGAAATGCGTGGATTAAGACTTTTTTTGCTTTCAGTTTTTTGGTTAACTTCATTAAAGCGTATAAATGTTTTGTTGTTGCATGGACTCCTGTGTCTGATAACAATCCAAGTAAATGAATTTTTTTGTTTTCTTTTACTGCTTTTTTTATTGCATTTACTAGCACTGGATTTTTATAAAAGCTTCCATCTCTTATTGTGTTATTAATCAGCATTAATGGCTGGAATACTATTCTTCCTGCTCCGATATGCAGGTGCCCTACTTCTGAGTTCCCCTGGCTTCCGTCCGGCAATCCCACTGCTTTTCCTGAGCATTTTAGCTCTGTGTGCGGGAATTCTTTCCAGTATTTCAGGAAATTTTCAGGCTGTGCGGCAATTACTGCATTTCCTTTTTCTTTTTTTCCTATTCCCCATCCGTCCATTATTATTAATGCAAGCGGTTTCACCTGATTACCTCTAATATTGTTTCTTTTCCTTTTGAATCAAATGCTTTGATGCTGTTTAAATTAAACGGCCAACAGATTATTAAGTGTATTTTCCCTAAAGCAGAAAAAACTTTCAGGTCTCCTGCTGAAGGAAAATTATTCGGGCTTGGATGCGAGTGAATTGTTCCTACAATGCTCCTGTCAAACGGCATCAAGTCTGCCCTGATAGAAGAATAATTTTTTCCGTACACTGATGGAAAAATTACTAATTCTGTTATCTCGTTTTTTTCATTCACTCCAAGCATTGAAATGAATTCGTTTGGGTAAACCTGTTTTGATGCAATAATAATTGACTCTATTGCTGTTTCTTTTATTTTAGCCATTGTTTTTTTCACTTTTTATCATAAATTTAAGGACAATTATTCCTGCAATAACAGAACCTGAAAAGAAAGCAACAAATGTGGCTATTGCTGCTCCCAACAAAGAAAACAATGGTATTAAGAGCAAATTGGAAAACCACGCAAGTATCAATACACTAAACGCAATAACCACTGAATATTTTTCTTTTTCAATCCCTATTAAAATAATGCATAAAATATAGAACATTGCAACAAAAATTGAAGCAAGACTAAGAACTTGTAATGAAGGAGAAGCCGGTGCAAACTCCCTGCCAAAAAGAATTGTCAAAATTTGAAAGCTGAAAACAAAAATTGCTATTGTCGTGGTTAAAATGAATATTATAAAATATTTGAAAGTTTTGCTCAAATTTTTTTTGAGTTCAACAATTTTTTTATTTGAAAAAGATTCTGAAACAACAGGGAATAAAGCTCCAGAAAGAGCCATCGTTAAATAATAAGGAAACCTGGCTATTTGTAGTGCTGCGTTGTATTGCCCAACAAAATAATCTTGCACTAAAATTGATTTAACTGAAAACAAACCTAAAGTAAATGAGCTCTCAAAAAGAAAACTGAAAATGGTTATTGGTATTGCTAGTTTAAGAATTTTAATTAAGTTAAAAGATTTCGTTGCTTTTTTAGTTTTAGAATAATACAAGCCTAATATTAAAGCAGATAATGGGGCTATTGCAAAACCAATAACTGCTCCCAAAACAGAGAATCCTAGCAAAACTAGTAATACAATGATAAAAAACTTTGTAATTGAATAAGAAATGGTTATTGCAGCTTGCTTTGAGTAATCTTTCAGACCATTAAAATATCCTAAAAAAACAGGGTAAAAAAAATAAATCGGAATCATTATTGAACTCATTCTTATTAAATTTCCAAGTGAAGGGTCATTTAAAATTTGGGCAATTAGATCTGCCGACAAAAAATAAGCTATAAAAAGAATTGTTCCGCTAAATGCGCTTAGTTTAATTCCAGCGCTTTTTATTTCTTCAGATTCTTCAGGATTTTTTGAAATAAACTTACTTACCGCCCCGTTCACTCCGCTTGAAAAAATTATTATTACTAATGAAAGAAGAGACACAACAACTGCATAAATTCCATAATTTGCGGCTCCAAGTGTTTTTGCCAGAAATATATTTACTCCATAACTAAAAACCATATAAATCAAATTAGCAAAAAATAAAGATAAAGTGCCGAACAAAAGAATCCTTTTCATTATATATGGATAAGAATAGAAAACAAATAAAATTTGATCTAAACACACATTAAATCAGAAAAAATTGAAATAGAGGTTGAGTTTATTGATTAAAAAGCTAGCTAATAAACTTAAACAAATTGTTTTCATTTTAAGGTTATTTAAAAACTGGGGGTTAATTTTGCCAACTTTTTTGGGGGTCAGTTCAAAGGACAAAATTAAATGTATTTTGAGAAATGATCTGATTTTCAATACAAGAAATAATAAAGTTGATTTAGTTGTTTTGATCGAATGCTTATCTTCAAAAGCATACACTATTTATAAAAAAATTAAGCAAGAAGATATAATAATTGATATAGGGGCGAATATTGGGGCGTTTTCTGTTTATGCGGGGTCAATTGCCAGAAAAGGAAAAATTTATTGTTTTGAACCAGAAAAAGAAAATTTTACTCTGCTTAAAGAGAACATTAAATTGAATGGTTTGTCTAATAGTAAGGCATTTAATCTTGCGGTAGGAGGTAAAGAGAAAATAGATAAAATTTTTTTATCTGAAAGTAGCAGTGAACACAGTGTTTGTCTTCCTGCAAAGGCAACTGGGAAAGTTGTTGCGGTTAAATTTGTCTCCCTTGAAAAAATATTTAATGATAATAATCTTAGTTATTGTGATTTCATGAAAATTGACTGTGAAGGAGGGGAATATGACATTTTGTTTTCTTGCCCGAAGAAAATTCTAGAAAAAATAAAATACATCGCATTAGAATTTCATGATTTTAAAGGAAGTTATAACCACCTTAAATTAAAGGAATATCTAGAAAAAAATGGCTTTAAGGTAATACTTTCAGTTCAAGAAAATTTTTATATAAAACCTTTTTTTAAGTTAGGGATGATTTATGCTGAAAGGAAATAAATTTGATTTTAGTGTCGTTATTCCAGCCAAAAATGCAGAAAAGACTATTGAGAGATGCATAATTTGTTTGTTGAATCAAGATTACCCGAAAAAGAAATATGAAATAATACTAGTTGACAATAATTCTGTAGATAATACTGTAAAAAAAGCCGGAAATTTTCCAGTTAAAATTTTTTTTAATGTAAAGAAAGGGGCAGGGCCTACAAGAAATTTAGGGGTAAAAAAAGCTAAAGGCAAAATAATCGCTTTTATTGATAGCGACCGTTTTGCTGAAAAAAATTGGCTAAAAGAAGCTAAACTTTTTTTTGAAAGAAATAAAAACTTAAACATTGTTGCAGGAAAAATTGTTTTAGACAAATATTCTATTATAAAAAAATCAATTTTTATGGCTAAAATGGATCAGGCTTTTTTTGTAGAAAATGGTTTTGCGGCAACCTGCAACATGTTTATTAAAAAGGAAACCTTCAATAAACTTGGAGGCTTTGATGAAAGATTTTTTATTACAAATGAAGATGTTGAATTTGGGGAACGAGCTAACGCTTTTGGGGAAAAAATCGCTTTGCTAGAAAAAGCTGTTGTTAGATATAATCCTCGTCCGCTTTGGAAATATCTTAAAAATGAATTCAGAAGAGGGCAGGCGATATCTCATTTGCTTTTTCTTAAAAAGAACGGATTGAATTATGAATTTCCCAAAGTGCATAAAACATTTAATCTTGTTAAAACAGTTATGTTTGACAGGAAATATGGTCTTTTTGAATTATTGTTTTTTTTGATTATAAACGGGACAGGCAAGCTTATCTGCGTTTTCGGTAAATTATTTGAAGACTGTTTTTTATTAATGGGTTACAGAAAAAAAGAATTGGGTTTTGATGTCAGTTAACTTCTATTGACTTATAAGTATTTAGGTAATTTTTTATGATTTTGTCCCAAGAATAATTCTTTTCAGCATATTTTTTTGCCTTGTTTCCAAAAGCTTTTGCTTTTTCTTTATTTTTTATTAAGAAACATATTTTTTCTATGAATTTTTTTTTATTTCTTTCTTCTAAAAGGAAACCATTTTTTTCATTTTTGATTGCATCTTTTATTCCTTCAAGATTAGATGCTATGACAGGCAAACCATATGATGCCGCTTCTATTGATACAACCCCAAACCCTTCCATATCTCCTTTAACCCTTATGTTTGGCATTACAAATATGTCAGAGCAAACAAAAATTTCTTCCAAAAATTTATTTTCTGTTTCCCCCAACAAAAACACATTTTTATCAAGATTTTTTTCTTTTATTATTCTTTCTATTTTATTTTTCATTACCCCTTTTCCAACAATCAGGTAAACCAAATTTTCGTGTTTTTTTAGAATTTCCGGGAGGACTTCTGATAAAAACCAATGAAATCCTTTTCTTTCCACAAGTCTTCCTACAGAAAGTAAAATTTTTTTTCCATCTAAGTCTATTTTCAATTTTTCTTTTAATCTGTTCTTGTTGCATTTAATCTCTGTTTTTTCTTGCATTCCTATTGGGATAAAAACGCATTTATTTATCGGAATCCTTTTTTTTTTGCATTCTTTTATGACTTCATTGCTTATGCAGATTATTTTATCATATTTTTTGATGAAAAAAGGAATTATTTTTTGATAAAAAAAATTTGGAAAAGTTACATCTAATCCGTGCAAAGTTAAAACAATTGGAAAGCCTTTAACTTTTTTTATTACAGGGCCTAAAGGGCTTAATAAGCCGTCCCCAATATGGACAACACACTTTTCTTTTTCACAAAAAGCTTTTATAAGCGCATAAAACATAAAAAATGGCAAAAAAATCTGAGGTTTTTTTAGTGCAATTACCTCACTCTTGGTTATTTTAGAAACCCTTGCTGTAACTTCATAACTTAATCTTTCCATGCCTCCAATAGAAGGAGGATATTTTCTGGTAATGAAAATTATTTTCATTTCTATTTCCCTTTCATGTCAGCAAGAAACCCAAACAGAATTACCTGCAGCCCTGTTACAATTAAAATCATTGTTAAAATCATTAAAGCAATGTGGCCTGTAATCCCTGAAGTAAGGTGCAGGAATAAAAGATATGATCCGACGAAAACCCCTAACCCTAACAGCCAAACTCCGATTAACCCGAAAAACTTTAACGGAGCGTAATCCCTGTAAACCCTGAATAAATTGATTCCGGCTTTTATTGCATAATCAAACGGGTTTGATATCAGCCTGCTTTTATCGTCTCTTTTCCTGAAAACACAGGGAATTTCTTTCACTGAAAGCTTTTCTTTTACTGCCCTGATAATTTGCTCTTGAGTGTAGGTATAGTTTGCCCTTATATCAAGTTCTGCAACTCTTGCATTGAATGCCCTAAAACCAGTCTGTGCATCAGTTATTTTTTGTTTTGTTATATTTGAAATCACTTTAGAGAAAGCAATGTTTCCTGCTTTTTTAAGCAAAGGCATTTCCTCTATTTTTCCAAGAAACCTGCTTGCCAACACCAAGTCTGTTCCTTTTCGTATTTCTTTTATCATTAAAGGAATTTCTTTCAAATCATACTGGCCGTCAGCGTCAGTGTGAACAATTATTTCTGGCTTAAGCTTTAATGCTTCTTTCATTTCACTTCTGAATGTTTCAGCCAAACCCATGTTTTTTGGATGGGATACAACTATTGCTCCTTCTTTTTTTGCTGTTTCAGCGGTTTTGTCTGTGCTTCCGTCATCCAATACAAGAATCCTGTAGTCTTCATTCTTCAGGTACTGCCTTGCTTCTTTTATCACTGAAGCAATTGTTTTTTCTTCGTTGAATGCAGGAATTGAAATTAAGATTATTTTTCTCCCCTCATTATTTTTAATACAGAATGATATATTTATACAACAGATAAATAAAAAACAGTGTGATGCTTTGATTGATTTTATTGCCTTTTTGATAACTTTATTTGTTCCAGGATACTTGCTAATTGAAAAGCATTTTTCGGGATTAGAAAAATGGGCTTTAAGTGTTTTCTTGTCACTTTCAGTAACAAGTTTTTTGT
>JBDRFE010000003.1:0-42202 GCA_043819075.1 archaeon
ACAAACTTGTACTAACACTTGGAGTGTTATTCCAACAGGAACAATAGGAAACACTTACGCTTTTTTCGTAACATACACTCCAGCGAATACTGCGATTTCACCACAAAACACTTCAACAGTTAATCTAACAATTGACAGACAAACAGGCTGCACTAACGGAACAACAAGAAACTGCACTACAACAGCAAACTGCACAGGAACACAAACATGCTCAAACAACGTCTGGGGCTCTTGCATTGACGTCCCAAACGACGGATGCCCAATATGCACTAACGGAACAACACAAAACTGTACTACAACACAAAACTGCGCAGGAACACAAACTTGTGCAAACAACACTTGGGGAACTTGCACTGATATCACAGGAGACGGCTGCCCTGTATGCAATAACGGAGCAACACAAGCTTGTACAACCACAGCAAACTGTACAGGAACACAAACATGCGTAAACTATGTCTGGGCTTCATGCATTGATGTCCCAAACGACGGCTGCCCAATATGCACTAACGGAGCAACACAAAACTGTACTACAACACAAAACTGCCCTGGCACACAAACTTGTGTGAGTAATTCCTGGGGAACATGCAATGACACAACAGGAGACAACTGCCCTTGTATTGAAAACTGGAGCTGTACTTCTTGGAGTGCTTGTGTGAACGGAAACCAGACAAGAGTTTGTACAGACAATAGTTCTTGCGGAACAACAACAAACAAACCATTTGAAAGCCAATCATGCATTGAATGCATTAACGAAGCAACAAGAAGCTGTATTACAAACCAGGCTTGCGGCGGAACACAAACTTGTGTAAGCAATTTATGGGCTTCATGCATTGACACTCCAAACGACAACTGCCCTCCATTAAGTTGTGCTGAAGGACAAATAACTTCTTTATGCGAATGCAATGGAACAGTTTATTCAAGCGGATACTGTTGTGCTGGAACATACAGAACAACTCCTTGTCCCACAGACTGCTCAGAAGGACAAATAACAACTCAATGCTATTGTGATGGAACATTATTTTCTACAGGTTATTGTTGTTCTGACTCACACCAAACAACCCAATGCAGTTGCACTGAAAACTGGGTGTGCGGAACATGGAGTTCCTGTTTGAATGGAAGCCAGAGCAGAACATGCAATGACACAAACAGTTGCGGAACAATCTTAAACCGGCCTTCTTTAACCCAATCATGCGGAGTATGCACTAACAACACAACTCAAGCATGTACAACTACAACAGGATGCGCAGGCACACAAACCTGCATAAACAATTACTGGAGTACAACATGCAATGATATTCCAGGAGACAACTGCCCTGTCTGCATACAAGGACAAATTACCTCTGAATGCTATTGTGATGGTTCTGCAAGAACAACAGGATACTGCTGTAACGGAAATTATCAGACAACAGCCTGTCCTTGTGTTGAAAACTGGAGTTGCACTGGATGGAGTGCTTGTGTGAACGGAACACAAACAAGAACCTGCACTGATTCAAGTGCATGCGGAACAATTGTTAACAGGCCTTCACTTTCACAATCATGCGGCGAATGCGTTAACACAACAATCCAGTCATGCACCACTACAAGCACTGGCTGCAGCGGAACACAAACTTGTTCAAACAACTTATGGGGCTCTTGTGCTGACATTCCAAATGACAACTGCCCTTGCGTTGAAAACTGGAACTGCGGAACATGGAATTCATGCTCTGACGGAATTCAGAACAGGGCATGCTCTGACAACAATGACTGTAATACAACAGCCAGCATGCCTTCACTGTCACAGTCATGCGGAGAATGCATTAACACAACAACAAGAAACTGTTCAACTAATTCAGGCTGTCCTGGAACACAGACTTGTTCAAACAACTTATGGAATTCTTGCGCTGACATAGCAAACGACAACTGCCCTGCAATAGTTATACCTGTAACAGAAAAAGAATTCAGTGCAATAGTTGACCCAATAAAAGTAAGAGACAAAGAAATTTTTACTGTAACTGTATTAGGCGACAATTCATATCCATTACAGAATGCAAGAATAACTTATGCAGGAAAAACTTATTATTCAAACCAGAGCGGAAAAGTAACAATGGAAACACAAAAAGAATTCAATTCAATTACAATAACCAAAACAGATTACAAAAAACAGACAATAAACTTAGACATAATTACAACTGAATGCGGAAACAATGAATGCGAAACACCTTATGAAAATTCAACTAACTGCCAAACAGACTGCAAAACAGTTTTAAATGAATTAACAATTACAACTTCAAAAGAAGGCAAGGCAATAATCATAATAAAAGTAACTGATTCAATAGGAAATCCAGTGGCTGGAGTAAAAGTAAGTTACGGCGAAGAAATAAAAACCACTGATTATGATGGAATAACTTCTTTCAATGAAATAAAAGAAAAAACCAGCATTACAGCAAGAAAAGACAGCTACCAGATAAAAACAATCAGTTATGCTCCAATAGAATGCTTGGAAGGCGAAACAAAGGAATGCAATGCTTCAGCAAACTGCAAAGGCATTCAATCATGTGACAATAATTCTTGGGGAACATGCATTGCAGAAGACAGCCAATGCACTGAAGGAACAGGAACAACAACAATAACTCTTGCAATCATATTAGTGATTGGAATAATTGTGCTTGTAATAACAAAAGTTACTTCAATTTGAAAAAGCTTTTATTTCTTTGACTTAATTTTTAATAATTTTTTTGTTTTGTCTTCAAGCAAACGGCTTTTCTTTATTGTCTCACTTTTCTCTTTAGTTAACGCAACCAATTCTTTTTTGGAATCTTTTTCTAATTCAGCTTCTTCTGCAAGGAGTTCATCATATTTTCTGTTAAATTCCTGCAGGGAAATAAGGTTTTTTGCTTTCAGTTTCTTTAAATCCCTTATAGTCCTTTCTCTTGCAAGCGCTTCTTCTTTTTTTTCCTCTGATTCAATTAAATGAGCTGAACTAGAGCTAATCCTGTTCCTTAATTCATTTATCTGCAAAGAATAATCCCTGTTCAGTTCATTGTGCTTGTCTTCAGATATTTTTCCCTCAAAAAACAATTCATCTGCTTTTCTCTTTATTTTGCTTAACTCTGAAAGCTGGCTTTCAAGAGAATCCTTTCTTGTTTCCCTTAAAATCAGGTAACCTGAAACAACCAAAACCAAAGTCAATAAAACGAACACAGATGCAAAGAAAACAGAGTCAGCAAGTGATTCAGGTTCTTTTCCATTATCCTGCAAAACAGATGAATCAATGAAATCTTTTTCAGTAAAAGAATCATAGTAAATGTAAACTGAATCAGATACCTTAAATAATTCTTCTGAAAGATATGCAAGAGACAAACCGCTTTTAATTCTCTCTAACGCAGTTGAAGCATAACCTTGTTCTTTATAAAAGTCAGCTGAAGCAAGAAAGTATTTTGCGTGATCAAGGTAAAGCCTTGCCCAGACAAAAGAATGGCTGTCTGTTTTTTTTAATGCAAGATTCTGGTCAATCTGGCTTATTTTTGATTCAAGCAAAGAATAAGCTTCTGCAAAAGACAAGTCTTTTGATTCAAGTGAAGCCTTAATCAAAGCATAAGTTGAAGCAGAATCAAATGCAGTAACCAGATACCACGAATAATTTTCAGCCTTTTTTGCAGAATCAAGCCTTCTCAGAATATCAAGTTTTTCTGTTTCATCTGTTAAAGAGTCAATTGAATTCTCTGAAACAATAATATAATTGTCTGAATAGTTTTTGAAAGCATTATCCATTTTAACTCTTTTCTGCGAAGAAGTTGTTTCATTGTATAACTCTCTTGCTGCCTCAAACCAAGCTAAAGCAAATTCATAGTCTTCAATTTTTTTCATCTGGTCTGTTTCCTGTGTCATTGCACCAGTGTCAAGAACTATCTCTGAAACACCCTGAATTTTTTGAATATTGACTTCAGCCCACACAAGCCTTTGCTGTGCAGCAATATGCCATTCAATGAAATCAATCGGAAGAGAAGCATCCAAGTTTTCTTTCAATCCTTCAATGTTTTTTTTCAGGTCATCAACTTTTAAAGTAAAAACCTTTGAATCAGATTTCAAAATCGAAGGATTTTCTGCTACATCTTTTACAAGAGAAGCATAAACTTTTGCAATAAAAACATTGTTTGCAGCAGAATACAAATAATTTTTCTGGTAAAGCTGTTCGCCTTGGATTAAGCTTTGCTCAGCAGAATTCAGGGTGTTAAGAAGAGAAAAAACTGTTGCATCATCAAGAGCAGTATTAGACAAAGCTTTTCTTGCAGAATCCTCTCCTTCAGTCAAAACTTTTGCTTCATCAAGCATTCTCTTTGAAAGCCTTTTCATTATTTTTAGGTCAGGTGATTCAGGCAGTGCTGCAGGAAGAAATTCTTTTACTTCCTCTGTTTTATTTACATCAATTGCCTCTATTTCAGAGAAAGCATACTTTAATACTTCATCAATAGTTGAAACCTCTACAACTTTCATAGACCAGTTTTCTGCAGCATAATTCACTAAATTAATTGTTTTAACAGAATCATCTGATTTAATTACCTGCCTTGATTCTCCTGCAGGAATCATAAACAATTTTAACCCGATTTTATTTGCTTCCTCGCTTTTAGCAAAAACTCCTCCGACTGGACCAATGCCTCCTTGCTCTGAAATTGTTCCTGTCAGCCCCACATTAGAGGGAAGCCTTTTGTCCTGCAGCATTGAAACCAAAAGCAGGGTCATTGCTGCTCCAGCGCTTGGGCCTCCGACAGAAGAAGCATCAGAGTCAATGTCAAACTTGTAATCGTATTTGTTTATTTCAGTAAAATAATTTGATGCAACCTTTAAAGCAACTTTTTCAGAGTTTTGCGTGGTAATTTCAATTAAAGGGTCAATGTCAGTCCAAATCTGGCCTGTTCCAGGCTCAATTAAAATTGTTAAATCAGCTGAAACCGCTTCGCCGTCATTTGTGACAGCAAAAATCTTCATATGGCCCTGGCTTAAGACAGCAAAAGCATTGGATAAAAACAATAACAGAAAAAAAATCAAAAGCAATTTCTTCATGACAAACACTTAACTAAATTACAGCAATAAAATAAAAGAAAAAAGGGATTATTAAGTGTTTTGTTTTTAAAAGGCACAAAAAAAAAGAACCAGAAACAAAAAATCAGCAAAAAATTAATAAAAACAAAAACAGATGCCAAAAAAACGCTTTCAGGCAAAAAAATTAATTAAATAAAAAAACAAGAAAAAACTTTTTAACTAAAAAAACCAGTTAAGCCTAAACAAAAACAAAAAAAATTAATTGAACAGAAAAAACAAAAAAAGAAAAAATAAAAGGATTATTCAGCCGAATAAGGCGCCTAATCCTTGTGCTGCTTCTTCTTCTGTTTTTCCTTCTTCTTCTTTTTCTTCTTTCTTTTCAGCTTTTGCTTCTGAAGCCTGTGCTGCCGGAGCTGCTGACATAACTGAAGCAGACTTAATTGCTTCTTCAATGTTTACATCCTTTAAAGATGCAACCAATGCCTTGACTCTGGCGGAATCAACTTCAATTCCAGCTGCTTTCAGGACTTCAGTGACAGATTTTTCAGTGATTTCCTTTTTAGCGGAATGCAAAAGCATTGCAGAATATACGTATTCCATAATTTATTCCTCCAAATTAAATAATAAAAACAAATTAATTTTCATTAATTTTCTTCTGTATTTTCCTCTTTCTCTGATTCGTCTTCAGTTGTTTCTGTGGCTTCTTCGCTTGAATCATCTGAATCTTCTGTGCTGTCAGTTGTTTCTTCTGCTGTTTCTTCTGTTGAGTCATCAGTGTTTTCTGTTTCCTCGCTTGTTTCTTCTTCGGTCGTGGTTTGTTCTTCGTTTTCATTTTCTTCATCCATTTTATTTCCTCCAAAAAAATAATTGAAAAACAATTCAATTAAACAAAATTATTTTTTTTCCTCCGGCTTTTCAGCTTTCTTTTCTTCTGCTTTTCCTTCAGATTTTTCTTTTTTTTCTTCAGGTTTTTCTACTTTAAGGGCTTCTTCCTTTTTCTCTTCTTTTGGAACTTCTTTCTTTTCCTCTTTTACTTTCTCTTTTTCAGGTTCCTTTTTTGCTGCATCTTTTGTTTCTTCAGCTTTGTCTTCCTTTTTTTCTTCTGCAGGAGCATCTTTTACCTTTGATTTAAGGATTACTGCCTGCAAATTTGATTTAGCAATAAAAGCTTCAATGGTTTCAGAGTTCAGGATTTCTGCGTTAAAAGCAAGGTTCATTGAATCAAATACTGCTTTAGTCAAAAGGAATGGAATTGTTTCTGAAGTTGTATAAGAAATATTCAAAGCCAAATTGAATGAATCCCTTCTGGCAGAAACAAAGTTATTGAATACCTGTTCTTCGTCTACATCCAAAACTTCTGCTTTAAAGATTTCGCCTTTCTCGAATACAGCGTTTAAATCTAATTTAACTTTAATCGGCTTAATATTTAATTTAGATAAAATTCCTGCTGCAGGCTCTGAAACAATTTCTCCTTTCTTGCAGACAACAGTGTCTGTTGGAACTTCAATCGTTCCTCCGGTTAATTTTGCTTTAATGCCTGCTGCTTTTAATTCACTTAATGCAGGCCCTGGCGGCAGGCCGGTGTCGCCTGCAGGAACAATCAAATCTAATGGAGCAATCATTCCGGCTTTAGCTGGAGCGCTTCCCTTGTTTTTCTTTAATAAAGCATATAATTCAAATGCATTTAATTCAGTGAAAATTATTGCCAGAGAGCCTTTAGAAAATTCTTTTAAGCCGGAATCCTTTAACTTTGATTCATTTAAAGCCTTTAAAAAAATTCTTGTTTTAGAGACTTTTACAACAGCTTTGTCAGCTAAAAGCTTTCTGACGTCAGCAAACAAATTAGCTGAAAATCCTTTCAATGAAGCAATGCCTATAACAGAATGCCTGTCAAGCAATTGCTTTAATTCCTTGACTTCTTTTTCCTTCCATTTAATTGAATGAGAAGTCATTTTTTTGCCTCCTTTTTGCCAGTGCTTTCGCCGATTTTAATCGGAGGCCCCATTGAAAGCTTTACTATAACTGATTTAATGTTCTGGTTTCTTGAAGGAAGCTTTTCTTCAATAATATTGTAAATAGATAAAATGTTTTCAGCTAAATCAATGTCCTGCATTATTTCTTTTCCAACAGAAACATGAATTAATGGCATGAATTTTCCTTTCTTGTTTGAAAGCTTTGTTTTTCCTGAAGAAGTTTCAATCAAAGAATAAATTGATTTAAGGTCTTGTGTAATCGGCTTAGGCATTTTTCCTCTTGGAGCAAGGGTCTGCCCTAAAAATTTTCCGACTAAAAGCATTACAGGGCCTTCAGCCATTAAAACATCAAATGATTCAGCGATTTCCTGGATTTCTTTTTTTGAAAGAACTTCAATTTCATAATCCATTACAACCCTGCTTACAATTTCCTTTAACTTTACTGCAAACTCTTTGTCTTTAACAAAAGCAATTGAACTGGTTTTCTTGATTAAGCCATGAGGCATTTTAACTTCCAAGTCAATTCTGTTTTCTGCTTTCTTGAAGTCAATTCCCTTAAAGTTAATGGTTAAGTCTACTGACTGCTGGAATTTTCTTGTCTTAGATTTGTCTCTTGCTTCAGATAAAGCAGCTAAAACTTCTTCTTTTCTCATAAAAACATGGCCTCCTGCAACATCTTTTTCCAAAAGCTGTACCAAAAACAGTCTTCTGGCAAAGACGCAGTAAAACGGCTTAAAATCAAGTAATAATACTTATTTCTCTGGAAAAAGGTTTAAAAAAGAAACGCAAAAACTGGATTGAACAAAAGCTTAAGGGTGGCGCTTTCTTTTTCTAGCCGGCCACGGAGATTCCGTTTTAGCTTCTTCCTTAATCCTTTTAGCTGCTCCATCAAGATATGCTTTCGTTAAGGGATTGCCAAAAATTTTCTTAAGAGAAATATTTGAAACAGGTTTCCTTAAAACAGCAGTGTTTCTTGCAATTACTTTCTGCCTTTGCACAAGGTTTCTCTTTCCTGAGGGAGTAAGAATTCTTGCCTTTCTTTTTATAGGTTTTCCCATAAAAAAATAATAGCGTTTGAAGTTTAAAAACTTTTGCTAGAAAAAATCTTTGATGAAAGCAGAAAAATTCCTTGAACTCAGCAAAGCAAAAACATTGGCAGTGTTAACAGCCACAACAACAATTCTCTTATACATAACCAAGAATCTTTTTTTGGCGCCGGAAATCCTGATGGTTTTTTTAGGCGCAACCGCTTTGATTAAATTAAAAGTTGACGGAGTTTCACTGAACGAAAAAAAAAGCGAATTAAAAAAAGGAATTTATTTTTCTATTGCAGGATTGATTCTTGGTTTTGCAGCAGAAAAGTTTTTTGGGGTTAATCTTATTGTCGAAATTGTTCTGCTGTTCCTGCTTTTTGCTGTAATAAAAGAAGTTTATTCAAAAAAAGAAAGCAAGTGGGTTAATGCTTTTGTGTTAATGGGAAGCGTTTTGATTGTATCAGGAATTATTCTGTTAATTAAGTTTGTTTTAACGGAATTAATCTGATTCAGTTTTTTAATCAGTTTAGTTTTGAATCAAATTTTCCTTCGTTGAGTTCTTTGATTGCGTCTTTTGCTTTCATGCCTTCAACTGTTATTCCAAGTGAATTGCATGAACCCATTACTTCTGATACCTGTGATTTAAGCTTATAAGAACGCAGTGAAGAAGCCTTCATTTTAGCTACTTTAATTATTTGTTCAATTGAAAGGTTTCCTACAACAGTTTCTTTTGGATTAGAGGTTCCTTTTGCTGCTCCTGCTTCTTTTAAAATCAAAGAGCTGATTGGCGGGCTGCCGACTGTTACTGTAAAGTTCTTTTTTGAATCAATGTTTATTTTTACAGGCACTTTCATTCCAGCGTATTCTTTTGTTTTATTGTTTATTTCCTGTACTATTGCAGGAATATTCACTCCTAAAGGGCCTAAAGCAGGGCCTAACGGAGCTGACGGAGAAGCTTTTCCTCCTTCAACTATAACTGAAACTTCTGGCATGCAATTCCACCTTTTTATTCTTTTATTATCCTGATGTGTTCTGCTTTAATTGTAACAGGAATTTTTACTGCTGCTTCAAGCAGTTCAACTGTGACTTCTTCTTTTGTGGGATTAACTCTTGTTACCTTGGCTTTTTCGCCTTTAAATGGCCCGGCAATTAATTCAACTTTTTGCCCTTCTTTAATGGATTTCATTAAAGGCTTTGCTTCAAGCAGATTAGATAATTCATCTATTTTTACTTCTCCGCCGACAATTCCTTTTCCTTTAATGTGCGGAGTGTTTGCAATTGACCTTCTGACAGTTAATTCATTGTCTGCTTCAATTAAAACATATCCTTTTAAGCCTGGAATAACTGAAAGAGAATAAATTTCCAGCTCTCCTGTGTTCAGCTTGTTTGACAAAATATCTACAACCAATGATTCCTGGCCAACTGTTGTCCTTAAAGTAAAAATCATTTGTTCACCTACTATACTCAACATTAAGCTTCAAAAAATGCTTTAAAAAAAAGCGTTAAATCATACAATATTGCATGAGAAAAACTTTATTAAATAAACTGTTAACCCAAAAATCCAACGAACTGAAATATCAACATCATAACAAAAGCTATTACTCCGATGATAATTATTCCTATTCCTGTTACCTGAGACATTACTTTGTATTCCTGCATGTCAGGCTTTTTTGATACAGTAAAAATTCTTTTGCTTGAGTTAATAAAATTGTCAAACATTTTTTGTTCCTCAATAAAAATAAAAAAGAAAAGGAATTAAAATTAATCGGTGAATTCAATTCCTAAATCTATTACCCCATTTTCATTGATTAAGCCTTTTACGTCGCCTAAATAAGGAAATTTTCCTCCGGCAATAACAACCATTGCCTGAATCTGGTTTCTTGGAAGTTCTTCGTCTATCATTGCACCCCAGATTAAGTGAGCGTTAGCAGAAATTTTTCCTGCAACTGCTTCAACAATCATTTCTGCTTCCCTTAAAGTCATGTCTGTTCCGCCGACAACATTCACTAAAGCCCTGTTGGCTTCACTGATATCAACATCCAATAAAGGAGAAGTTAAAGCGTTTTCAACTGACTCTAATGCCCTTGAATCAGTTGCTTTTTCCTGCTGGCTTTCACCTAATCCAATCATTGCTGCTCCGCCTCTGTCAAGAATTGTCCTTAAGTCGGCAAAGTCTAAGTTAATTAATCCTGGTTTTGTAACCATTTCAGTTATTCCTTTCACTGCATTAGTTAAAACTTCGTCTGCTACCTTGAATGCAGCTGAAATCGGCAAATCCGGAGCGATTTCCAAAATTTTGTCGTTTGGAATAACAATTATTGTGTCAGCAGCTTTTTTGAGTTTAGTTAATCCTTCTATTGCATTTTCCATTCTTTTTTTTCCTTCTACAGTGAAAGGCAGGGTTACAACTGCAATGGTTAAAGCTTTTGTTTCTTTTGCGATTTCAGCTATAATTGGAGAAGCTCCTGTTCCAGTTCCTCCGCCTAAACCGCAGGTAATGAACACTAAATCTGATTCATGCAATAAATCCTGCAGGGATTCAAGGGATTCCTGTGCTGCTGCTTCTCCAACTGATGGATTGCTTCCGGAACCTAAACCTCGGGTAAGTTTTCTTCCTATAAGGATTTTTTTGTCTGCAGTCACAGATAATAAGTCTTGTGCATCGGTGTTGACTACATAAGTTTCTGCTCCGTGAATGCCTATTTCGTTCATTCTGTCAACTGTGTTGCATCCTCCGCCTCCGACTCCAATTACGCGGATTTTTGCCTTGCTTGCCTCTAACAGTTTAATTAATTCTTCATCGTTTTCGCTTTTAACAAGCTTTTTTCCTTTTGGCCCAAGTTTTTCTGAATTCATATAATTTCTGACTGCTTTGTCAACAACGGTTTTCAATTAAATCCCCCCGGAAACAACAAATATAATCATTTAGTGCATAAAAACAATTAAAAATACATTTTCCTTTAGCCCCTGAAAAGAGACAAAAGAATAGTTTAACTTAAACAGGCGAAAAAAACTGCTTAATTTAAAAAAAGATTCATGCATAGATTTTTTTTTAATGGACTCAAAAAAATCATTAAAAAAAACTGATTTTTCGCTGACTGACGTCATTTCAATTTATGATTTCACAAAAAAAGACATTATGTTTGTCTTGGACAGGGCAAAACAAATTGAAGCAATGACAGCAGGAAAAAAAAGAAAACTATTAGAAAACAAAATTGTTGCATCAATGTTTTTTGAACCAAGCACTCGCACTAGGTTAAGCTTTGAAACAGCCGCACAGGCTGTGGGGGCAAAAATAATCGGCTTTGCTGACGCAGGAATCACTTCAGCAAAAAAAGGCGAAAGCTTTTCTGATACAATCAAAACAATAAGCAATTACGCTGACATTCTTGTAATGAGGCATCCGTTAAGCGGAACAGCAAGGCTTGCATCAGAAATAAGCAACAAGCCTGTATTAAACGGTGGCGACGGCCCAAACCAGCATCCAACCCAGACACTGCTTGACTTATATACAATAAAAAAGTTTGTTGGAAAATTAGATGGATTAAAAATTGGTTTTGCAGGAGACCTGAAATATGGAAGAACAGTTCACTCTCTTGCAACAGCTTTAACTCATTTTAATGCAAAACAATATTATATTTCTCCTGAAAGCCTGAAAATGCCAAAACATATTGCAGAAGAAGTAAAAGAAAAATGTGAAGTAAAAGAAACAACTGATTTAGAAAAATTCATTCCAGAAGTAGACGTATTATATATGACCAGAATACAAAAAGAAAGGTTTCCTGATGAAATTGAATTCAATAAAGTCAAAGACGCTTATGTTTTAAACAAAGCAATGCTTGAAAACGCAAAAAAAGAGATGAAAGTAATGCATCCTTTGCCTAGAGTGAACGAAATTTCAACTGATGTTGACGACACACCGCATGCGATTTACTTCCAGCAGACTGCCTCAGGAATTCCGGTTAGAGAAGCGCTCTTAGATATTCTATCCAAGGTGAAAAAATGAATAAAGAAGAAATGATTAAAAAACTGAAAGTAAGGGTCACTCCAATCGGAAACGGAACAGCAATAGACCACATTAAGCCAGGCATTGGATTAAGAATCGTTGAATTGCTTGGAATGAATTCAGGCAATGCTGCTTCAATTGCATTAAACACTGAAAGCAGTAAAATGAAAGAAAAAAGAAAAGACTTAATTTTAATGGAAAACCGGTTTCTGACACAAGAAGAACTCAATAAAATCAAGCTGATAGCAGAAGGCGCAACAGTTAATACAATAAAAAACTTTAAAATAGAAAAAAAAGAAAAACTTGATTTGCCTGACAAAGCAGAAGGCATCTTAAAATGCATTAACCCTGTGTGCATTTCAAACCACGAACACATTAAAACAAAGTTTTTAATCAAAAAAAATCCAGTGAAAGCAAAATGCTTTTACTGTGAGACATCAATGGATGAAAAAGAAATAAAAAAGCATATAATTTAAACTGAAGATTATGTCTTTGCTTATAAAAAACGCAAAAATTTATTCAGAAAACAAGTTCTTTGATTCAAATGTTTTCTGCGAAAACGGGAAAATAACTGAAATCAGTTCAAGAGAGATTAAAGCAGTCAAAACAATTGACGCAAAAGGAAAATTATTGCTTCCCGGAGGAATTGACTGCCATGTTCATTTTCGAGAGCCAGGCATGGAATCCAAGGGAAACTGGAAAACAGAGAGTTCAGCCGGAATTGCAGGAGGCATTACAACAGTAATTGAAATGCCTAATACAATTCCATCAACTTCAAACATTGAAGCATTAGAGCAGAAAAGAATTATTGCAGGAAAAAATTCTTTAATTAATTTTGGCTTTCATTTTGGTGCGGAAAAAAACAACCTGCATGAAATAAGCAATGCAAGAAACATTGCTTCAATAAAAGTTTTCATGGGCTCTTCAACAGGAAATTTATTAATAGAAGAAGAAAAAACATTAGAAGAAATTTTCAGAATAGCAAAAGAAAAAAACCTGTTAGTTGTACTGCATGCAGAAGACGAAAAAACAATTAAAGAAAACCTTGAAAAAGCAAGAAAAGAGAACTGGAATGACATTAAATTTCATAATAAAATCAGAAGCGTGGAAGCAGAAGTTATTGCAATAAAAAAAGCAGTTGAATTGCAGAAAAAAATCCACAACAGAATCCATTTCCTGCATGTTTCAACAAAAAAAGGATTGGAAGAAATAATTAAAGCCAAAAAGAGAACCCAAAAAGTGTCTTGCGAGGTTTGCCCTCATCATCTTTTCCTTAATGAAACTCATCTAAAAAAACTGGGCAATTTTGGAAAAATGAATCCTCCTCTGAGGACAAAAAAAGACAACGATTTTTTGATGAATGCTTTGAGGAAAGGGTTAATTGATTTTGTTGCAACAGACCATGCCCCTCATTTAAAAGAAGAAAAAGAAAAAAGTTTTTTTGATGCCCCATCCGGCGTAACCGGAGTAGAAACAGTTTTTCCTTTGCTTTTGAATGCTGCTGCAGAAAAAAAGCTGAAGCTTGAAAAAGTTGTTCAGGTTTTGTGCGAGAATCCGGCAAAAATTTATGGAATAAAAAATAAGGGGCAAATAAAAAAAGGCTTTGACGCTGATTTTGTTTTAGTTGATTTAAAGAAAAGTTTTACTGTAAAAAACGAGAAACTGCATTCAAAGTGCAGTTGGAGCCCGTTTAATGGAATAAAATTAAAAGGAAGAATAGAGCAAACTATTATTGCAGGAGAAATTGTTTTTGACAACGGAAAAATCAATGAAGAATTCAGGGGAAAAGAAATTGAATTTACAGGGCGGTAAAATGCAGGAATACAAAAAAGAGTTCATAGAGTTTTTAGTGGAAAACAATGCACTAAAATTCGGCGACTTCACATTAAAAAGCGGAAGGCAAAGCCCTTACTTTATTAACACCGGAATGTTCAAAGACGGAAAAGGAATAACCAAACTAGCATCATATTACGCTAAAGCAATAAAAGAAAATTTCAGGGAGTTTGACGTATTGTTTGGCCCGGCATACAAAGGCATTCCATTATGCGTTGCCACGGCAATGGAATTAAACAAACTCGGATTAAACAAAGGATATTCTTTTAACAGAAAAGAAGCAAAAGACCACGGAGAAAAAGGAAACATAATCGGAACAGAACTGAAACCAGAAACAAAAGTGCTGATAATAGATGATGTTATTACAGCAGGAACCGCAGTAAAAGAAACACTTGAAATACTCAAAGAAAACGGTAACCCAAAAATTGCAGGAATAATTATTTCAGTTAACCGAAAAGAAAAAGGCTCTGGAGAAAAAAGTGCAATACAGGAATTAGAAGACAGCTTAAAAATAAAAATCACTTCAATAATTGATTTTGACGAAATAACAGAGCATCTGCATAACAAAAAAATAAACGGAAAAATTATCCTCAACGATGAAATGTTTGGGAAAATGATGGAATACAAAAAACTTTACGGTGTTCAGTAATGGAAAAAAAAATATTTTTAGCCTTGGATAACATGGAAAAAAAAGAAATCCTTGAATTAGTGAAAGAATTAAAAGAAGAAGTAATGTTTAAAGTGAATGACTCTTTTGTAAAATACCCTGAACTAATAGAAGAAATCCAGGCTTTAGGTGGAAAAGTTTTTTTGGACTTAAAATTCCATGACATCCCGAACACAGTGGCAAATTACGCTAAAGCAGCAGCAGAAAAAAAGGTTTTCATGTTTAATGTCCATTGTTTAGGCGGAATAAAAATGATGAAAAAAGCCAGAGAAGCTGTAGACACATACTGCAGTGAAAACAAAATTCAAAAGCCTTTGATTGTCGGAGTAACAATTCTCACAAGCATGGATGAAAAAACATTAAAAGAAGAAATACAAATTAATTCAGGCTTGGAAGAAATGGTTAAACAGCTTGCATTGAATGCAAAAAAAGCAGGATTAGACGGGGTAGTCTGTTCTCCAAAAGAAATCAGTTTAATAAAAAAAGCCTGTGGAAAAAACTTTTTAACCATCACTCCAGGAGTAAGGCCTGACTGGGCTTCAGCTGACGATCAGAAAAGAGTTTTAACGCCAAAAGAAGCAGTTAAAGCTGGAGCAGATTTTCTTGTAATCGGAAGGCCAATAATTAAAGCAGAAAAATATGGTTTAACCAGAAAAGAAGCAGTAAAAAAAATAATGGAAGAAATAAAATAAAGCAAAAGCAATCCTTTTTAAACAATTAATTCCTTTTTTTGTGTGATTAAATGAAATATTCAAAGAAAATGAAAACCAAATTCATTGACATTGAAGCAGGAAAAATGATTTCAATTATTCACGAAAAAGACGCAAAAGAATTAGGTGTTTTTCCGCTGGACAGGGTTGAATTATTTAACCCGAAAACAAGAAAAAAAATAATTACTGTGGTTGATACAACTGATTCAATGGTAAAAGAAAAAGAAATTGGCTTATTCAATGATGTAAGGAAAAGAATTGGGCTGAAAAAAAAAGCAATAATAATTGTTTCCCCTGTTTCAGCGCCAGAAAGCGTTGACTTCATTAAAAAGAAAATGGACGGGCATTCATTGAATGAAAAAGAAATAAAAGAAATAGTTGAAGACATTACAAGCAATTATTTGTCGCAGATAGAAGCAAGCGCTTTTGTTTCAGCTGTTTACATGAAAGGATTAAATTTATTTGAAACAATTGCAATGACTAAAGCCTTGGTTGAAGGCGGAAAAAAATTAAGGCTTTCAAAAAAATTTGTTGTAGACAAGCATTCAATCGGCGGGGTAAACGGAAGGGCAACAATGGTTGTTGTCCCGATTATTGCGGCAAACGGGTTATTTATTCCAAAAACTTCTTCTAGAAGCATTACTTCTGCTGCAGGAACAGCTGATTCAATGGAAGTTTTAGCCAAAGTTAACCTGCCAATGAAAAAAATAAAATCTATCACAGAAAAAATAGGCGGGGTAATTGCATGGGGCGGAGGCCTTGATTTGGCGCCAGGAGACGATAAAATAATTGCAATTGAACACCCATTAAACCTGGATCCTCCAGGGCAGGTAATTGCTTCTGTAATGGCAAAAAAAGTCAGTGTTGGGGCAAAATATCTGGTAATAGACATTCCTGTGGGACAGCACACTAAAGTGAAAACAAAAGAAAGCGCAGAAAACATGGCAAAAAAGTTTTTGGAAGTATCAAAAAAAATGGGAATAAAAACTGAAGTGCTTTTGACTGACGGAACAAAACCAAACGGTCCTGCATTCGGAGCAGCATTAGAGGCAAAACATGCAATGGAAATACTTGAAGGAAAAATCTTTGATAATTTAGCGCAAAAATCCTGCCAGTTAGCCGGAGCATTATTTGAGTTAACAGGCAAAACAAGAAAAGGAAAAGGATACAAAAAAGCGGTTGAAATACTCAAGAGCGGAAAAGCATTAAAGAAAATGAAGGAAATAATCAAGGCACAGGAAGGAAAAACTTTTTCCTCTGAAAAAATCAAGTTAAGCTCAAAAAAAATTGAAATCAGGTCAGACAAAAACGGGAAAATAGACAGAATTGATTTAAGTGCATTAAAAGAGATTGCAAGAAAAGCCGGGGCGCCGGCAGACCAGAAAGCCGGATTGCTTTTAAAAGTAGAAGAAGATGATTTGATTAAAAAAGGCCAGATAGTGTTTGAAATTCACGGGGAAAACACAAGAAAACTTGAAGTGGCAAGAGAAGCAGCCTTAAAAGACAATCCGATTAAATTAGGCGAAATAGTAATAGAAAAAATGCGGTGACTATTTTGTCAGCAGGACAAACAATTCAATAAAATCCTGTGATTCCATTAAATAAACTTTTTCATTGAATTCAATTTCTTTTAATCTTTCCTCCATCTTGTTTTTTGTTTTCTGGTCTAAGTTCATTAAAGGAATTGCCTTGGTTAAAGCAGAAACAAAAACCCTGTTTTTGAACCTAAACAAAGCCTTCAAAAACTCTGAAAAATCTTTTTTGTTTTTAATTCCTGCAAGCTTTTTCCCAGAAAACTTGATAAGAAAAAAATCATTTGAAACCGGGGGGAAAAAAGAATCAGGCTTAACCTGAATCACTTCTTTTACTTCAAAAAAGCAGTCAGCTAAAACAGACAAAAAACCGTATTCCGAGAAACCAGGCAATGCAAGGATTTTCTCGGCAAAATCTTTCTGCAAAAGCAAAACCATTAAATCAAAGTCAGTTAAAAGCAGTTTTAAAAAAATTTCACCTGAACTCCCTGAAGGCAGAAAAGAAACGCATTTATTTGCATCAATTTTTTTGGAAAAAGAAGCAAAAGAAAAAGGCATTAAATTTATTTTTGGAAGCTCTTTTTCCAGCATCAAAACTAATTCTTTTCTTTCCTCAAAAGCAGTCAAAAAAGCTGTTGTTTCAGAAAGCTTTCTTGCAATAAAAAATTCTCCTGCATTAACCTCTAAAACTTTATCGGATTTATTTAATTCACTTAAAACAAGAACTTCGCTTAAAACCTGTTTTTTTACAACAAAATGCATTCCAGAGCCTTTTTTCGGGTAAAACCTGTGCTTTGAAAAAAGGTTGTTTAATTCAACAAAAAAATCCATTTACATCAGCGAAAACTTCTTTCTTCCCTTGCAGGAGGCCTTGCAAAAACATAATATTTTAGCTTGTTGTCCTTTAATTCAACTAACACTCTTTTCACAATTAACTTCACAGGGGCAGGCATTAAATGAATTCTTTCAGGGATTTCCTTGAATGACTCAAAAGGCTTTGACTCACGTTCTTTAAGTATTTCAAACAAATGCTTTTTTCCAAGGCCAGGCAATAATTCAAGCTGATGCATTCTAAGAGACAAAGAACCGGCTTTGTTAAAGAAGTCAAGAAATTTTTGGGGATTGTCTCTTACAATTAATTCAATTGCTTTCTCTATTTCTGAAATAGACGTATTAGTTAATTCATCAAAAGAAATCCTTTTTTTTATGAACTGGATTTCCTCTCTCTTGTCTTTTCCAATGTAAACCTTAGTCAATATCTTTAACTGAATTAAAGGAATGACTTCAAGCAAAGTAAAATGCTCTGTCCCGATTACCTGCGCCATTGGTTCTGATTTGAAGCTGTTGCTTTTGCCTGTAGGCAGGTAATCCATTACTACAGCAAATTCTTCGTTTGGCATAATTCAACAACCTCATTTTAACCCAGCTTTTAATTAAATACTTTTTTTTGTTCTCTTTAAGAACAATCCTCCAACTCTCTCTCTTTTATTATTTTTTTGACTTTGATTCTTTTGAATCTTTTTTATGTGAAACTGTTTTTGATTCTGCAGTAAAATAACTTTTAACCAGCTTCAAAATTTTTGCAGTATCTTCATCTGAAACCTTTGCTGTTTTTGGCATAATCAAAGCCAATACTTCTTCGTTCTGCGGAAGCAGGTCAGTTATTTTTATTGCAAGCTCTTCATTCATTCCATCAAACTTCAGTAAATCTTCCATTAATTTTTCTGCTTTAGTTCTCGGAATCCTTGAAAACTTTTCAACATACTTTAAGGTTAAACCCTGTTCATAAGTTAATTCGTTTTCTTTTGACAAATCCTTTAACAATTCTTTTACTTTAGCCAAAGGAATTGGCTTAACTGATAAAACTTTTTCACTCAACATTTGATTCACCTGAAACCATTTTTAATTCCTTTAAATGAGCCGGATGCACAATCAATTGCTTTGCCTTGTTTCCGTCCCTTAATTTTATAACATAACTTCTTCCTCTTTTGCCTGACACTACCCCGGTTTTTCCCTGAAATCTCCTGAAAGGCAGTCCTGCGTGAATCCTTGAATTAATGTTTACCTGGACTGTCTGGCCGTCTTTAATGTCTGCCAGCATCTTGTTTACTGTAGTCCTCTCCCTTCTCTTCATTGTGTCTCTTTGTTTTGCTCTTTTTCCTTTTGCTTTCTTGTTCGCCATTCAAAATCACCTTATACATCTACTTAAATCTAATCAAAACTAATACTAATAAATGAAAGAAAAACTTTAAATAGGTAATCAGACAAAAGAAAAACAACAGAGCCAGCAGACGATTTTACGGCAAAGCCTTTTTACAGGCTTTAAAATAGCTTTTTAAAGGTTTAGTCAGCCTTTTATATTAAGTATTTAAAGGATTTAAACATAACTAATTGTTTGGGAGAGGGAAAAAAATGGAATACCAGATTGTTAATTTAGTTGCTTCAGCTGCATTAAATGCAACATTAGATTTGTATAATTTGGCGGTAAGCGTGCCAAACATTGAATACGAACCAGAACAGTTTCCAGGCGCAATACTCAAGCTCAAGGAACCAAAAGTTTCAATGCTGTTGTTCAAGAACGGAAAAGTAATTTGTTCCGGAGCATCAAGCGAAAAAGAAATAGAGCAGGGAATAATAAAAGCATCAAAATTAATTCACGAAATCCAGCCAAAAGTTAAAGTATTAAAAAAAGTGGAATACACTGTGGTTAATTTGGTTGCAACAGCAAACTTAAAACACCAGTTAGATTTGTTTAACACTGCATTGAATTTGGATAACGTTGAATACGAGCCAGAACAGTTTCCAGGCGCAATATTAAGATTAGATGACCCAAAAATTACTTTGCTTTTATTCAAGAACGGAAAAGTAATTTGTGCCGGAGCAAAAAAAGAAGAAGACTTAAAAAGAGGATTAGAAAAAGCCGCTAAATTAGTGGGAAAAGTTAACAGGGATGTAAAACAGCCTGCTTTCACTGAATCAATAATTGGCCCTGCATTTGAAGCAAAAAAAACTCAGCCAGTGGAAATAAAAAATAAACCAGAGAAAAAAGCAGTTAAAGCAAAAAAGAAAGCAGTTAAAGCAAAGCCAGTCAAAAAAGCAGTGAAAAAAAAACCTAAAGCTGTAAAGAAAAAAACTGCAAAAAAGAAGAAAAAAAAGTAGTTTTTGAATGAAAAGCCTTTCATTAAAAGGTTTTTATTCTTTTCTTTTCATAAAATAGTGTGATTAGCGGTCACAGCGGAAGGGAAACACCTGGACTCATCCCGAACCCAGAAGTTAAGCCTTTCAGCGATTTGGTTTGCACTGGGTTTTTGCTTGGAGCATCCAAGACGCTGCTAATCACTTTATTCTATTTTTTATTGCGGCAGTTTATTTTTGGTTCACTAAACAAAAGTATAATCCAGAAAATTGACTGCAGGCTTCAGTGTTTGGGAAACTGCTGATTGCTTCAAAGAATGGTTGGAACAGGGACTGGGATAATAAATTTTCCTTTAAAGCCTTTTTCTTTTAGTTTTGGGATAATTATGTCTTTTAGATTCCAAGACAAAAGCAATGCATATTCTGGCTGGTCAAAAAAAATGCTGGATTCTTCCACTACTTTAATATGCATTCCAGGAGAATATTTTCCGACTTTAAGGTTCTGCTTTTCAGCAAGATAATCAAGAATGTCTGACCCTATCATACAATAATTAAGCAACGTGTTTCCTTTTGCCGGAGCCCCAATACCCACAATATGATTTCCTTTTTCTTTTATTGAAAAAAGAATGTCTCTTAATTTTTTTCTGTTTTCTGAAACTTTTTTTGCAAAATCATCAAAAGTTTTTTTTGAATACAATCCTGCTTTTTCTTCTTCTTCAAGTATTCTTGAAACATTTTCTGATATTCTATAAGAGCCTTTTCTGCACGCATAAACTCTCAGTGAACCTCCATGAGTTGGAATTCTTTCAGTGTCAAATACCTGCATTCCGTATTTTTCAAACAAACGAATCAGAGGTTTCAGCAAATAATACCTTAAGTGTTCTGCATAAATTGAATCATATTCCATTTTTGAAATCATGTCTGCCAGGTAATGGGATTCTTCAACAAAAATTCCGTCATCTTTCAGCAAAAGCTTTATTCCATTCATAAAAGAATCTAATTCCTCTACATGTGCAAAAACATTTGTTGCAGTAATAACACTTGCTTTTCCATAATCCTGCAAAATTTTTTTTGCTGTTTTTTCATCAAAAAATTCCCTTAAAGTGGGAATGTTTTTTTCCAGTGCAAGTTTTGCTGATTCTGAAGGGTCAATTCCTAAAACTTTTAGTTCAAAAGGAAGAAAGTTTTCAAGCAATGTTCCGTCGTTTGAGCCGATGTCAATAACAAAATCTTTAGAGGAAAGATTGAATTGCTCGGTTAATTTTTTTGCTAAAGCAGAAAAATTTTTTACTAGTTCCCCACTTGAACCAGTTGTATAAACAAAAGAGTCAGTAAACAATAATTTCGGGTCAAGTGCATGGCCTAACTGGACTAATTTGCAATTGTCGCAGAAAAAAACATTTATTAGGCATTTTACCTCTTTTTTGCTTAATTCGTTTTCATTAAGGAAACCATCGCTTGGAGGCAGACTCCCTAAAGACAAAAATTTATGTAATTTTTTGTTAGAGCAAATCATGCATTTCATCATAAAACCTAATTTTATTTTTTTTCCTGAAAAAAATTCTTATACCATTCAAATGTTTTTTTTACTCCATCCTCTAATTTTACTTTTGGCTTGAAGCCTAAAGCAGACAATTTTGTTGTGTCAGGACATCTTCTTTTCACGCTTCCTTCAGGCGCTGGAAGGATTTTTATTTTAGGGCTTGCGCCAGAAATTGCAAAAAGCTTTTTTGCCAAATCAATTATTTTTATTTCTTCATCGCTTCTTCCTATATTTATGGTTTTTGTTCTTGTTTTGTTGTTTTCCATTACCAGCTTTGTTGCTTTCACTGCATCTTCAATAAAACAAAAAGTCCTTGTTTCTTTTCCTCCAAAAATCTTGAACGGGTTTTCTTTTTTTTCTATTCTTTCAATGAACTGCGGAATAACGTGTTCTGTTCCCATTCTTGGGCCGTAAACATTATGATATCTTACAATAGAATAATCCATTTTATACAGGTGATTGTATGAATGAATTGCAACCTCTGACATTATTTTTCCTGCCCCATAAGACCATCTGGGGTTTGAAGGATCATCAATGCTTAAAGGAATTTCTTCCGGAGTAGGAATAGGAAAATTTTCTTTCATTAATTTCAGTGTGCCTGCATATGTTTCTGAACTAGAAGAAAAAAGGAGTTTTCCTTTTTTGCTTTCAATAAACCAGTCAAGCATGTTTATTGTTCCTATAATTCCTACTTTGATTACTTTATCTGGGATTTTATAAAAGTTTTCTGTGCCGTTTATTGCAGCCAGATGATAAACAAAATCATATTTTTCTAATTCAGAGAATTCATTTTGGTTTGTAAGGTCAATTTTCAGGAAGGAAACGTTTTTGTTTTCAATGGCTTTCTGGAACTCTGAATCTTTTTTTCCTCTCTCAAAATTGTCTGCTATTGTAACAGTATATTCTTTTGCAAGCTCTCTGGCAAGATGTAATCCTATAAATCCTGCCCCTCCTGTAACAAGCGCTTTTTTTTGCATAGAATAAATATCTAATAAAACGGTTTTTTAAAGCATTTAGCCAAAACAAAAAATGAACTAGAATTGTACCAAAACCAATAAAATAATGAATTTATATAAATTTTAGCGTGTAATCTTATTTAGGTTGCATATTTTTGGTGATTTGTTGCTTCAGAAAAAAAAAAGTCTTTTATTGAATACTGTGAAAAGAAACGGCTTGTTTGGAATTGCAAATCTTGCTTTAAGGCATTACCAGCAAAATAAAATGCTTGATAAAGTGAATTACAATCCAACTGCATTGCAGATTGAAATAACTACTGCCTGCAATTTGAAGTGCACTATGTGCGAGCATAGTTTCATGCAAGAGATTGGAAAAAACTTAAATTTTTCTGAATTCAAGAAAATAATTGACGAAAACAAAAATGTCCAAGTAATTAACCTTACAGGAATCGGGGAATCGCTTCTTAACCCCGAATTCATTGAAATGGTAAAATACGCCAAAAGCAAGGGCATTTATGTCTGGTTTAATGATAATTTTACTTTAATGAACCGGGAAAAAGCTGAAAAGTTAATTGATTTGGGTGCTGATTTCATTATTCTTTCACTTGATGGCGCAACAAAAGAAGTTTACGAAAAAATCCGGGGCGGGGCAAACTTTGAAAAAGTCACTGCAAACTTTGCAGGACTTAGGGAATTAAGAGATAAAAAAAACCTTTCAAACCCAAAACTCGGAATAAGCATGGTTGTGCTGAAAGAAAATTACAAAGAAATAGAAAAAATGGTTGAGCTTGCAAAAGAACTTAAAGCTGACAATTTAATGTATTCAAGCATTGTCCTTTCTGACAATACAGGAAATCTTTCTTTAGGGAATTTAGAGGAAAAAGAAACCATGCCTTTTGTTGAATCAGGAAAAAAAACTGCTGAAGAACTGAAAGTGAATGTAATTGCCTGGCCTAATGTAAAGCTCAAAATAACAGAAAAAACCGGTTGTGCTTATCCTTGGCTTAATCCTTACATTGGCTACAATGGAAATGTATTGCCTTGCTGTTTTATTCCCCAGATGGCTAACGCAAGAATGAAAGAGGAAAACATTATGGGAAACATATTCAAAGAGCCATTGTATAAGATATGGAATGGAAAAAAATACGTTGAATTCAGGAAAAAAATAAAAACAAAAAATCCTCCAGTATCATGCAGGACTTGCTCTAAATTTTATGGGCAGTAAAAAAACAGGTATTGAACCAAATTAATATTAAAATTGTTTTAGACACTTAATGTACGAGGTTTAAAGATGAATCAAAAAATTGTCAGTGTTATTGGAATCGGAAGGGTTGGCCTTCCGATGTGCTTGAGTCTTGCTGAAGCAGGATACAAGGTTTTTGGAATAGATGTAAGAAAAGAATATTTGGAAAAAATTAAGAAAAAAGAAATGCCTTTTGTGGAAGATAACGCACAGGAACTGCTTGAAAAGCATGTTAATGTTAATTTTTTTCCTTCAACTGATATAAAAAAAATTGAAGAATCAGGTTATATTGTTTTGACTATTGGAACTCCGGTTGATGAGCATTTGAATCCTGATTACAGTCAGATACAAGCAGTGGCAAAAAACATAATCAAGCACTTGAAAAAAAATCACATCATAATTCTTCGTTCAACTGTTTCTCCAGGCACAACAGAATATTTAAAGGATTTAATTGAAAAAGAAACAGGAATGATAGCCGGAAAAGATTTTTTTCTGGCTTTTTGCCCTGAAAGAATCGCGCAAGGGAATGCAATAGAGGAGACAAAAGAGATTCCACAGATTGTTGGGGGAATAGACGAAAAAAGTTCAGAGAAAGCAGTTGAATTTTTTAGGCCTTTTACTAAAGAACAGATTGAAACTGATGCAAAGAGCGCTGAACTGGCAAAAATTTTTACTAATATGTACAGGTACATTAACTTTTCTATTGCAAATGAATTCATGATTCTGGCAGAAGAGCATGAAAGAGACATTTATGAAATAATTCATTTGATCAATCACAATTATAAAAGAGGAGGAATAAAACAGCCTGGCTTTGCTGCTGGGCCATGCCTTTACAAAGACGGCTTTTTTCTTGTCAACACAATGCCGTTCAATGAATTAATTTCAGTGAGCTGGAAAATAAATGAAACGGTTCCGTTATACTTGCTGAAAAAAATTAAGTCAAAAACAGAACTAAAAAACAAAAAAGTTGTGTTGCTTGGAATGTCTTTCAAGGCAGACAATGATGACACAAGAAATTCCTTGAGTTTTAAAATAAAGAAAGCATTAGAAAGAGAAAATGCCTTGGTTGAATGCCATGACCCTTTAGTTGAAGGATTCAACAGCAAAAGCGCTGAAGATGCAATAAAAGATGCAGATGTAATTATTATTGGAACAAACCATTCTGAATACAAAAAGCTTTCGCTTGAAAAAATAAGAAAGCTTTCTAAAAAAAACTGTATTGTCTGTGATATATGGAATGTTCTGGGAAAAAATAAAATAATTTATTTTGCAAGTGAACAAAAAAAATGAGAATACTGTATATTACTTCTGTTTTGGGAGATATCGGCGGAAGCGAAATTTACTGCAGGGATATAATAAAAGAAATGCTAAGGAAAGGGCATAAAGTTTTAATTGCAAGCACTGAACCATATGACTTTAAGCACAAAAACGCTGAATTCATGCAGATCCCTGTTTTTGGCAATCATGCATTCCATAAATTCACTGCCCCTTTGTTTTACAGGGGAGTTGTGAAAAAAGCAATGGAATTCAAGCCAGATGTAATTCAGAGCCACAGCAATTGTTTTATGGGCTGGATTGGAGACAAAGTCAAAGAAAAATTAAAGGTTCCTCATGTTCTTTTAATTGAAATGATTTCAGCAAAAAACAATAATCTTCATACTAAAACAATTTATCAATGCGAAAAGTTTCTGCTTCCTAAATTAAAATACGACAAAATTGTTGTCTGGACTGAAAACATGAAGAAAAAGTTTTTGCTTCATTGGGGAATTAAAAAAGAAAAAATTGAAGTGATTCCTGCCGCATTAAACAAAGAAAATTATAATCTGAATGCAAGCGGGAAAAAGATTAAAGAAAAATATGGAGAGCATTTGATTGTTTCGATTAAAAGCCTTTGGACAACAAATGTTTTGGGCCTAAAATATATTGTAAAAGCAATGAAGTATGTTAAAGCAAAACACCCTGAATACAAATATTTGTGCATTGGCCCGGGAGACAGCAGTTCATTGAAGAAAATTGCAGTAGAAGAAGGAATTGAAGATGTTGTTTTTTTTCCTGGAAGCGTTTCAGACAAAGAAAAGCAGGAATATTGGGCTGCAACAGAGATTGCACCTCATTCTTACGTGTATGAATTTTCCACTTCAATTTCTTTGCTGGAGTTTCTGGCAATGGGGAAAGCCTGTGTCATAACTGATATTGGAGCAGTAAGAGAGTACTTAAAAGATGCTGCTTTGATTGTTAAAGCAGAAGATGCAAAAGCCATGGGAGAAGGAATAAATAAGCTGATTGAAAACAAGGAATTAAGAAAAAGCCTTGAAAAGAAAGCAAGAAAATTGTTTGAAGAAGAATATTCAATTGATTCAACTGTCAGCAGACTGGAAAAAATTTATTCGGCTTAATTTTCTTTTTCCATTTCAAATGGCGGGCTGAATTTTGGTTCTTTGAATGGAACAAAAACCGATTTTTTTCTTTTTGCTCTTTCTTTTAATATCATTTTAATGTCTTTTATGTTGTTCCAGTAAGCTTTTATCAGCCAGAAAAACCTGCCGTCTTTGATGCTTTGCAGTAAAATCAATCCCATTCCTGGAACAAATCTCAGCAAGTCTATTAACCCTAAATTGAAAAAAAACGAGCGCAAGCAATGAGTATTCAATAAAATATAATGGTTTTTTGCTTTCATTCCTTTTCTTGAATCCTGCGAAGAATAATGCACAACAATGCATTTACTGCATTCAATTATTTTATATCCTTTTTTTCTTGCCCGAAAATTCCAGTCGGCTTCCTCCCCATAAATAGGAGAAAAGTGTTCTGCATCAGTAAAGCCTATTTCCTGAATAAATTTTTTTTTTGTTATCCAGCCTACAGGCAAAGTTAACTTTTCTTTGTTTGGTTTCTGTTTTATTTCTTCAATTAATTTTTTGTCTTTGAATTTTTCAGGAAAAACCTCTTTTACTCCTACAACCACAAATTTTTCATTTGAATCAATTGTTTTGATTAATTCTTCAAGCCAGTTTTCCGTCACAAAAGCATCGTTGTTTAAATGAATTACATAGAAGCCTTTTGCTTCCCTGTAGCCTTGGTTTAAAGCATAAGGAAAGCCTTTGTTTACCTTGTTTTTGATTATTTTCAGGTTTTTTAGCTTGCTGAATTCTTTTTCTAGTTTTTCAATGCTTTTGTCTTTGCTTCCATTGTCAACCAAAATTATTTCATAAGGGAAAATTGTGTTTTTTACCACTGATTCAATGCATTGTTTTGTCAAGTCAAAAGAGTTCCAGGTTGTAATTACAATTGAAGTAAGTTTATCCATAAAAAATCATTTATCATTAAGCTGGGTTTGATTTTCAATTATCCTTGGAAAAGGCAAAGGAATAATGTATTTTCCGCCTTTACGCTGAAAGTTTTTTGTTTTTTCAATTAATTCTTTTGCAATAGTCCATGCAAAAAGTACAAGGTAATCAGGCTTTTCTTTTTCAAGAACACTGCTTTGAACTATTGGAATCCTGTTTCCTGCAAAACTTTTGTTTTGTTTTGTTGGCGCATCATCAACAATAAAATCAATGTAATTGCTTCCAATTCCGCAGTAGTTAAGCAAAGTCCCTGCTTTTGCTGCCGCACCATAACCTGCAATTTTCTTTTTTTCTTTTTTTAGTTTCAGCATTAACTGCAGAAAAGCTATTTTTACTTCTAAAGTTTTTTCTGCAAAAGCCAAATAAGTGTTTAAATCATACAGTTTGTTTTTGTTTTCCAGCTCCAAAAAAGAGTTAATGTTTTTTTCCTGTATTTTAATTTTTTTGTTTTCTGAATGCTTTGCAAAAACCCTTATTGAGCCTCCGTGAATTGGAATTTCCTGCACATCAAAAACAGCCATTTTTTCTGATTCAAGCAATTCCAGCAATGGCTTTACCAAAAAATAAGACAAGTGTTCATGGTAAATTGTATCAAACTCGTTTTTTTCAATTAAATGCAAAGCATAAGGGAACTCTAAAATGAAAATTCCATCTGAATCCAAAACTTTTTTTACTGCCTTCAGGAAACCGTGAACATCATGTACGTGGGCAAAAACATTTGTTGCGGCAACCACTTTGGCTTTTCCTTGCTCTCTGATTACTTTTTCTGCGACTTTTTCATTCCAGAATTCAACCAGAGTCGGTATTCCTTCTTCTTCGGCTATTTTGGCTAAATTTACTGCAGGGTCAACTCCTAAAACCCTGAAGCCAAGCTTCCTGAACTCTTTGAGCATGCACCCGTCATTGCTTGCAATGTCTAATACAAGAGAATCTTTTGTGTGAGGAAAAAATTCTTTTATGTATGCTGCCATTAAAGCAAAATGTTTCTGGAAAGTAGTGGAAATTGATGTCCTGTAAGCGTAATCAGAGAAAAGCAGTTCAGGGTCAACCACAACACTTAATTGTGAAAGAAAGCATTTATTGCATAAAACAACCTCTAAAGGAAAAAACAAGTCTGTTGTTGTTTTATTGGCTTCAACTAAATTGTTTGCTAAAGGCAAAGTTCCCAAACTCAAATATTTTTTCAGTTCTTTTGAACCGCAAATCCTGCATTCTTCAAGCTTGAAAAACAAAAAACCCCTTTCCTGAACTATTAGATACCAAAACAAGCAAACAACACTTTAAAAATATTTTTAGGAAACAAGTGTTTTATGGGAGAAAAAATTGTGGTTACAGGCGGGGCAGGATTTATTGGCTCAACTTTAATTGAAGCGTTACTGGAAAAATATGATTATGAAATAACTGTTTTTGACGATTTTTCTACTGGATACATGAAAAACCTTGATTCTGTTAAGGGAAAAATAAAAATTGTTGAAGGGGATATCTGCAATTTTAATGAAATAAATAAAGTGTTGGCTGAAACAAAATTTGTTTTTCATATGGCTGCACTCAGTTATGTTTCTGAATCAATAAAAGAGCCTGAAAAATACAATAAGGCAAACATTGACGGGACATTAAATGTGCTGATGTCAGCAAAAAATAATTCTGTTGAAAAAGTTTTGTTTCCCAGCAGCTGCATTGTTTACGGCGAAACAAAAACAATTCCTATTCCTGAAAGCGAGCCATCAAACCCTAACACACCTTATGGTTTGACAAAACAAGTGGGAGAATTTTACTGCAAGTTTTTCACTGAAGTGCATGGCCTTGACACGATTTGCCTTAGGATATTCAATGCTTATGGCCCAAGAATGCAGAACAGAGTGATGTCAATTTTTGCTAACCTCATGATTCAAGGCAAGGAGCCAAAAGTCAGCGGGAATGGAAGACAGACAAGAGATTTTGTTTTTGTTGATGACATTGTTCAGGCATTTATTCTGGCAATGAATGCAAAAAAGAGCTTGAGCGGAAAATCGTTTAATGTTGGAACAGGGAAAGGAACAGACCTGAATGAATTAATTGAGAAAATAAACAATGACCTTGGAACTCACATTGAACCTGTTCATGGAGAAATTGCAACAGGAGAAATTGATGCAATTATTGCTGACACCAGATTGGCTGAAAAAGAATTGGATTTTAAAGCAAAGATTAATTTGAATGAAGGATTAAAGCCAACAATAAAATGGCTAAAAGAAAAAAACAGCGCCTATTTTTTTAAGAAATAAGATATTAAGCCTACTCCTGCCCCAAAAGACATTGCCAAAATAAAAATGTAATATATTACTATAGAGTAAATTAAAAATAAAGGGCCGCCTTCTTTAAAAAGAAACAAGTAAAATTTTAAGTCCGTCAGAATAAAAATAAAAAACAAAAACAGAAAAACATAAGCAAAGACAGGACAAAAGAAAGTTAAAATTAAGGAAACAAAAGATAAGCCGGCAAAAATAGCTCCCAACCCTTTGTTCGGAGTTACATAATTTGAATCAAAGCTTTTTCTTTTCAGCATCAGTGGAACCCACATCATAGACCTTTTGAAAAGTTTTTTTACCAGAGTCCAAAAAGGAGAGCGATAATGGTTATGATCAAACTGGATTTTCTTATCCAGAAGAATCTTGTATTTCTTTACTATTCTGTGGCCCATTTCATAGTCTTCAACATCAGCATCTGCATAAGTTGTATCAAAACCATTCATTTCAAAAAATATTTTTCTTTTAATTGAGCCGCCAGTTACCATAAAAATCGAAATAAATTTTTTGTTAAGATTGTCCTGATTGTGCCACCAGAAAATCTGGAGGTTTCTGAATTTGTCAACCCAACCTGCTCCCCTAGAAAACTTTGAAAAAGTTCCGCATACACATGCAACTTCTGGGTTTTCTTCGTAATCCTGAATCATTCTTTCCAAAACATGCTTTTCAAGTACAGCATCAACATCAACAAAAACAAGAATGTTTCCTTTTGCTTTTTCTGCCCCTAAATTTCTTGCAACTGCAGGACCTGAGTTCTTTTCAAGCTTTATTATTTTGCAGGGAAATTTTTTAACAATGTCAAGTGAGTTGTCTGTTGAGCAGTCATCAATCACTATAACTTCGTCAGGTTTCAAGCTCTGATTGTAAACCCCCTCAAGTGTTTTTTCTATTATTTTTTCTCCGTTATGCAGAGGGATAATAACAGATGTTTTAAAAATCATAGCTAAAATTAGGGCAAACTAATTAAAAATAAATTGCACATTAAAATCCAAAAGAATGAAACTCCTGAATACTTCAAGACTCTTTTTTAATAAAGGCATGCCATCTTACCTAATTTATATAATCAGTGCAAAATGCAATGCAAAATGCAAGTTCTGCTTTTACTGGCAAAACATAGATAACTTCCAGAAGAACTCCCACCTTGAATTAAAGCTCGATGAAATAGAAAAATTTGCAAAAAGCCTTGAAAAAATTCAGTATGTTACTCTTGGCGGGGGAGAGCCTTTTTTAAGAGAAGACTTGCCTGAAATATGCAAATTATTTCATGACTACAATGACGTGCAGCAGATAACAATTCCAACAAACGGGATGTTTACAGACAGAATAATTTCCTATGTAAAAAAAATGATTGAATACTGCCCTAACACTTATTTCAGAGTTTCATTGTCTTTAGATGCGATAGGAGAAGAACACGACAAAGTAAGAGGTGTAAAAGGGATATTCAAAAACCTTACTAAAACATATGAAAGGTTAAGCGAATTAAGAAAAACAACAAAAAGGCTGAACATTGACATCAGTTCTGTTTTTTCTTCATTTAACCAGGACAATTTTAAAGAATTAATTGATTATGTGCATGAGAACTTTGATGTAGACAACCATAACTTTCTTTTTGTAAGGGGAAACCCAAGAGAAAAAGTTTCAAAGAATGTTTCAGTAGAAAAATACAGTGAAGCAAGAAAATATTATGATTCATTAAAAAAAAGAAATGAGAACAGGCCTTTCTCTCCTGTGATGAGGGCAATGTACGAGACTGCAATGGAAAATATTGAAAAGACAGTAAAACACGAAAAATGTGTTATTCCGTGCAGGGCCACAATAAACCATTTAATAAGCGTGGATGAAACAGGAAACGTTTATCCCTGCGAGCTTCTACCAGAAAAAAAATTAGGGAACTTAAGAGATTATGATTTTGATTTAAGGAAAATGATTGAAACAGAAAAAGCAAAAAAAACCAAAAAATGGATTCTTGACAGCAAATGCCACTGCACTTGGGAATGTGCAATGAATGCTAACTTACTTTATGATGTAAAATCTTATCCTAAGCTCCTGAAAAAAACTGTTGAATATTCTATCAAATAATATTGAAGACGAAACAGTTTAGATACACCTAATTAAAATCATTTTAAAAATATTCAATGAAAGTTTCAAATCAAGGCTCTGATGTAGAATACGTTTGGTTTATAAATAACTGCCAACCTGCAAATGATTTTTGCGGGTTCTTTCAAGGCAAACTGCAAAAGCTAAAATACCCAAAAAACCGCCAACCATAAAGTATATATCAGAGTATCAGAGCCCAACTCAAAAAAAAACGTATATTTAAATCATTTGCTCAGCGTTTTTTTATTAGTCATTATGGGATTCAAAGATAGAATTAAATCTGTGGACAAAAAGCATTTGTTTATCCTGTTGCTGATTTTTTTGCTTGCCTTTGGAATAAGGGCTAATTTAATGAAATACGAATTATTCTTTGAATTTGACACTTACTGGCATGCAAGAGTCGGCTCTTATATCTTGCAGGGAACGGGTGTTCCGGACAGAGACCCTTTGGCTTATTATCAGATGGGCGGTTCGCCAATTGGATGGAAAGTTGCCCCAGTGTTCTGGTATCTTTCAACCGGAATTTATAGCGTGGCTACTTTGGGGTTGTTTGGCTATAACAAGGAATTATGGATTGCGTTTGTGAAATTCCTGCCGGCTTTTTATGGAGCATTAATCTGTATTGCAATGTATTTTTTGTTCAAAGAAATTTATGACAAAAAAGCAGGCTATGTTGCTTCTTTTATTGCAGCTGTTACTCCTGCATTTGTTTACAGGACAATGGCAGGACAGTTTGAAGATGATGCTTTAGGCTTTTTGTGGATGGTAATAGGGTTTTACTTTTTTGTGAAAGCAGTAAAAGAAATGAATTTCAATAAAGAGTCAATAAAAAATGCATTGCTTTCTGCATTGTTTTTTGGGGCAATGGCTTGGACCTGGGAAATGTTCATGCTTATTCCGATGATTCTTGTAATGTATGTTATTACTACAATTGTTTTAATGTGGTTTAACAGGATTGAATCAGGAAAAATAATGCATTTGATTAAAGTTTTTCTGATTGTTTTTGTCTTGTTTGGGGTTATCGCCACTGCAAAAGATGACGGCCAGTGGATTAAAAGAGATATAGGCTATGTTTCAAATTATCTTCCTGTTAATCAGGAAAACATTGACAGGTTCACCGGAGTGGATGGAAGATCAGGAATATTCGGAATGACTGTTGGAGAAGAAAACACCGGAATACAGTTTTTTGGGACAAAATATAATGCATTGATTTTGTTTCCGGTGCTTGCATTGCTGATAGTATTTTACAGGTTTATTTTGTATCCGATAATAAATCTTGTTTTTAACCTGAAAAACAAAAACTCATGGAATCAGTCTGATTTTTTTGCTTTTATTGTGTTTTACTGGGTTGCAATAACTTTGTTCATGGCTTGGAGCAAATTAAAGTTCACTTACACTTTTGGCTTGGCGGTGGCAATCGGTGCAGGGCTTGTAGCAAACTGGGTTTTTGAGTCAATGAAATCAAGGACTTTATTTGAAAAAAAAATCATCGGGGTTGCATTGGGTTTCATGCTGTTAATTGGAATTGCTTCTGGCACTTTTTTTATGACACAAAACGCTCCAAATATTGAATACACTTTTGGATGGAAACCTGCATTAAACTGGCTGAAAGAAAACACTCCAAAAGATGCTAAAATGTTTAACTGGTGGGATGAAGGCCATTGGATTACTTTTATCGGAGAAAGAGCTGTAATAGAAGATAACAGGAACATTGACTTGAATGCAGACATTGATGCCGCAAAATTTATTTTAAGCACTTCAGAAGAAGAAGCGTATTCTTTAGTGCAAAAATACGGGTCAGATTACCTGATTTTCGGTTCAGACCTTCTGGAAAAACAGAATTCAATGGTAATTTATGCTTTTTTGGATGAACCGGAAAAAAAGAATGCATTGCTTGGAACTTATTTTGAACAAACGTATAATTGTTCTCCAAGCACTGACAAATTAAGCGGAATAACTTCATACAATTGTTCAGGAAATGTTTTAAGTGAACCACAAATTAATTCTTTGCCCACAAAATATATTACCCAATCAAACCAGTTGTTGAATGAAAGGCTTCCTGTGTTTATTTACAGGGAAAAAGACAATTCAAGGCTTTACATGTTTAATGCTTCTGCAAACCAGGCAATGATTACAAGAATTTGGTTTGAAGACCCGACAATAACAAAGTTTCCAATAGTTTATGAGAACGCAGGCGTAAAAATTTTTAAGGTAGTGAAATAAGCCTTTGAACAGCATTAAATTTATTGTTTTAACTAGTATTGTACCAATGCTTTTATTTAATATCAAAGGACAAAAATAATATAATAAGACAAAATTTGTCCTTTGAGCTATCAAAAGGCATTGTTTTCAGCAAAATTCTGCAAGGCCTTTTGATATAAATAAAAAAAAAGAATTAATAATTTCTTGGTTAATTTGGGGGAGAAAAAAAAGTGATTCAAATAATTCTTTCTTTTTTGCTAGTTTTTTCTGTTAGTTTTGGCGTTACCTTTATTATAACCCCTTTTATTATCAGGAGAATGCATTTAAGGGGGATTACAGGAAAAGACATGAACAAGCTTGACAAGCCAGACATAGCTGAAATGGGTGGAATAAGCGTAATATTTGGTTTCAGTTCAGGAATTATTACCTCAATTTTTGTTTCAACTTACCTTGGGCCAATTCAGATTAATTTAACTGTTTTCCTTGCAATGTTCATGACAGTCCTGCTCATCGGTTTTATTGGTTTGGTTGATGACTTAATTGGCTGGAGGAAAGGAATAAGGCAGTGGCAGCATGCATTATTCCCTGTTTTCGCCGCACTGCCTTTAATGGCTATTTCTGTTGGAGACACTAATATGTCAATTCCTTTTATTGCAATAGTTGATTTAGGAATATTTTATTCATTGATTATGGTGCCTTTAGGGATTACCGGAGCATCAAATGCATTTAACATGCTTGCAGGAATGAATGGATTAGAAGCAGGATTAGGAACATTAATTATTTCAACGCTCATTTATTTTAATTTGGTTTCAGGAAACATTGAAGTAGTGTTATTCCTTATTGCAATGCTTGCAGCAGTGATTGCTTTCCTTAAATTCAACTGGTTGCCTGCAAAAATTTTTCCAGGAGACTCTTTGACTTTAATGCTTGGAGCAGCAATTGCTGCATCAGTTATTGTTGGAAACATTGAAAAAATCGGCGTGATGTTAATGGCATTATTTTTTGTTGAACTTGGTTTCAAAGCAAAACATAACTTTCAGAGCCATTGCTTTGGGTTGCCGCAAAAAGACGGAACATTAAAGCCAAGGCCTGAAGGAGGCTCTTTAACGCAATGGATTATGAAAAAAGGAAGCTTTACGGAAAAAAAAGTTACAGGAATACTTTTGGGAACACAGGCTGCAATCTGTGTTGTGACAATAATTTTAATTAATTCAGGGATAGTATGAAGTTATGCCTTGCCTGCTCTACCGGAGGGCACTTGACTGAAATGGTTTTGCTGACAGAAGATTACTGTAAAAGGCATGAGCATTTTTTTATTTCATTCAAGAGAATTGATTCAGTTGAATTAAGCAAAAAACACAAAGTTTTTTTTGTTGTTGACCCAAAAAGAAATCCTTTTAGTTTAATCCACAATTTTATTCAGAGCTTTTTTATTTTACTGAAAGAAAAGCCTGATGCAGTGATTGCAAACGGCGCAGGAGTTTCACTGCCGGCATTATTCATTGCAAAAATAACTGGAAAAAAAACCCTTTATGTTGAGCCATTCTGCAATATTAATGCGCCATCGCTTACGGGAAAAATTGCTTACAGGTTTGCAGACCTTTTTTTAGTGCAATGGAAGGAAAACCTGAAATTTTATCCCAAAGCAAAATTTAAGGGGGGGTTATTCTGATTTTTGTAATGACCGGAACCCATAATCAGGGATTTGACAGGCTGATTAAAGCAGTTGACAGGCTCGCGGAAAACTTTGAAGAAAAATTTTTTATTCAGACAGGAAACTCTGAAGTAAAACCAGAAAACTGTGAATGGAAAAAATTCCTTTCTGAAAGCGATAGAATAAAAAAAATTGCTGAAAGCTCTGTTGTAATAACCCACGGGGGCTCTGGCTCAATAATTGACTGCCTTAAAAACGGGAAAAAAACTATTGTAGTGCCAAGGGAAAAAAAATTCAAAGAACACGTAAACAACCATCAGTTTGAATTAGCTGAAGCGCTTGGCAGGCAGGGAAAAATAGTGGCATGCAGCAGCTTAGAAGAACTGGATAAAGCAATAGAAAAGGCAGGGAAAATTAATACTGAAATTAAAAGCAGGAACACTGGGATAATAAAAGAAATAGAAGATTTTTTAGGGGAATAAATGCAAAAAAAAACAATTCTTTCTTGGGTTTTAAGCTTAATTCTTGTAATAATAATTGTTTCATTGATTGATTCAAAAGAAGTAATAAAAGGAATAACAAAAATTGGATTAACTAATTTTGTTTTATTAAGCGCATTTTATTCTATTGGATATGTTTTCAGGGCATTGAGATGGAAGGCAATTCTTAAGCCGATTGCAAGGATTTCATTAAAAGAATCTTTTTTTATCACAAACACCGGCTTTCTTGTCAACGCAGTCCTGCCTGCAAGGGCAGGCGAGATTGCAAGAGCATATATTCTTGCAAAAAAAAAGAATTTAGGAAAAATAAAGAGTTTTTCAACTGTAATGCTTGACAGGGTAATAGACGGGATGACATTATTCTTGTTTTTTGTTGTCTCTGTCATTATTATTCCTGTTCCGGAAGAATTCAAGGCAATGCTTTTGGTTCCGGCATTAATTTTTCTCTCAGCTTTTGCCTTTTTTTTTAAGCCAGACAAATTCAGGTTTATGGCAAAGCCAATAACAGCTTTTTTCCCTTCAGTGAAAGGAAAAATCGAATACGTTTTTCATGAAGTGAAAGAATCAGGAAAAATTTTTTATTCAGAAAAAAAACAGTTTTTTCTTGTATTCTTTTATTCGGGAATTGTATGGGTTGTTGAAGCACTGCTGTTTTATTTTACTGCAAGAATAATCGGAACAGAACTGTCCCTGCCGCTTGTTTTTTTGCTTGTTGTTGTAACAGGTTTTGCCGCAATGATTCCAAGCGCACCAAATTATATCGGCACATTTGAAGCAGGATTTATTGTTTTTTTTACGGCATTCGGCTTAAGCAATAACTCGGCTGTATCTGTTGCAGTTACAGTGCATTTGATTGAAACAGTTGTAATTCTTGTGTTAGGAGTAATTTCAATGAACAGGCTGGGTTTGTCTTTTAAAAGTTTTTCTGAAATAAATTTTCAGGAAATAAAAAACAAAAGGAAAGTGAACCAAAAATGAAAATAAAAAATTTTCACTTAATATTAATCATTTTATACATTTTGATGATTTTGGTTTCAACTCAATTTTTTTTTGATGACCTGGCATTTGACTATTCGGGTTATGCACTGAGGTATAATTCGTTTTTTGATGGCTGGACTCAAAAACAGCATTTAGGAATTCCTACAGGAACCTTTGACCCAATACTTCCAGGAATTCTTCCATTTATCATAAAATTAATTGGAATAGGAAGCTTTACCATTCCTTTGACGATTTCAATTTTAATAATCAGGATGATTTTTCCTTTTGTTTTTATCTATCTTGCAAAACCCTTTGGATTTGACAAAAAGATTTCATTTTTTTTAGGAATAATTTTTGTTTTCAACCCGATCCTCTTCAAATTTTTCAACAGATTTTATGAATTCACTGCCTGGCTTTTTTTTGTTATGGCTTTTGCTTCCTTTTACGTATTCCTGAAAGAAAAAAAGTTTTCTAAAAAATACTTTGCTTTTAGCGTTTTGTTTGTGTGTCTCACCGCATTATCCCATGTTAGTGCATTGATGTTTATTGGGATCTCTTTTGGTTTGTTGGTTGAATCAAAAGAAGAAATAAAAAAACTCCTTGGCGTAGGAATATTAAGTTTTGGAATAATGGCGTTTTGGCTTGTTCCATTCTTTTCATTTTTGAATTTGAGCATACTTGAAAACCAAAAAGGAATGCTTTTAACCTCAAAAGGAATTGTTTTTTCAGGAATTTTTTTGGCAGCCGCATTGGTTCTTTTTTTATTTTTGTTCAGAAAACTGAAAAGCAAATATTCAAAAATAAACCGTCTGATTTTTGGAAGCCTTGTTTTGGCAACAACAGTCGTTGCTTTTCCTTTGCTCCCTTTAATTGAAAAAGCTTTTGCTCATTCATACCATGTTTTTTTCATTTTTGTTTTAATCCTTGCTTTCCTTGTGTTGATAAAAGAAAACGTAATTAAAAAGAGCCATTTGACTATTTTAGGAATTACTTTGGTTATTGCAGTCCTTTTTACTTTTCCTATTGTTGAAAGACAGTATTTTTTTGACGAGCCGAGACTGAAAGATTATGGAATAGAAAAAATAAATCCCTTAATAGAACAGGTTCCTGAAAATTCGCGTTTTGAATTACTTCCATATAATCCTATAATTCATTCTTTTGCTGCATTGAAATATAAAAAGCTTTCATTAAACGGGTGGGGATATAACGGGTACACATTAAAAGAAAGCAATGAAATTGGAAGCAAAATGGTTTCAATGAATTTGTCATGTGAAAAGTTTATTGAGGGAATTAAAAAAACTGCGACAAATTACTGGATTGTAATGGATGAAAATGGCGAAAAATATGTTAAGAAATGCGGTTTAAAAGAAAAATCAGAAAAAAAAGAGTTTCCAAAACTATATTATTATGAAAAGTTTTCTCCTTTAGTTGAAAATGGTAAGTTAATTGAATTTTCGGAAAAAAAAGTTGTGATTGATTCTTTTGGGGGAAACGTTTTATTAAAACAAAGCTTTTTTCCGAGATGGAACGCTTATCAAAACGGAAAAAAACTTCAGGTATTGAACGCGAAACCCGGAATTGAGATCATTGAAACAAAAAAAGGACTTATTGAATTAAAATATGAAAACTCATTTCAGGATTGGATTGGAATAATAATAACTATAATTTCTGTGAGCGCTTTTATTTTAGTGTTGAAAAAATAGCTGAAATTATCATTTAAAAACAATCATTTAAAAAGTGTTGGAAAAACATTCTTTTGTGGTAAAGATGAAAGCGATTACTGGCGGAGCAGGTTTTATTGGAACCAACTTGGCTGAATTTTTTCTAAAAAAAGGGGAAAAAGTAGTGATTTTGGATAATTTTTCAAGGAAAGGCGCAAAAGAAAACAAGGATTATCTGGAAAAAAAATTCAAAAAAAACCTTGAAATAATCAAATGCGATATAAGAACTGACTTAAAAAAAATGCAAGAAGTTTTTTCTCAAGCAGAAGCAGTTTATCATCTTGCAGCACAGGTTGCTGTGACAACTTCTGTTAAAAATCCACGGGAAGACTTTGAAATAAATGCTTTAGGCACATTCAATGTACTGGAAGCAGTAAGGAAAAGCAAATCAAATCCTGTTATAATTTATTCTTCCACCAACAAAGTTTATGGTGGAATGGAAGACATTAAAATAACTGAAAGGAATTCAAGGCATGAATACCAGGACATTCCTGACGGAATAAAAGAAGACAGGCTGTTGGATTTTCATTCACCTTATGGCTGCAGTAAAGGAGCCGGAGACCAGTATGCAAGAGATTATTCAAGGATTTTTGGATTGAATTCAGTTGTTTTCAGGCAGAGCTGTGTTTACGGCAAAAGGCAGTTTGGAATAGAAGATCAGGGCTGGATTGCATGGTTTATTATTGCAGCGGTTTTTGGAAAAAAAATTAATATTTATGGAAACGGAAAACAGGTAAGGGATGTCCTTTTTGCAGATGAGTTAAATAAAGCTTTTGATTTGGCAACACAAAAAATAAAGAAAACAAAGGGAAAAATATTTAATATAGGGGGAGGCCCAAAAAACACGATATCTTTGCTTGAATTAATTTCTCTTTTAGAGGATCTAACCGAAAAAAAAATTGAATATTGTTTTGATGAATGGCGTCCAGGAGACCAGCCTGTTTATGTTTCAAATATACAGAAAGCAAAAGAAATTTTTGGATGGCAGCCAGAAATTTCGGCTAAAAAAGGAGTTAAAATTTTGTTTGACTGGGTTAAAGAAAACAAAAAAGAAATAGAAGGATTAAAGCTGTTTTAATTTGTTTATTGTACCAAAAAACCCTTTATAAGAACAAAATCAATTATATTAAAAAGAACAATTTAATTGAATTAATTAGCTGATTTTTGAAGAAAAAACTAATGATGTTTTATGGATGAAGTGATTAAAGTCAGGGAGTCAGGAGAAATAACTTTCAGAAAAGGGTTGTTTAAAGAAATAAAAACAACAAAAAAACCCATTCATTTGGTTTTGATTGCAACAAAACCAGACATAATAAAGCAGGCGCCGTTAATTCTTGAACTCAAAAAAGAAAACGAATTTGTTTTAGTGGTTCATTCAGGACAACATTATTCGTGGAATTTATCCAAAGGAATGGAACAAGAATTCGGGATTAACCCAGACATTAATTTAAATGTAAAAGGAAAATTGTTTGAACAGCAAAGCCAAATCATTAACCGTTTAGGGATTGTACTGGAAAAAATCGGAACAAAAGTTATTCCATACACTTATGGAGACACCACAACAGCTTTGGCAGGAGGAATTGCATGTTTTGCATTAAAGAATGGTGTGGCGCATGTTGAAGCAGGATTAAGGACAATGACTCCGCCAAAAGAAATTTTTGATTACTTAATGAAGGAATTCATAGTGGAAGAATACTATGAAAAAGCAATGCAAAAAACAGGATGGACTAAGGGGTCATATGAACCTTACCCAGAACAGTTTGACACTCGCGGAGCAGCACCAAGCGCAGGAATTCATTTTGCGCCAACAGAATTAAACGCAGAGCATTTGGTTAACGAAGGATATGAAAAAGAAAGAATTTTTACTGTAGGAAATCCAATAGTGGATGCATTAGAGTTTGCAGAAAAAAGAGTTAAGGAAAGTTCAATTTTTGAAAAATATCCGGTATTAGAAGAAGGGAATTTGGTCAGGTTTTGCATTCACAGAAGAGAAAACATTTCATCAAAGCACAGATTCAAGGTTTTGTATGATTCAATGGCTGAATTAATCAAGCAAGAAAAAAATGTTTTGCTTATTTCCCTGGGAGCAACAGAAAAAGCCTTGCAGGAATACGGCTTAAAGAAAAAAATAGATGAACTGGCAAAAAAATACAAAAACTTTGTTTACAGTGAAGTATGGCCTCAATACACTGATGTAATTGCGGCAATGCAGAAATGCACTGCAATAGCAACAGACTCTGGTTCAATTCAAGAAGAAACAAATTTTTTAGGGGTTCCGGGAATTGTTTTAAGGTTTAATTCAGACAGGCCTGAAGCAGTATTTGAAGGAAGCAATTTAATTGCTCCGCCGATAAAAAAAGAAATTGTATTAAAAATAATCAAAGAAGTAATGGAAAATAACAATTTAAACAAAAAAATGAAGAACACAAAAAAATTGTATGGAAAAAACGTCTCAAAAAAAATGGTTTCAATAACAAAAAAGATAACAGAAAAAGAAGAATTATTTGAATTGTTTGAACACGAAAGGCTTGGGTTAAGCAAAAAAGATTTCTGGAAAGAAGGCGGGATAGAATGGTAACAAATTATATTAGCCCAAAAAAACAAATAAATAAAGTTATAAAATTTTACTGGACAATTTAACTTATGCATAAAAAATCAAGGTTGTGATAAAAAAATGAAGCCGGCAAAATATTATCAAAAAGAATACCATAAAACAAACACAAATCTGCCAAGAAACACTTCAACTGAACTGCTAAAAAAATACCTTAAATCAGAAGCTTTAGATGTTGGATGCGGGCAAGGGGTAATGGTAAAAGAATTAAGTGAAGACATAAAAGTATTTGGGTGCGATCTTTACCCTGAAGTAATAAAATTGGGAGACAACTTTTTTATTCATGACATGGAAAAAAATCCAACAAAAAAAAAATTTAATTCAATTTATTCACTTCATGTTTTGGAGCATGTTTTTGATTACATTAGTTTTTTAAAAAATATTAGAGACAGTTTAAAAGACGACGGAACCCTGTTTATAGCAGTCCCTAATTGTTATTCTTTACTTTCACGAACTAAATTTTTTTTAGGAAATGAAAATATTACTATGGGTGTTGGAGAAATTAACTGTGTTGAAAACAATCATCTTGAACCTCATATAAGGTTTTTTGGCATAAAATCCTTGAAAACAATTTTGGAAAAAAACGGGTTTGAAGTCAAAGAATACTTTGGGACAACCGGAGGGAATAAATCTGTTTTAGGAAATCTTGCCGGGCAATTAAACTTTGTATGCAAGAAGGGCCCTATTGATTTATAAAAAAGGAATTTGTATGTTGAAAACGCCAAGCATTATAATCCTGACTTTCAACAGACAGGAAGTAATAGAAAAAACCCTTAAAGGAATGCTTAAACTTGATTACCCTAAATATGAAGTAATAGTGATAAATGACGGCAGCAAAGATGAAACAAAAAAAGTTTTGGAAAAATTCAAGAATGAAAAGAAAATAACTGTTGTGAATAATGAGAAAGAAAAAGGGCCTTGCGGTGCAAGAAACCAAGGGATTAAAATGGCAAAAAACGATTTTGTAATAGTAATGGATGATGATTGTATCCCGGAAAAAAAATGGCTGAAAACAATGGTTTCAGGTTTTAATTCAGATAAAGTCGGAATGGTTTCAGGTTATTCACTGCATGGGGGAACTTCAACTGCTTTCAGCAGGAAAGCATTGGATAAAACAGGGTTATATGATGAAGAATACTTTTATTACAGAGAAGACACTGAT
>JBDRFE010000004.1:0-20618 GCA_043819075.1 archaeon
AAAAATTATTTTTTGTAGAATTGTTGTCGCATGGCTATTTTTGCCTGTTCTTTTGCCCGTTCTTCAGTAGCGCCATCAGCCATAAACTTTCCAACAAAAATTTGCAATGCTTTGTCTCTTAAGAATCCCAGTTGTTTCATTGCATCGCCAAGACTATTGAATTTTAATTTTTTTGCTATTGCTTGGTTCAGAACCTCTTGAGAAGGGTTTGGCGACATCCAATCAGGTTCTCCGCGAGTTTTAGGTTCTCCGGTCTTTTTAGGTGCATTAGAAGAAGGTTTTCCTTTTCTAAGGGAGTTTTCTCCAGAAGAATCTTTGGCTTTAGCTGAAAAACTTTTTCCAGTTAATCTTCTCCTGAATCCAGAAACTGGCTTTCTTCTTTTCTGAAATCTCGGCATAATCTCATTCAAATTAAATGCTTAAGTGGTTAAAATAGTTTACTGCAGAATATTTAAGTGATTTAAATGGATTTAGTTCAGGCAGTGGTTTTAGGCTTATTGCAGGGGGTAACTGAATGGCTGCCAATCAGCTCGCAGGGAAATACGATTATTGCAGCAGTAAAATTATTCGGCTTGAATCCAGAAACAGCTTTTTCTTATTCTGTTTTGCTTCATTCAGGTACAATGCTTGCTGCATTAATTTATTTCAGAAAAGAATTCACTGAAATAATTTCATTAAAAAACAAAAACCTGCTTAAATTCATTTTAATTGCATTAGCCGCAACAGGAATAACAGGAATTCCATTGTATTTGTTTGTTAAAAGCATTACAGGTTCAGGTTACATTACATTGTTTATTGGATTAATGCTGCTGGTTACAGGAATACTGCAGTGGAAAAAAAAACAGGAAAAAACAGCAAAAGAAAACAACAGAAACGCATTTATTTTAGGAATAGGGCAGGGAATAAGTGTATTGCCTGGAATAAGCAGGAGCGGAATAACAACAACAGTTTTATTGTTTGAAGGATTCTCGCCGGAAAAAGCTTTCAGGCTGAGCTTTCTATTGTCTGTTCCGGCAGTGTTTTTAGCTGAAGTGCTTTTCGGCTTAAAAGAAGGAATTACATTTGAATGGAATCTTCTTCTGGCCATAGCAATAGCATTTGTTTCAGGGTACATCAGCATAAAGTATCTGATAGAATTTGCAAAAAAAATTAATTTCAGTTATTTCTGCTTTGCAATAGGAATCTTCTACATAATCATCTCTTTTTTGTGAGTGTTTCTGGGCTTCTGAAAAGTTGTTGAAAAAAACCCAAAACTAACTGTTTTCAGTTAAAAAATGATTATTTAAGCCTTTTCCTGCTTTATTTTATACATAATGAGTTGGAGTGCTGACTAAGGGATTACAATGATTGTAATTGATTTTTTCGTTAATTTGGTTTCACTTAACCTTCAGTGGTTTGTTGAATTAGGGATGAATAACCTAATCTGGGTTTTTGTTTTCCTTACAGCAGCTTTTGTTTACAACGAAATGCACTGGAGCCCTAAATACTTTTTTGTAAGCGTATTTTATATTCTGACTTTAGTTGAATTCGTGCCAATGCTTGGCTGGGTCTATCTTGTGGGCGGATTCTTTTTCCTTAACTATGTTAGCAGAATAACAATCATGACTTTTGCAGGGCAGATTTCTTGGCTGAAAGACAGTTTTCCTGCAATAATGGCAGTGCAGTTCTGGTTAGTGTTAATTTATTATAATTTGTTTTTGGTGTGAAAATGGGTGAAGGAACAGGAATTTCAGGAGGAATAAAAGTTTTCTTTGTTTTGTTTACTGTTCTCTTTGCATTAAACTTAATCGGAATAAAACTTTTTTCCGGAATCATTTATTCAGCTGAAGGGATTACAGGATTGTTTTTGATTTCAGTTTTAAACCAGCTGTTCATGAGGCTATAAAATGCTGTCAATAGATTTTTTTGTAAAATTCGCGACACTCGATTTGCAGTGGTTTGTTGAATTAGCAATGGATAATCTGTTATGGGTGTTTTTGTTCATCGCGGTTGCATTTGTTTACAACAACAACAAGTTTTCGCTTAAAATGTTTTTAGTAATATTGATTTCAATTATCTCTTACATAGAATTCTTTGATGCGGTCGGAATAATCTTTCTTGTAGGAGGCTTTTTGTTTGTATATTATGCAGTAGAAGTGATTCTTTTGACTTTCACTGAAACAATGCCTCAATTAAAAGGAAAAATCGCGTTTGTCCTCACAGTTTACTTTTTCGTCATGCTTACATTATACAACATCGGAGTGTTTTGATCTAAATGATAAAAAAATCTTTGATTCAGGGACTGTATATCATGATATTGCTGTATCTTGCAGTAATTTTTCTTAACATATTGGGAATACAGGCATTTGATTATTCACCTTTGTTCAGTTCACAGGGAATGCTGTTGTTTTACATTTTCATTTCCATCGGAACCTTAATGTTCATGAGAATTTAATAAAAAAAGTCATGTTTTCAGGTTAATCCCTCCTTTTCTTTTTGGGCAACAAATACTTTTTCTTTCTTCAGGCAACACCTTTTTCTTTTTGGGCAAGCATTTTCTTTCTTTGGGCACTACTAAAACTTTTTGGTTTTAGTGTGCATTTAATTCCTTGTGGAATTAAATTGCAACTTGCACTTTCTTTCTTTTGGAACAACATGAAACCAAAGGTTTCATGTGCATCAGGAAATTTATTTCCTGATGAAGAAAGAAAGGGCAGAGTTAATCTTATTAATTTCATAAAACTAATTCTAATAGAATGAAAAAAATAATTTTCGCACTGGCCTTGCTGGTTTTGTTCAGCGGCTGCATTGGATACTTTGAATCAGCAGAAAAAACAAGCACTTTTGAAATAGGAAAAGAAAAAATTTCCACAGAAATTTATTATGAGGGAGGGCTTTCAGAAAAAGGAAAAGCAGTTGAAGACTGTACAAAAGAATTAAAGGAATTGTTCCCTTCAGCTGAAGCTGGATTAGAGGCAAACATAAACAACCCGGATGAAAAAGAAAGGGAATTAGTTAAAGCAAAATTACTGTTTTTAAGGGAAATAAAAGCTTCAGTTAAATGCACACTGGAAAAAGAAGGGCTTTTAGGAAAACTTACAATAAGGTTTGAGAATTCAAGGGAAACAGTGAAAAAATTAAGCGGGCTTGCACCACAGGAAGGCTTTGTTTTAACTGACATCAACAAAGAATATTCTTTTCTGCTGATAAAAAAAGAAACAAAAGATTATTTCTCTGAAAAAATAACCAAAGAAAATCTGAAAATAAAAATTGACGGCGAAACAATTGAAGTTGTCCCAGACAGTTTTTCAATAAAAGACTCTTTCATCCAGTTCCAGGACACAAAAAACTTTGACGTGAATTTCATTAAAATGGAATTCAGGGAAGAAAAGCCGGTTGAATTCCCTTTTGTCCTTGTTGCAGCAGGTTTTATTGTATTAATTGCATTAAGCGTGATTTTTGTCATATGGAGGCAGAGAAAACCTGAAGAAATATTTGAGAAATCAGAGGAAGAAATAAAAAACAAGATGAAAAAAGAATTAGTTAACGGATTAGGCACAACAGAAATACAGATACTCAGCGTGGAAAGGGTTCCGGATGGCTTTGAAACAGAAGTAATAATTAAAACAAGAAAATACAATATTTCTTTTAACTCAAAAGGCGAGTTAATGAACTATATAAGAATTTAAGGGAAAAAAATGGATGAAAAAAAAAGCAACCAGATAGAAGAAATTGTTGACGCAATTAAAGGAAAGAAAAAGCCTGAAGAAAGAAAAAAAGAAAACCTGGAAAAAAATGAAGCAGGAAAAATTTCAGGAAAAACAGGAACAGCAGAAAAAGCTTTTGGCAGAACAGCTGAAACAGGAAAAACCCATGAAGGAACCGGGGCAACAGGAAAACCAGTTATTGAAAAAGAACGTGAAGAAGAAATAGAAAAAATGATTGGATTGCTGAAAAAAGATGATGATGAACTGCTGAAAAAAGACAGGCTGACAGAAAAAGTAAACAAATTAGTTGAAGAAACAGAAAAAGAATTAGGCCAGATAAAATTTACAGGAATAAAACCTGAAAGAGAAAAGAAAAAAGAAAATGCATTAAGCTACTTGAAAAAACTTGTGAAAAAAAAATCATGAAACAATTACTTCACTGTTGTCTTTTAAGCCCAATTTTTTCCTTAAATCCAGCGGAGAAATTATTTCAACTATGTTTTCAGAGTGAGTGGTTCTTTCAGGAACAATTACTGTTGCATCAACTGAATTATTCAGTTTTACCCTGAAAAGACAAGCAGAGCCAAAAGACCTTTCCCTGCCGGAAAAGCCTTTGATTAAAATCTTTTTTTTTGATGAAAGAAAATCAGTTAATTCAAATTCATTTACTTCAAGGTTTAGTGTGCCGGGAAAAACTTTTTTGCCTAATTTTTCCTTGAACTGTTTCTGGTAGCCAGGAATATTAATGTAATATTTTCCTTCACCAAGACCGGATTTTACTTTGCCTGAAATCTCGCTGCTTTTTTTTTCTGAAAAAATTCCTTCAAGCTCATGCTTTCTTTTAATTAAAGCCTTTCTTCCTTTTTCTGTAAGGGAAATGACATTGCCTGAACTAAACACTTTTCTTTCAATAAACCCGTTTGAAGCAAGAAAAACAAGTTTTCTTGAAACAGACTGCTGGGAAATCCCTAATTCAACTGCAATTCCAGAAGTTGATGCTTTAAATGAACCTGACATGCCTGCTTTTTTTGCAATGAACAGCAATACAAAAAAGTTTTTTTCAGGAAAAGCTTCCATAAAATAAACAAAAGAAAAATACAAATTAAAATACAATGCCAAGAACAATGTTAAGAAAAAAACAGTAAAACAGGAAAACCTGCAAAACAATAAAAAAAATGCCTGAAAGAAAAAAACAGCTGATTCAACATAATACTTTAAATTCTTTTCTGACGGTAATTTGTTAGATTACTTGCTTAATCGTTTATGGTGCCTTTTACTCTTTAAAAAAAAGCATTTTTTCTCTCTGGTGATGATTTTTTGGTAAAAAAACTGAGTTCTATAATGAATCATGTTCTGGTTCCGATTCACGAAATTATTGCAGAAGAAGAAGCTAAAGAAATAATAAAAAAATTCGGGCAGAAAAAAGAAAAATTCCCGCAGATTTTATTGTCTGACCCTGTAATAGAAGAATTAGCTGCAAAAAAAGGCGACTTAATCAGGATTACAAGAGAAAGCCCTACAGCAGGCAAAAGCACTTACTATAGACTGGTGGTCAAGTGAACGGCTGGCCATTAATCAAATCTTATTTTGAAAGCAAAAACATTTCACAGCAGGAAATAGATTCATTCAACCAGTTCATTGAAATAAAATTAGATGAAATTGTAGAGGAAAACAAAACCATTGTGCCAAAAATAGAGGAAGTAAAAATTGAACTGAAAAACATTGAAGTATTAAAGCCAAAAATAATTGAAGCAGACGGTTCTCCTAGAGCAAATTTTTTCCCAATGGAAGCAAGAATCAGGAACAGGACTTATTCAGGGCCGTTATTTCTTACAATGAAACTGCTTAGAAGAGACGTAGAGCAAGACGAAAAAAGAGCTTATATTGGCGAACTACCCGTAATGCTGAAATCAAACCGCTGCTGGCTTGAAGGATTAAACCCAGAAGAATTAATTGAAGTAGGCGAAGACCCAATGGATTTTGGAGCATACTTTATAATCAACGGCTCAGAAAAAGCCCTGATGACACAAGAAGTGCTTTCATCTGACAGAGTGTTGGTTTCAAAACAGACAGACAAATGCATTGCAGAAGTGATTTCAACCAAAGGCGCATTCAAGGGAAGAGTGAGAATAACAAGAAGCATTGACGGAGTATTATATGTAACTTTTCCTTCTTCGCCAAGAAAACTAAAATTATTTGTTTTATTAAAAGCATTAGGATTAACAAACGAAAAAGAAATTATCGGCGCTTTCCCGGAAGAAAAAGAAACAATGAATGATGTTTTATTAAACCTTGAACTTGATGATGAAACAAAAAAAGAAAACGATGCATTAGACAAAATAGGAAAATATGTTGCTCCAGGGCAGGTCATTGAATACAGGCTGAGAAGAGCAAAAGAAGTAATTGATGCATTCTTATTGCCTCACATAGGCCAGAGAGCAGAAGACAGGCTGGCAAAAGCATATTATCTGGCTATGATGGCAACAAAAGCAGTTGAATTAAGTTATGGATTAAGGGCAGAAGACGACAAAGACCATTACAAAAACAAAAGATTAGAGTTAAGCGGAAAACTAATGGAGCACTTGTTCAGGTATTCATTCAAATACTTTATTAAAGATTTAAAGTTCCAGATTGACAGGACAGTTACAAGGAGAAGGAAACTAAATATTTCAACTGTTGTAAGGCCTGGGGCAATAAGCGAAAGAATTAGGTTTGCAATGTCAACAGGCAACTGGATTGGAAGAGCAACAGGCGTTTCAAAATTCATGGAAAGAGTAAATTATTTAGCTCCATTAACTGATTTAAGGAAAGTGAAAAGCCCTTTGGATAAAAACAGGGAATTATATGAGGCAAGAGATGTTCACGGAACACACTGGGGAAGGCTTGACCCGATTGAAACACCTGACGGACCTCAATGTGGTTTAGTAAAAAACTTAAGTTTATTGGCTGAAGTGACAGTTGACACACCAGAAGAGCCAATAGAAAAAATACTTGACTCAATGAATGTTAAACTAAAAAAAATTATAGGTTGAAAAAATGGCATCACAAGGAAAAGTGTATATTAACGGAAGGCTGATAGGATTTCATAAGAGCCCAGAACAGTTAACCAAAGACTTAATCCATCAGAGAAGAAAAGGAAAAATCCATCCTCAGGCAAACATTGCATTCCATAATGACACTCAAGAAGTTTACATTAACACTGACGCAGGAAGAGTGCAAAGGCCTTTATTAATAGTTGAAAACGGGAAACTTAGGTTCAGGGAAGAACAATTAAAGCAGCTTTCAGACAAAAAAATAACTTGGAATGACTTAATCAAAGACGGAACCATTGAATACTTGGATGCAGAAGAAGAAGAAAATGCCTTGATTGCAACAACAGAAGAAGAAATAACAAAAAACCACACTCACATGGAAATTGATTCAGCCGGAATACTTTCAGTCATAAGCTCTTTAATCCCTTATTTAGAGCACAACATGGCTGGAAAAGCACTGCATGGAGCAAAAATGTTCAAGCAGGCTTTAGGAATTAACGGCGTTAATTATAATTTAAGGACTGACACTGAAGGCCATTTACTGCATTACGCGCAAAAAGCAATAGTGAAAACAAAAACAAGCGATTTAATGGATTTGGATAGAAGGCCGCAGTTGCAGAACTTTGTTGTGGCAATAATGCCTTACTATGGATTCAACACATTAGATGCAATTGTATTGAATAAAGGCGCAGTTGAAAGAGGATTAGGAAGAAGCTCTTATTTTAGGACATATGAAACCGCTGAATCAAGATATCCTGGCGGGCAGATAGACAAATTTGAAATCCCAAAAGAAGAAACAGCAGGCTTTCTCGGAGAAGAATTTTACAAGAAACTAGGAGAAGACGGCTTAGTTGAATTAGATGAATTTGTTTCAGAAAAAGATGTTATTGTAGGCAAAACTTCTCCTCCAAGGTTTTTGGAAGAAGTATCAGAGTTCGGAGTCGTACAGGAAAAAAGAAGGGAAAGCTCTATTACAGTAAGAAAAGGAAAACCGGGTTTTGTAGACAAAGTATTTATTGCAGAAGACATTGAAGGAAACAAATTAGTTAAAATAAAAATAAGAAGCAATATGCCTCCAGAAGTTGGAGACAAATTTTCTTCAAAGCACGGGCAGAAAGGAGTTGTTGGAGCCATTATTTCAGAAGAAGACATGCCTTTCACAGAAGAAGGAATAGTTCCAGATTTAATTCTGAACCCGCATTCAATTCCATCCAGAATGACAATAGGGCATTTAATTGAAATGCTTGGAGGCAAAGCAGGTTCATTAAAAGGAAAAGAAATTGACGGAACACCATTCAGTTCAGTCAGCCAGAAAGAAATAGGCAGAATGCTTGAAGAAAAAGGTTTCAGGGCAGACGGAAAAGAAGTTTTCTACGATGGGTTAAGCGGAAAAAAAATTGAAGGAGAAATTTTTACAGGAGTAGTTGCTTACAGAAGATTATTCCACATGGTTGCACACAAAATGCAGTCAAGAAGCAGGGGACCAGTGCAAATTCTTACAAGGCAGCCGACAGAAGGAAAAGAAAAAGAAGGCGGGCTAAGGTTTGGAGAAATGGAAGGAGAAACATTGGTTGGGCACGGAGCAGCAATGCTGTTGCACGAAAAATTAATTGAAGACTCAGACAAGTTAATTGAATTAGTCTGCGAAAAATGCGGTTTGGTTGCAATAAACGACCAGATAAGGAACAGAAAGTATTGTCCGGTATGCAATTCAAGCGCAGTTTACCCAGTGGAAATGAGTTATGGATTCAAACTGCTTTTAGATGAATTAAAGTCTTTAGGGATCATGCCAAAGTTATTGATTAAGGACAAGGTGTAAGAATGTTGATGAAAAAAATTGGCGGAATAGAATTCAGCGTAATGAGCCCTGAAATGATTAGAAAATTAAGTGCATTAGAAATAAAGACACCAGACACTTACGACAAAGACGGTTACCCAATGGAAGGAGGCTTAATGGACCCTCACTTAGGGGTAATTAACCCAGGATTAAGATGCAAGACATGCGGACAAAAAATGAAGCAGTGTCCAGGGCATTTTGGTTCAATGGAATTAATAAGGCCAGTAGTTCACTCTGAATTCGGAAGGAAATTAGAGGAACTTATGATTGGAACCTGTGATGGGTGCGGAAGAATTGCTGTTCCGGAAGAAAAAATAAAGCAATGGGAAACTTTCAGCGAAATACCAGAGCAAAGAGTGAAAAGAATTCTTTTAAGGGCAAAAAAAACAAAAAAATGTCCTCACTGCGGTGCAGCAAAAAAAGAAGTTTTATTAGATAAGCCGACAAACTTTTACCTGAACAAAGAAAGAATTTATCCCACTCAAATAAGAGAATGGCTTGAAAAAATCCCTGACTCAGACTTAAAATTTTTCGGATACAACCCGGAAAAAATCAGGCCAGAATGGTTTGTAATGACAGCAGTATTAGTGCCGCCGATTACAATGAGGCCATCCATTACATTAGAATCAGGAATAAAATCAGAAGACGATTTAACCCACAAATTAGTTGACATAATCAGAATAAACATGAGATTAAAGGACAACATTGATGCAGGCGCACCGCAATTAATCATAGAAGACTTATGGGACTTATTACAGTATCATGTAACAACTTTTTTTGACAACAACACAGCCGGGGTTCCGCCTGCAAAGCACAGGAGCGGAAGAGCGTTAAGGACTTTAGTGCAGAGGCTGAAAGGAAAAAAAGGAAGATTCAGATACAATTTAACCGGAAAAAGAGTTAACCATGCTGCAAGATCAACTATTACCCCAGACCCATATATTTCAATTAATGAAGTTGGCGTTCCAGAAGAAATAGCAAACGATTTAACCGTACCAGAATTAGTCACAGAATGGAACAAAAAAGAAATAATTAAAATGATTAAAGACACGGAAAACGTAAAATATTTTGTCAGGGCAAACGGAATAAGAAAAAAGGTTTCAGAAACAACAAGAAAAGAAATAATAGAAGAAGTTGAACCAGGGTGCAGAATTGAAAGAGTGTTAAGAAACGGAGACATAATCTTGTTCAACAGGCAGCCTTCCCTGCATAGGCTTTCAATGATGGCACACAAAGTAAGGGTAATGCCAGGCAAAACACTTAAAATGAATCCAATTATATGCAAACCATACAACGCAGACTTTGACGGAGACGAAATGAACTTGCATGTCCCGCAGACAGAAGAAGGGAAAACAGAAGCAAGAGAATTAATGTTTGCACAAGACCAGATTATTTCTCCAAGATACGGGGGCCCGGTAATAATTTTGGATGAAGACGGTGTTTCAGGAACTTATGTGCTTACAATGAAAAACGCCAAATTATCAAAAGAAGAGGCAATGCAGTATCTGTATGAAATGGGAATAACAGAGCTTCCAAAACCAGAAAACGGGAATTACTGGACAGGAAAACAGATTTTTTCCTATCTGCTGCCAAAAGGATTAAATCTAGCGTATAAGACAAACACTTTCAAGGAATTAAAAAAAATGGATACAGAAAAAGAAAAAATGCATGAAGATTCTTTCTTGAAAATAGAAGACGGAAAACTTGTTTCAGGGGTAATAGACGAAGAATCCCTTGGAGAAGGAAAAGGAAAATTAATCCACACATTATTCACTGAATACGGTGCAGACACCGTAGAAAAATTTTACCACAACATCAACAGGATTGTAGGAGACTTATTAACAAAAAAAGGAATGACAGTAGGCTTAGACGAATATGAAACAAACCCTGAAATAGAGAAAGTCAAGGCAAAAGCAATAAAAGAAGAATTAGAGGAAGCGGAAAAATTAGTGGAACAGTTCCATAAAAAAACACTTGAATTGATTCCTGGAAGGACTTTAAATGAATCATTTGAAATAAGAATGCTTGCATTAGGCACAAAAACAAAAGAAAAAGTCCAAAGAGAAATAATGAGGCAAAAAGTAGAAGAACTGCTTTCAAACAATCCAAAGTATAATACAACTGTAATGATAATGTCTGGTTCAAGGGGTTCTCCATTGAATCTTACAAACATCATGGGTTTATGGGGCCAGGCAGCAGTAAGAGAAGGAAGGCCAAAAAGAGGTTTTTCAAACAGATTAATTTCAGCCAACAAAGAAAAAGATGTTGGAGCACTTGCAGGCGGATTTATTGGACAAAACTTCATGGAAGGAATGAAAGTAAAAGAATTTTTCTATCACTCAATGGGTGGAAGACAAGGAGAAGTTGACACAGGAGTTTCAACAAAAGTTTCAGGATACTTATACAGAAGGCTTGCAAACTCTTTAAAGGACTTGAATATTGCAAATGATTCAACTACAAGAAGCGCAAGCGAAAACATAATCCAGTTCGAGTACGGAGACGACGGAGTATTCCCGATGAAAAGTTCCAGGGGAAAAACAATCAATATTTCAAGGGAACTCGAAAAATTAAACAAATAAAAAGGTGTATTCAATGCAGAAAAAAACAAAAGAAGAAAAAAAAGAAAAAAAACAGAAAGAACCAGAGCAAATAGAATACATCCTGGAAAAACAAAAAGATGAGAGCACAACAAAACACGAGTTTCTTCCGGTTTCAGTGATGAGGGAAATAGATGCAAGAATAGAAAAATATTCACTTAACACAGGAGAAACGCAAAAGCTTATTGCAATAGCAGAAAAATCTTATTTAAAAAACAAGGTTGAACCCGGAGAAGCAGTAGGAATAATTGCCGCACAATCCATCGGAGAGCCTGGAACACAATTGACTTTAAGGACAAAACACTATGCTGGTGCAGCAGAAGTTTCTGTTGGCTCTGGAATACAGAGAGTTGAAGAAATAGTTGACGGAAGAAGCAAATCAAAATACCCTACAATGAATATTTTTTTGAAAGAAGAATTCAGAAAAACCAGAGAAGAAGTTGAAAAATTTGCAAACAGCCTGATTGATGTAAGAATAGGGGATATAATAAAAATAGAGGAAGACCTTTCAAAAAGAAAAATAGTTATTTTATTAGATGAAAAAGAAACAAAGTCAAAAGGCATTGACAGAAGCGATTTAATAAAAAAAATGGAAAAATACCTTAAATTAAAGCCAAAAGAAACCAATGCAGGAATAGAATTCGGGCCGTCAAAAGAGCCGTTATTAAAAGCAAGGAAAAATTTAAACAAATTAATTTCAACCAGAACTCATGGAATAAGAGGAATAGAAAAAACAATTATTGTAGAAGAAAACAAGGAATTCATGATAAAGACAAGCGGAACAAACCTTAAAAATGTTTTAAAGCTTCCAGAAGTTGATACAACAAGAACAACAACAAACGACATAAAAGAAATAAGCAAAGTATTAGGAATTGAAGCCGGAAGAGCAACAATAACACATGAACTGCACAACACTTTTGTGAACAACGGAATACTCATTGATGTAAGGCACATACTGCTTTTAGCTGACTTAATGTGCTTTGAAGGAGACGTAAAAGGAATTGTAAGAACAGGAATCACAAGGCAGAAAAGCTCTCCGCTGGCAAGGGCTGCATTCGAAGAAACAACAAAACACTTGCTGGATGCAGCATTCAAGTCAGAAATAGAAGAACTCACAGGAGTAGTTGAAAACATTATTGTAGGACAGCCGATTAGAGTCGGAACAGGAAAAGTCAACTTGATAATGAGGTAATTAAATGGACATAAACATTGAAATCAGGAGGGCAGTTGAAACAGGAAAAGTCAGTTTCGGCGAAAAAACAGCTGAGAAAAACATTTTAAAGGGAAACGGGGAATTAATTATTATAAGTTCCAATGCAAAAAAGCTCTTGAAGGAAAGACTGGAACATTATGCAAAATTAAGTGAAATTCCTTTTTTTGAATTCAAGGGAACCTCAGTTGAACTGGGTTCTGTTTGCGGAAAACCTTTTCCGGTTTCAGCAATGACAGTATTAAGCAAGGGAAAATCAAAAATACTTGAGTTTGACAAAACACCAGAAAAAACAACAGGGAAAAAAACAGTGAAAAAAAAGAAAAGCAGAAAAACAGTGAAAAAAAAATGAAGATTTCAAATGAAGAAATACTCTTGATAAACGCATTACAGGACTTTTCAGGCGTTACCGCAAGAGACTGCATAATAAGCAAAAAAAATATTATTTTTGTTGTAAACGAAAAAGATGTAGGAAATGCAATAGGAAAAAAAGGGGAAAAAGTCAACAGGCTGAAACAAAAATTAAGGAAAAACATCGAAATATATGGTTACACAGAAAAGCCAGAAAACTTCATAAAAAATTCATTGAAAGAAATAAAAATAAACGAGGTAACAGAAAAAGAAGAGGAAGGCAAAAAAACAATTTTTTTAAGCCTTGACTCTGAAAACAAAAGGAACATCGCAGAAAAATCAGGGAAACTGAAAAAAATAAAAGAGATTGTGAAAAGAAATTATAATATTGACAACATCAGGATAAGGTGAAACAAATGGACAGCACACTAAAAACTTTAACTGAAATGGAAAACATCTTTTTTCAAGAAAGGAATTATGTTCCTTTTCTTTCTTTGGGCAACCTGCACTTTCTTTCTTTAAGAAAAGAAAGAAAGGGCGGAGGTGAATGATATGGCAAGAGGAGAATTCAGCGCAAAAAGCCTGCAGAAAAAAAGAAAGAAATGGAAAAAAAAGAACCCGAAAGAAAAATTGAGGGCAAAAAGAAAAATTAAAAAACTAAAAGACATAATGGAAGGCTCTCCACAGGCAAGAGGAATTGTGCTGGAAAAAAGAGGGGTAACAGCAAGACAGCCAAACTCTGGAATAAGAAAATGTGTTTCTCCAGAAACGAAAGTTCACTTGCATGATGGTTGTGTAATGCAAATCAATGAAATGAAAAATAACTGGAATCAAATAACAGTTCAGTGCTTTGACAAAAATAAAAAAGAAGTTATTCCAACTGAAATTACAGATTGGTTTGAAGTTAAAGAGGATTACGGCCAAGTATTTGAAATTAGGACAGCTGAAACCAAAAGAGTGCTAAAAGCTTCTGGAGACCACCCAATTTACACAGCGAGGAAAAAAATTGATTTAAAGGATTTAAAAGTTGGAGACAAAGTCGCAGTGATGCCTGGCAATCCAGTGGAATTCAAAGAAACAAATAAAGTAATCTTAACCGAAAATGAAATAAGAAAAAACGCTGAAAAAACAATAAAAATTGAACGAGTCATAACAGAGCTGGAAAAAAAGAATCTTTTGCCCCTTAATCTGAACAATAAATTAATGCCAAAATTAATTAGGATAATAGGGCATTTATTTGGCGACGGAACATTAAGCTGGGGAAAATCAGGCACAGGATATGGCGGAAAAATGGTTTTCAGTGGAAGTGAAGAAGAATTAAAGGAAATCAGAAGGGATACAGAAGCTTTGGGGTTAAAAATTTCCCCTATACAAAAACAAAAAAGGGAAAGTATAGTGGAAATGAACGGAAAAAAACATTTAATTAAGGGAACTAGTTTGTCTTTTAGTTGTACTTCAGTAGCTTTTTATACTTTGCTTAAAAATCTGGGAGTTCCTATAGGAGATAAAGCGAATTCAAAATATTTGCTTCCCACTTGGATTAAAAATGGACCAATGTGGGCCAAAGAAGAATTCATATCAACATATTTTGGATCAGAACTGGAGAAACCCAGATTAGTGAACAAAACTTTTCAGCCGCCATGCTTAAACATAAGCAAAACAGAAAAAACATTAGAAAGCGGGAAAAAAATGATGAAAGACATTGAAGAAATACTGAAAGAATTCGGGGTAAAAGCTTCTTTACTTAAAACAGAAAAATACGCTCAAAGAAAAGACGGAACAAACTGTTACAGAAACTTGCTCTATATTAAATCAGGCCATGAAAACTTGATGAACTTATTCGGAAAAATTGGCTACAAGTACAGCCCAAAAAAGGAAGCTTTGGCCAGATATGCTTACCAGTATCTAACAATTAAAACAAACAAAATGAAAGAAGAGCAAAAAGCTTTTGAAAAAGCAATTGAACTAAGAGAACAGGGGCTAACAATCAAGAAAATAACTGAAGAACTTAATAATACAGGCTTTGCCCAAATAAAAAAAGCAAGAGTTAATTACTGGATTTCTTGCGGAGTAAAAGAAAAAGAAAAAATAGGTTCAACATCCAAAGAAACTGGCTTAAATCAATGGATAAAAGAAAACACTAAAGGGTTAGAAAACAGTGGCCTTGTATGGGAAACAATAAAAGAAATAAAACCAATCAAAAACCAGATTTTAATGGATATAACAACAAAAAACACAAACCATAATTTTTTTGCAAACGGGTTCCTTACAGGAAACTGTGTTAGAGTTCAGTTAATCAAAAACGGAAAACAATTAACCGCTTTAGCACCATTTGACGGTGCAATAAAATTCATTGACGAACACGACGAAGTGTTAATTGAAGGTGGCGGCGGAAGAAAAAAAGGGGCAAAAGGAGACTTGTGGGGAGTCAAATTCAAGGTAATTAAAGTAAACAACCAGTCATTAGAAATGCTTAGAACAGGCAGAAAAGAAAAAGTTAAAAGGTAAATGAAATGAAAACATCACTTTTTGGAAAATGGGATTCAAAAGACATAAAAATAGAAGACATCAGCCTGGTCAAATACATTAACTTCGAAGAAAAAATCATTCCCCACACTTTCGGCAAAAACACCAGGAAAAGGCTTGCAAAAGGAAACCTAAACATAGTTGAAAGGCTTGTCAATAAAACAATGCGTTCAGGCCAAGGAAAAAGAAAGCTTTCAGGAAAATACATCAGGGGAAGAAAAGGCTGTGGAAAAAAACTTCAGTCAATGAAAATAGTTGAAGACGCATTCAGTATAATTCAAAACGAAACAAAACAAAACCCGTTACAGGTATTAGTCAAAGCAATAGAGAATTCAGCTCCAAGAGAAGACGTTACAAGAATAAAAAAAGGCGGAATAGCTTACACTTTATCAGTCGATATTGCTCCTTTAAAGAGAATTGACGAATCATTAAAGAATTTAGCTTTAGCTGCATTCTCTTCTTCTTTCAACAAGAAGGTAACAGCAGCACAGGCTCTTGCAAAAGAATTGATTCTTGCATCAAAAAACGATTCTAATTCTTTTTCAGTAAAAAGAAAAAACGAAGTAGAAAGAATTGCAATAAGCTCAAGATAAACCAAAAAGGTGTTTGATTAAAAATTGAAAATTTAAGGTGATTTGAATAAGCAAAAGAGAAGACGTTGCAAGAGAAGCACAAAAATTCATGAACACCAGGGAAAACATAAGAAATATTGGTGTTGTTGCACACATTGACCACGGAAAATGCATAAGCGGGAAAACAAGCATACTTCTTGAGAATGGAAGAATCCAGAAAGCAGAGGATTTATTTAAGTTATCTGAAAAAGGAAAAAAAGTAAAAGAAAACAAGAATGAAATAGTTTTTGATGTATCAAATTTAAATGAAAAAGTCTTAAGCTTTAATAAAAACAAAAAAGAAATTACTTCAAATAGGATTACGCATGTATGGAAGCTTAAAACAGATGAAGAATTGGTTAATTTAACTTTTTCAAATGGCTCTAAAATTAAAACAACTCCTGAACATAAGTTTCTTTTATTAAGTGAACAAGGAAAAATTTTTGAAAAACAAGCAAAAGAAGTAGAATTAAATGATTTTGTCCTAGTTCCAAAATTTATCAAAACAAAGCCAATGAATTTAGATAAATTAAAGAAAAATATTCTGGAAAATCTTGCAAAAGACAATAGTTTTTTTATAAGATTAAATGACAGGAATTCACTGGAAATCAAAAGAAAAATTCTTGATTACGGGTTAGAAAAAACACGAAAAGAAGTTGAATCAAAACTGAAAAACAAATCCTTCTATCACGGAGCATACAACGGAAGATACAGGCTTCAAGACTTCAAAAAAATCTGCGAAAAATTTGGTTATGAATGCTTTGAATTAATTGAATCAATTAATTACAGGGAAAGCCTGAAAAAAGAAGGGCATTCATCGATTGACTTGAAACTTCCCAAAACCGAATACGAATTCACTGACTTCATGTATTTGCTTGGATTGATTTGGGGTGACGGGGGAAAATGCGGGAAAGAAATCAGGATAACAAACGAAGACAGGCAAATAATTGAAGAAACAAAAAAAATAATGCAAAAAATATTCGGTGTTAAAGCTGTCGAAAGAAAATACAAAAACAAAGCAACAAGAATTGATTTGAAAGCAGGGCTTACTTTCCTGAGAATACTGGAAAAAGCATTTGATTTTCCCTTAAAAAACAAATCAGAAAGCATTGAAATCCCAAAAACAGTTCAGTGTTCCTCAAATGAACTGCTTAAAGCATTTATTCAAGGATACTTTGATTCAGACGGAACAGTGGAAAAATCAAGAAGAGCAATCAGCTTAAGCTCAAAATCAGCCAAAATAATGGAGCAGCTCAGATTAAGCCTTTTAAGATTTAGTTGCATGGCAACATTCAACGAAAAAAAGAAAACTATTTATATTTCAGGAACAAACCTGAAAGTTTTTTCTGAAGAAATCGGCTTCAGACTGAAAAGAAAACAAGAAAAAGCATTAAAGTTTGCAGCAATTTCCCAGACAAACCGGAACACTGATTTACTGCCTCTTTCAGGCAAAGTTCTGAAAGAAATAAGAAAAGAACTGGAGATTCCATTGAATGCATTCAAAAAAACACAAGAAGTGATTGAATCAGGCAAGCAAAAAATCTATGCATTAAATTTCAGAGAATTTATTTCTACTGTTTATTCTTTTGTAGGAAACCCGAAAATAAAAAATCCTGAAGCATGGAAAAAAATACAGGAAATTGAAAAAACATTATTTGATTGCACAACCTTGTTTGTTACAAAAAAAGAATATGAAAAAGAAGAATTTGTTTTTGATTTCAGCGTTGAAAAAACACACAACTTTATAGGCAATGGCTTAATAATTCACAACACCACAATGACAGACAACTTAATTGCAGCTTCAGGAATAATTTCAACTGAATTAGCAGGAAAACAGCAGTTCATGGACTATTATGCATTAGAACAGGAAAGAGGAATAACAATCAATGCAGCAAATGTTTCTATAGTTCAAAAATACGAAGGAAAAGACTATTTGATTAACATAATTGACACTCCAGGCCATATTGATTTTGGAGGAGAAGTAATCAGGGCAATGAGAGCAGTAGACGGAGTCATTTTAGTTGTTGACTCAGTTGAAGGAGTAATGCCTCAGACAGAAACAGTCATCAGGCAGTCATTAAAAGAAAACGTAAAGCCATGCTTGTTCATAAACAAAGTTGACAGGTTAGTAAATGAGTTACAATTAACACCGGAAAAAATGCAGGAAAGGTTTGTAAAAACAATTACTCATGTCAACAGATTAATTGAAAGAAATGCTCCTGAAAAATTCAAGGAAAAATGGAAAGTAAAAGTAGAAGACGGTTCAGTTGTATTTGGTTCAGCTTATTATAACTGGGCAATATCAACTCTGCACATGAAAAAAACCGGAATAACCTTCAAAGAAGTATATGATTACTGCAAAAACCAGGACCAGAAAACCTTGTCACAAAAAAGCTCTTTATATGAAGCAATAGTTGAATTAGTGATAAAACATCTTCCAAATCCGTTGGAAGCACAAAAATACAGGATACCAAAAATCTGGACAGGCGAACTTGAAAGCGAAGAAGGAAAAGCAATGCTTGAATGCAATGCACAAGGGCCTTTAGCAATGATGATAGTTGACATCAGCGTTGACCCGCACGCAGGAGATGTTGCAACAGGAAGAATTTACTCCGGAACAGTAAAAAAAGGAACAATAGTGAAATTAATTGGTTCACAAAAAGAAATCGGAGTACAGCAAGTAGCATTATTTATGGGCCCAGAAAGAGTGCAGGTAAGCGAGGTTCCAGCAGGAAACATTGCTGCTTTGGTGGGCTTAAAAGAAGTTTATGCCGGAGAAACAATTTCTACTATAAAAATGAAGGAATTTGAAAGCTTTATGTCAACAGCAGAACCAGTAATAACTGTTTCAGTTGAAGCAAAAGAAGCAAAAAATTTGCCGAAATTAATTGAAGTAATAAGGCAGATAACAAAAGAAGACCCAAATGTCAGGGCAGCAATAAACCAGGATACAGGCGAACACTTGCTTTCAGGAATGGGAGAACTCCATCTTGAAGTAACACAGCATAGAATTGAAGTAGACCACAAGGTTCCGATTACTGTGAGCCCGCCGATAGTTGTTTTCAGGGAAACAATAACAAAAAAATCCCCTCCAAAACACGAAGCAAAAACTCCAAACAAACACAACAAGTTTTACATGCATGTAGAGCCCATTCCAACAGAAATACTTGAAAAATTAATTGAATCAAAAATCCAGGGAAAAATAAGAGACAAAGACAAAGAAATAGTGCAAAAATTAATTGACATGGGAGTAGACAGAGAAGAAGCAAAAAGAATCTGGGCGGTAAACAACAACTGCTATATTGTTAATGCAACAAAAGGAATTGAAGCATTATTTGAAGTAAAAGAATTAATTGTACAGGCATTCAATGACGCAACAAACGAAGGGCCTTTAGCAAAAGAAAAAGTTCATGGAATAAAAGTCTTATTAGAAGACGCAAAACTGCACGAAGACGCAATTCACAGAGGCCCGGCACAAGTACTGCCTGCAATTACAAGAGGAATTTATGCATGCATGCTTCAGGCAGACGCCTTATTGCTTGAACCAAAACAAATTCTTTCAATTTTAGTTCCACAGGATTTTATGGGAGCAGTAAGCAAAGAATTAGGCTCCAGAAGGACTCAAATCACTGACATGAGAAACGAAGGCGACCAAACCATTATAATCGGAAAAGCTCCGGTAAAAGAATTAATCGGCTTTAGTGCAACAATAAGAGGAGCAACACAAGGAAGAGCAGTCTGGACAGCAGAATACTCAGGCTATGAACAACTGCCAAGAGAATTACAGCACAATACAATAGTTGACATAAGAAAAAGAAAAGGAATGGACCCAGAACCAAAAAAAGCAGATTTCTTTTTTGATTAAATTATTTTTTTCTAACGAAACGTTTCCTGAAATCTATTTTCAGGCTGTAAAGCTCAGACAGTTTTACTGTTTCAGAAACAATAAACCTGCTTTCAAGAAAGCTTGCAATAACCCGGTCTTCAGCAGGAATTCTTAATTCAAAAACAGTTTGGCTTCCAAGAACCTTGCGCGCATTAATAATTAAATTCATATAAGCAGAATGCTTGCTTTTGGTTATTGTTTCAGCAGATAAGCCTAAAGTAGGAACAATCAATCCAAAAGAAGTTGCATTAGTCAGTTTTCCTTTTTCGGAAACTTCAACACTTACCCCGCCTTTAGAGCCTAAATGAGGAATTAAACCAGAATAAAAATGGTCTTTTCTTGAAATTCCAATTGACTCATAAAATGCGTCTTTCACTGCATTTAAAGTAATTCCCTTGAAATTTTTTTCAGCCCACTTAAAAAAAGCTCCTGAATCAATAACAGTTTTTCCAAAGCCAAAAAAAACATATCTTCTAAGCGCTTTTTCGTTCAAAGAAAGCTTGCAAAACCCGTTTTTAAACCTGACAAAACCATGTTTTGCGGTCGGCACTCTAACAAATTTTTCTCTGTGTTTCCTTAAAATGCCCACGAGATTTTTTTTAGCCTGAGGGCTTAATTCTGCAGCAGCCTGTTCTGGAACTTTAGCCCGCTCAATAACCTTGACAATTTCAGCTTTAATCTGTGTATCGAATAGCCTTGAGTTAACTGAAACAATTTTTTCAGGGGTCCTGACAACAACAAAAGGCGATTTTCTTTCAGAAGGCCTTTTTAGGGTCAGCCTAGATTTTCCTGAAAACCCTGGCCTTTGTTTTCCCGGCATAAAAATCTTGAACGCAAACTTTAATTTAAACTTAATGCAAAAACAAAAAATGCGTTAAAAGG
>JBDRFE010000005.1:0-17060 GCA_043819075.1 archaeon
AGACATTCTCAGAATAGTTGAATTTGAATTAGTTTACATAAAACTCATTAGCGGTCATCCTGCAATGACATTCAAACTGACAACAAACAATGATTATATTCAGGTTAAAACAAAAATCCAGAATGTCGGGCCAGTAGACAAAAACGCTGACATGAATCTACTCGTATACAACGCAGAAACAGGAGTGCTTGTAACAGAACAGCATTCCCTTAACTCTGTAAAAATTGCTGCAGGAACAATTCTTTCAAAAGACTACAATATTAACGTAAGCAACTGGGAGCCGGCAAACTATAAAATAAAATTTGATGTAAAAACAAACCCTGATTTCCCGCCAGAACAAAACACAGAAAACAATCATTCAAGCACAATAGTGTCAATGCTAAAAGAAGCAAGAGAAATTACTGCAAGCGAATTAACAGTATTTATTTTACCGGGAATACTGCTGATAATACTGTTAATATTGAACAAAGAAAAAATCAGCGGAATTCTCTCAAAAAAGAAAATCAACCCTGAAAAGAAAAAAAAGTAAAAAAAATTCATTGCTTTTTTGCTTGAACTGGATGCTTTCTTTTTTCTTCTAAAGCTGTTTCAGAAACGTTTTTCATCAGTTTATTGGAAATCCAGCCGCCTAAGCCGGAAAAAACAAAGACAAGGAAAGCAGAATCCCTTAAAACACTCCAGAACTCGAATAAATCAGTTGTATTAACTGTCTGCCCTTGTGCGCTAGCAAGAGAAGAAATATTAGAGTAATACCAGAATAACTGAACATAAAATGCAATAAAAGACAATACAACAAAAAGCAAGGGAAAGTAAACTGAAGAAGCAAAGCCTGTCTTAAAATAATCATTAGCCCAGTCAATCAAAAAATAAATGAAAAAAAAGCCAATTAAAGGCATTAAATAAAAAGTGTAGTCAAGCATGCTTGGATTCAAGGTAAAACCCCATTCATGTAATGCAAAATCAGCGCCGATTGCCTTGGTCACTGAAGGCAGGAAAAAAAGTAAAAAATAAGTAACCAGAAACAATACAATTAATTTGCTTGCATCCCTTGAATTCATTCAAAAACACTTTTTTAGAAGTTAATAGAAAACCTTTATTGCAATTAATTTAAAACAATTGCTTTCCAAGAGTTTTTGTATCATGAACGAAGACGGACTGCCTTGGGTGGAAAAATACAGGCCAAAAAAATTAAATGAAGTTGTCGGCCAAGAAGAAATAACCAAAAGGCTTGAAGCTTTTGTGAAAAACAAGTCTTTGCCAAATTTATTGTTTTCTGGTCCGGCAGGAATCGGAAAGACAAGCTCTGCTGTTGCACTGGCAAAAGAATTATACACCAACGGATTTGAAAGAAATTTCCTTGAATTAAATGCATCAGATGAAAGAGGCATTGAAGTTGTAAGAAAAACAATAAAAGATTTTGCAAGAACAATGGCTTTTGATGCAGACTTTAAAATAATTTTCTTGGATGAAGCTGACTCCCTTACAACAGACGCACAACAGGCTTTGAGAAGGACAATGGAGCGCTTTACAAAAACCTGTAGATTTATTTTGTCATGCAATTATTCTTCAAAAATAATGGAACCATTGCAGTCAAGATGCGTTGTTTTCAGGTTCAAGCCATTGCATTCAAAAGAAATTGAAAAAAAGCTTTTGCAGGTGGCAAAAAAAGAAAGCCTTGAATTAAAGGAAAACTCTTTGAAAGCAATAAATTATGTTGCGCAAGGCGATTTAAGAAAAGCAATTAATGTGTTACAGGCAAGCGCTTCAGCCGGCCCAAAAATAAACGAAGACACAATATTTAATGTGAGTTCAAAAGCAAAACCACATGAAATAAAAGAATTAATTAATTTAGCTTTGGAAAAAAAATTCCTTGAAGCAAGAGAAAAACTTGATGCATTATTATACGATTATGGAATGAGCGGAGAAGACATTATTTTACAGTTATACAGGGAATTAATTGAAATGGATGAAAAAGAAATGGATGGAAAAACAAAAATTGACTTAATCGACAAAATAGGGGAATTCAATTTCAGAATAGTTGAAGGCGCAAACGAAAGAATCCAGTTAGAAGCTTTAATCGCACAATTCATGAAATACAGGAAATGAAATTTATGCAGCACGAGTTTATCTCGTGCGTCGCTACTAACGCGCGAAAGCGTTACTTGCCTTTCTTAAAGGCAGTTTATGAAATACAAGAAATAATACACGAAATAAAGTTAGCATAAAAGTTAAATAATTCAAGTTCCCTAATATATGAATGAGTTTTCTTGCCGGAGCAATCGGATTTGTTTTTCCCGGTGCGGGACAGGTATTAAACAGAAAATACTGGGATGGGTTAATTATTTTTGGCTCATGGCTGTTATGGCTGTTTGTTTCAAGGTTCTTGCTTGAACTTGAAATCGAATTAATTGTTGTTGGTTCACTGGCTTTTTCAGTTTACAGTGCATTTGATGCATCAACTTTTGACAGAAAAAAAATAAGAGAAGAGGACTCGCAGATGAAAGAATTCCATGACTTGCAAGAAGAAGAAGAAGAAAAAATAGAACTTGAATTATCCAAAATACGGGAACTGCTTGAAAAAAACCTTGAAAAAGAATTCAATTCATTTAAAATACTTGAAATGGAAAAAAAAGGCGGAGAAATAAAAGCCAAGGCAGAAATTGAAGGAAAATTTGTTGAATTAACTGTTTCGCTGGCAGGCGAAATATTAAGCGTGAAATAACTAAAAAAAATCTGAAATCTTTTTCTGCTGCAAATCCCCTAAAACTTTTGATTCCTTTAAGTAAAGCTTTATTGGAACAGTTAAATGAGATGAAAGAAATTTTAATGCCAGCTCCAAATCAAAAAACCTTAAAGGCTTTTTCTTTAATGCATCTCTCACAGTTTCACGAATCACCCAAACACCTAAAGGAATTTCGTATCCTTCGCCTATTTCCCTGAAAACAACTGCTTTTGCCTGTCTTCTTTTTTCAAACAAAAATTCGCTTACAGCCAGCCTTGAAGCATAATATGCTCCGGCAGTATTAGAAACATAATTTTTTCTTCCCTTGAATAACTCTGAATCAGCCATAACTTTCAAACTGCTTCCTTTCATCCAAACTGACTCAGGCTTCCATGCCTCCAATTGTTCAAAACTCCAGTAACCCGGAATCAATAAAACAAAAAACCGGTTATCCAAGTAAGCCGACTGAAACAATTGAATGAAATCCGTTTCCTTAAAATACTTTATTTTTTCAATCAAGTTTTTTGAAACCGTGTCATCCACTGCAGTAATGCTCCATCTTGTTGGAACCAGTTTTCTTTTCTTTTTTAACCCAAGCAGGCCTGCACTCAGGATTTTTTGCATGGAATTAACTGAAACATCAGAAGAATACAATTCTTTTAGCCCTTCACTGGAAACAAGGTCTGTGTCAGAAACAATGTAATCAATTTTTTTCGGGATTTTCGGGTTTGAGTTCAAAGAAAATTTTTTGAGTTCAGCTTTTAGGCCGGAAGGGGCATTAAAAGAATCAAAGGAAAGCTTTTGTGAAAGAATTTTGTTTAATTCAACTGAAACATCAACTGAATTTGAAGACATTACTGTTTCCTGAATCAAGGAAAGCTCGTTTGAAGGATTCTGTGCAGAAAAAACATCTATTTTTTTTCTCGGCTCAATCAATGACTCGCGCATTTCAACTATTTTTTCAGAAGAAAAGCCAAACCAGTTTTCAGGTTCATCAAACACATCAACCCCTTCAGCTGGCTGAAAAGAAGAAAGCGGTGCAATTTCAACTTTAGGGTAATTATTCCAAGAAACAAATAATCCAGGAGGAGAAACTCCGTCAAAAGAATTGTTTTTTATTCCAGAAACAAAGCCTGTTTTTCTTTTATAGCCTTCAAGGACTTTACACGAAGAACCGCACCATAACCTGCCTTTGCATTGAATGCATTCCACGCCGTTAACTTTCATAAAAAAAAGAGAGAAGAATAAAAATAAGAAATGATTGAAGGAACTTTTTTTTATGAAGAAAGCAGTCCTTGTATGCAATGGAAGCATTGACACTAAATTCCTTTACTCTTTTATTTCAGAAGGCGATTTCATTATTGCAGTTGACGGCGGCGCAAACAAATTAATAAAAACAAATTTCAGGCCAGATGTAATAATAGGCGACATGGACTCTATTTCAAAAAATTCTCTGAAAAAATTCAGGTCAGTAAAAAAAATCGTTTTTCCAAGAGAAAAAGACAAAATTGATTTAGAGCTTGCAATAGATTACTGTATTGAAAAAAAATTCAGTGAAATAATTATTTTAGGGGCAATAGGCACAAGAGCCGACATGACAATAACAAATATTTTTGCTTTAATGCAGATTCCGAAAAAAATCAATGCAAAAATAATCCACGAAAACCAGGAAATATATTTAATCCCGAAAAAAAGGTTTTCAGTTGAAGGGGTTCCAGGCGAAAAAATTTCTTTGTTTGCAATAAAAGGCGATGTTGTTGGATTGACGTTAAAAGGCTTTAAATACGAGCTCAAAAACTTCAGGTTAAAGTTCGGGATAGGAATCGGCTTAAGCAATGAATTTAAAAACAAAAAAGCTTGGATTACGTCAAAAGACGGAATTCTGTTATGCGTGCATTTCAGGAACTGGTTTTGAATTTAAAGCTTTCACCTGCTTTTTTTATTCATGGATTCAATAAAAAAAACTGTTTTATTTATTGCATTAATTTTCTTTTTTTCAGGATGCATCCAACAGGAACAGACAGGAAAAAAAGAATTAGTTGTTTACACATACGATTCAATGGTATCAGAATACGGTTTAGGCCCGAAAATCATTCCGGAATTTGAAAAAACATGCAACTGCAAAGTTAAAATGGTTTCAAAAGGAGACGCAGGACAGGTATTAACAACTCTTGTGCTTGAAAAAGATAACCCAAAAGCAGATGTTGTGATTGGAATAGACAACAGCCTTTTTTCCAAGGCACTGGAAAAAAACGTGTTAGAGGAATTCACTCCAAAAAACATTGAAGTAATTTCAGAAGGAATAAGCTTTTACAAAAAAGGCTTTCTTACTCCGTTTGATTACGGTTTTATTGCATTCATGTATGACTCAAAAAAAATTGATGTAAACCTGAACAGCTTTGATTCATTGCTTGATTCAAGGCTTGAAAAAAAAGTTGTAATAGAAAACCCAAGGACTTCTTCTCCTGGATTAGCTTTATTGTTATGGACTGTAAAAGTTTTCGGAGACCCGGACTATAAGCAGTTTTGGAGGGAATTCAAGCCAAACATTTTAGTTGTGACAGATGGCTGGGATGAAGCAGCTGGTTTGTTCAGGGTAGGAGAAGCTCCAATTTATTTAAGTTATGCCACTTCACCCCCGTATTACGCTGAATTCGAGGACATAAACTATTTTCTTGCAGCAGAATTTGAAGAAGGGCATTACATTCAAGTGGAAGGAATTGGAATAGTTAAAGGAACAAAAAACAGAAAACTGGCAGAACAGTTTATTGAATTCATGTTAACAGAAAAAGCACAAAAAGAAATTCCTTTCACTCAATTTATGTTTCCTGTTAACAAAAACGTTGAACTGCCAAAAGCATTTGAGTATGCAGTAAAGCCAAAACCATTAGAGCTTGACCCAAAATTAGTTGAAGAAAAACAAGAGGAATGGATTAGAGAATGGGAAAAAATAATTACTTCATAGCATTAAAGGCTTTTTTTCTTGCATTCTTTTTTTTCTTCTTTTTTTATCCACTGATTTTAATGCTTGGAAAAACGTTTTCAGGCTTCAGCATTAATTTTTTTTTAAGCGTTCTTTTTTCTAACCAGAAACTAATCTGGAATTCTTTTTTTCAGGCAGGAATTTCAACTTTGCTGTGCCTGTTAATAGGAATTCCCGCGGCATTTGTCCTTGCGAGAAGAACTTTTAAAGGAAAAAAATTTGTTAAAGCACTTTCATTAATCCCTTTTGTTTTTCCTTCAATTTTAGTGGTAATTTCTTTTGTCATTGTTTTCGGAAACAATGGCTGGATAAATTTTTTTCTCAAAAAAGTTTTTTTAGGGGAAGAACACATACAATTTTTGTATGGTTTTACAGGAATAATTTTAGCGCACACTTTCTATAATTTTCCTATAGTAATGCGTTTTGTTTCAGGGGCATGGGAAAAAATAGATGTGACAATGAAGGAAGCGGCAAAAAGCCTTGGCGCAAGCAAACCACAGGTTTTCTTTAATGTGACTTTAAGGCAGTTAATGCCTTCAATTCTTGCTTCAGCTTCACTTGTATTCATTTACTGTTTCATGAGCTTTGCAATAGTAATAACTTTGGGGGGATTACAGTTTTCTACTCTGGAAGTTGAAATTTACAGGCAGATTACAAGAAACATTGATTTTGTTGCAGGAGGCTTTCTTGCTTTAATCCAGTTTATTGTGCTTGGTTCAATCGGACTGATTTATTTTTATTTTTCAAAAAAATTTGAAATAAAAGAAAAAGTTGTCTTAGAAAAGCCAAAAAAGATTTCTTTGGTTGAAGGAATTTTTTTGCTTGCATTAATTTCTTTTATTGTTCTGCCTGTAATTGCTTTAATTGCTTTTTCTTTTTTTGATTTCAGTTCAAGGGAATTTTCTTTCAGGGCATTTGAAAAAATCTTTTTTTCAGGTTACGGCGGTTTTTTTGGAGTAAACGCATTTAACTCGGTTTTTTTCAGCTTATTGATTGCAGGCATTGCATCAGTTGCCGCAACTTTGCTGGCTTTAATTGCTTCCCTTAAACAGACAAAAGTTTTTGCAGTAAATGTTTTTGTTGCATCATCTGTTGCTGTCTCGGTTATAACTCTTGCATTTGGTTACTTGCTTGGATTTGGCTCAGGAAACTTAATTGTAATTGCTTTAGGGCATTCAGTTTTAGCTTTTCCTTTTGCTTTCAGGGCAATAAACAATGCGTTAAACAAGATTGACAATGAAAGCCTTGAAGCAGCAAAAAGCCTTGGAGCAGATGAAACAGAAGTTTTTAAGAAAATCCAGTTTCCAAGAATAAAAAATGCTTTGATTGTTTCACTTGCATTCTGTTTTGCTGTTTCTTTAGGAGAATTAGGCTTTGTTCTGGTGTTATATGACGGGGTTTATGCTACAATGCCTGTTTATGTTTTCAGGCTGCTTTCAACTTTTGACTTGGCTGCAGCTTCTGCAATGGGGTTAATATTAATTTTAACCAGCTTTATTGCTTTTTATGCAATAGAATTTTTTTCTGAAAACGAGCAGGTGATTTAATGAAAGTAAGGCTTGAAGGAATAAAAGTTGTTTTTCCTGAACTGGAAATAGATTTTTCAGCTGAAATTACATCTGGAAGCTTTACTTCAATTGTTGGGCCATCAGGCTGCGGAAAAACAACTTTATTGAAAACAATTTCTGGTTTGCTTGAAGCAGAAACTGGAAGGATTTTTTTCGGAGAAAAAGAGGTAACAATAATTCCTGCAGAAAAAAGGAATACTGGCTTTGTTTTCCAGGGAGACGCATTGTTTTCTCATTTAAATGTATTTGATAACATCGCTTTTGGCTTAAGGATGAGAAAAGAAAAAAACATTGAAGAAAAAGTTTTGAAAGCCCTTGAATTAGTTCATTTAAAGGGATTTGAAAAAAGAAATGTGAATAATTTGAGCGGAGGAGAAAAAAGAAGAACTGCAATTGCAAGGGCAGTTGCTTTTAAGCCTGACTTGCTGTTATTGGATGAGCCGTTAAACGGGTTAGATGCAAAATTAAAGGAAAAAATGAAAGTGTTTTTGAAAGAATTAAGCGAAAAAACTAAACTGACTATAATAATGGTTTCTCATGACATTGATGAAGCCTTTTTTTTGAGTGACAAAATTATTGTAATGAATTTAGGGAAAATAGAGCAACAGGATACTCCGGAAAAAATTTTTTTGCAGCCTGAAAACGAGTTTGTAAGAGATTTTGTTTCGGATTACATTTTAGTTGAAGGCAAAAAAAAGTCTGTTAACGGAAAAGATTTTATTGAAGGAAAGTTTTTGCTGCCTGCAAAAAAAGGCAGGGGAAAAGCTTTCATTAACTTCAAAAAAACCAATTACAAAATGGTTGAATAATCATTGTTAAGCTTTAAAAAAACACCCTTAAATATATATTTCATGGCTGATATTGAAATCACTTTGCCTGATAATTCTGTGAAAAAATTCAAGAAAGGAGTTACTGGATTAGAGATAGCAAAAAAAATCGGGGAAAAACTAGCCAAAGACGCTTTAGCTGTCAGAGTGAACGACGAATTAAAGCCATTGAATTACAAAATAGAAGAAAACGCGAAAATAAAAATTGCGACAAGAAACTCTGCTGACGGATTAGAAGTTTTAAGGCACTCTTGCTCTCATGTAATGGCAGAAGCAGTAAAAGAATTATGGCCAAACGTAAAAATAGCTATTGGCCCTGCAATTGAAACAGGATTTTATTATGATTTCCTCAAAAAAGAGCCTTTTTCAGAAGAAGACTTAACAAAAATACAGGAAAAAATGAGTGAAATCATAAAACAAAACCATGAATTCAAGAGAAAAGAAATGAAAAAAGAAGAAGCAAAAAAGTTTTTCGAACAAAAAGGAGAAAAATTTAAGGCAGAATTAATTGAAGAATTAGAGGGAAAAATTTCTTTTTATGAATCAGGAAAATTCATTGACTTATGCAAAGGCCCTCATGTAAAAAAAACCGGCGAAATAAAAGCCTTTAAACTGCTTTCAACCGGAGGCTCTTACTGGAGGGGAGACGAAAAAAATGACTCGCTTCAAAGAATTTACGGCACAGCATTTTTTTCCCAAAAAGATTTAGAAGAGTTTTTAAAACAAAAAGAGGAAGCAGAAAAACGCGACCACAGGAAAATAGGAAAAGAACTGGATTTGTTTTCAGTTAACGAAAAAGTGGGAGCAGGATTTATTTTATGGCACCCGAAAGGAACAGCTTTAAGGAATGCAGTAATGAAGTTTGACGAAGAAGAACACATTAAAAGAGGCTATGAGTTTGTAACAACCCCCCATATATTCAAGGGAGACACCTGGAAGACTTCAGGGCACTACAATTACTATAAAGAAAACATGTATTTTTTGAAAATAGATGAACAAGAATACGGGGTAAAGCCAATGAACTGCCCTGCACACATAATGATTTACAAAAGCAACCAGCATTCATACAAAGAGCTTCCAATAAAATTTTTTGAATTCGGCACAGTATACAGATACGAAAAATCCGGCGTATTAGGAGGATTGTTCAGGGTAAGAGGTTTTACACAAGATGATGCACACATTTTCTGTACAGAAGAACAATTAAAAGAAGAAATAAAAAAAGTAATTGAATTCTGCCAGCACATCTACAAAGTTTTTGGCTTCAATGAATTCAAGGTAAAGCTTTCAACCAGGCCGGAAAATTCTGTCGGAACACAAGAGCAATGGGATAAAGCAACAAATGCATTAAAAGAATCATTAAATGAAATGAAAATTGAATTTGAAACAGACGAAGGCGAAGGAGTCTTTTATGGGCCAAAAATTGATTTCAAAGTAAAAGATGCAATTAACAGGGAATGGCAGTTAAGCACTATTCAAGTTGACTTTAATTTGCCTGAAAGATTTGATGCAACCTTTGTCGGCGCAGACTCAAAAAAACACAGGGCAGTAATGATTCACAGGGCAATCTTTGGCTCATTAGAAAGATTCATCGGAATACTCATAGAACATTTTGAAGGAAAATTTCCTTTATGGCTTAGCCCAGTGCAGTTCAAGGTAATTGCAGTAGGGGAAAAATTCGAGGAATACGCAAAAAAAGTAAGTGAAAAACTGAAAGAAAACGGTTTTAGAGTGGAATTAGATTTAAGGGCTGAAACTGTTTCATACAAGATAAGAGAAGCACAAATGCAAAAAATTCCTTTTGTTTTGGTTGCAGGCCAAAGGGAAGCAGAAAACAATTCAATTACTTCAAGGGACAGGACAGGAAAACAAAAAACTGTTTCAATAGAAGAATTCATTGAAGAAATGAAAAAAGAAGTCAAAGAAAAAAAGTAATCTTTTTCTTAGTTAAATTTAAATAATCTAAAGCGGTGTTGTTATAGAGTATTATGCCTAAATACCTGACTGATTTAATCAAGAAAGCCAAGCGCATTAAAACAGAAGAAGATGAAATACACCCCAAACAGGAAAAAAAAGAAGTCAGGGAAGAAGAAGTAAAAAAAGTAATGCTTCCAGCCAAAAAAGAAAAAGAAAGAAAGAGCCTTGAACTCCAAAGAGAATTAGAAAAAAAAGTTCCGGGAAAAAAACAGAAAGAAGAACCAGAAGAAGAAAAACAAAAAACTGAAACAATTGTTTCAAGCGTTGACCTTGAATTAGAGTCAATGGATAAAAAAGAAATTGATTCTTATGGCGAAGTAAAAATTTACAAGGTTCCTGGAAAAGTTTTGCTTTATTATGTTGTTCCAGTAAGCAAGCCGACTTTAGGGGAAAGAACAATAATCAACACAATAAAAGAGGCTGCAACAAGACTGATTTCAATTGCACCATACAAAATAAGGGACCCGGAACAAAGAAGAACAGTTTACAAACAAAAAATAATCGAGATTTTAAGGGCTTCAACTGAAATGAATATTCCTGAAAGAAGATTCAACTTTTATGCTGAATCAGTTGTAAGGGAAATGGTTGGATACGGCTTAATTGATTCTTTAGTTAGAGACGACCAGTTAGAAGAAATAATGGTTATTGGCTCGAAAAAACCTGTTTACGTTTTTCACAGAAAACACGAAATGATGGTAACAAACATTGAATTCTTTTCTGATTCAGAAATAATTGACCTGATTAACAGGATTGCAAGAGAAGTAGGAAGAAGAGTGGACATGTCAGCCCCATTACTTGATGCAAGACTACCAAATGGCTCTAGGGTAAACGCAACAATTCCTCCTGCATCAATTTCCGGCTCAAGCCTAACCATAAGAAAATTCAGGGAAGACCCTTACTCAATAATTGACTTGATTAATTACGGAACATTTGACGTAAAAAGCGCTGCATTCCTTTGGTTATGCGTTGACGGATTAGGGGTAAAACCTGCAAACGTTTTGATTACAGGAGGAACTGGTTCAGGAAAAACAACTACCTTAAATGTTTTAGCTTCTTTTATCCCAGAAAGAGAAAGAATTGTAACAATAGAAGACAGTGTTGATGCAGAAGAAGAAATAATTGTTTTCAGGGATGGCAAGCCACAAAAAGTTAAGATAGGGGAATTAGTGGATAAAAAGATTCAGGAAAACGGATGCAATTACTTTTATTCAGGGCATGAAAGCTGCCTTAACTTTGAGGATATTGAAACTTTTTGCTTTGATGAAAAAGGAAAAATCAGTAAAAAGCCAATTCATTCTTTCATCAGGCACAAAACAAACAAGAAAATGTATGAAATTGTTTTCAGAAGCGGAAGAAAAGTAAAGGTAACAGAAGACCACTCGCTTTTTTCTTTAAACGAAAAAGCAGAAATCAGCCCAATAAAAACAAGCGAACTAAAAGAAGGCAGCTTTCTGGCTGCTCCAAGAGAACTTCCATTTGAATCCAAAGGCTTAAAAGAAATTGATTTGTTTGAACACCTTGAGAAACTGAAAAAATGCTTTATTTTAGGAAAACCTGTTGAAAAAGAACTGAAAAAAATTGACAGAAAAACACTTGAAAAACACAGTGCAGGAAAAACAAAAAATGGCAGGAAATGCTCTGCAAATGCATGGAAAAGAACAGGAATAATACGGACTGAATTACTTGATGAATTACACAAAAACGGGTTAATTGAATTAAAAGATAAAGAAAATATTTTTCTGAAACCAAAAGTCAATTCAAGAAAAATACCTTTAAGCATAAAATTAGATGAAGTTTTCCTCGAATTTATCGGATTCTGGATTGCAGACGGATGCTATGACAAAAACAGCGTAATACTTTCAACTGACGACAAGGAAGTTGAATCCATAATAAAAGAAGTTGCAGGAAGATTTAACGCCAACGTAAAAATGCATTCAGATAAATTCAGCCTAATGATTAACTCAAGCATGCTGAAAAAAATTATGCAGGATGTATTGGGCTTAACAGGAAAAGCATTCACCAAAAAAATGCCTGCATGGATGGATGAATTAAATAATGAACAAATATGCTGGGTTCTGAAAGGATACTTTTCAGGGGACGGCACAATAGCAAAAAATGAAGTGGAATGGACTTCGTGTTCAGAACAATTAATGAAAGACATCCAAACAATGCTGTTAAGGAACGGAATAATGGCAAGGACGGCAACAAAAAGATACTTTAAGGACAAGTCATTTAAAGGGAGGATTTCATCTTATGCTCAAATAAAACAATTCATTGAAAAAATCAGTTTCATTCAGGAAGGCAAAAACAGCAGGGCATTAAATGTTGCATTAAAAAGACAAGCAACACACGACTCAACTGATTTGATTCCCTTGCCTGCAAGCTTTCTTCAGTCAAAAAAACAAGAACTTAAGTTACAGCACGAATATTATTCAGGGAATTCAAGGCTTGGAAGAAGGTTTTTGCAGAAAATGGTTTCTTTTTCAGAAAGCAGTGAACTTGAAATGCTTGCAGGCACAGACATTTTCTGGGACCAGGTGAAAGAAATAAAACTTCTTCCAAAAAAAGAAAGGTTTGTTTATGACTTGTCTGTTCCAGGATACGAAAACTTTGTTTGCTCTAATGTTTTTGTCCACAACACAGCAGAATTAAACCTGCCATTAAAGCACATAATCAGTTTAGAAGCAAGGCCTCCTGGATTAGAAGGAACAGGAGAAATCACGCTTGACATACTAACAAAAAACTCTTTGAGGATGAGGCCAGACAGAGTAATAGTGGGAGAAGTAAGGCATGATGAGGCATTCACTTTGTTTACAGCAATGAACACTGGGCATGATGGAGCAGTAACCGGAGAAACATTAATTCAGTTAAGTGACGGAAACATTCTTGAAATTGAAAAAATAGTGGAAAAAGAGTTCAATGAAAAAGAAGCAGTAAAAGAAAAAGATTTTGAGTTCATTGAACTAGGAAAAAAAGAAATCAAAGTTCCTTCATTTAACAAGCAAACCCTGAAAATCGAAGACAAAAAAGTAACTCATGTTTGGAGAAAAAAAACAAAAACAAAACTGAAAAAAATCAAGCTCAAAAGCGGAAAAGAACTGCATTTAACTAAAGACCATCCTGTTTACAGAATCAGCAACGGCTTACAGGAAATAAATTCAGAGGAAGCAAAAGCAGGGGATTTTATTGTGGTGCCAGCTGAAATAAAAGTTTGCACTGAAAAAGAATTAATTAAGCCTTATTTAATGGGGTTAATTTACGGCGACGGGCACCTTGGAAGAGAAGCAATACAGTTTGTTAATGCAGAAGAATCATTAATTGAATCATTTAAAAGAGAAATAACTCCTTTAACTGAAAACAAAGTAAGCCAGTTTGACTACAACGGATTTTCAAGAGTCCAGTTATGTGACAAAAAATTAATTCAGAAAATACACCAGGAATATGAAATGCCAATAGGCAACAAAACTAAAACATTCAGGTTCACTGAAAAAATTCTTTCAGCAAAAAACAATGAGCTTGCTTTATTGATTAGGGGATTGCACGACAGCGAAGCACACGTGAATTTGCAGGCAAACTGCATTCAGTTCAGTACATCAAACAAAGACCTTGCAAGAAAACTGCCTTTAATTCTGTTAAGATTTGGGATAAGCTCTTCAAGTTACAGTCAGGAAAAAGACGGAAAAGGAAATTTTGGGCCATATTACAGGATTTCGGTTTACGGAAAAGATAATCTTGAAAAATTCAGGGAAAAAATCGGTTTTGAACACAAGAAGAAAAAAGAAAAACTTGAACTGCTAATAGAAAAATCAAAGCAAAGCCTTGACTTGATTCCAAACACTGAAAGGCTGATTAAAACTGCAAGGCTTGAAAACAGGATGACTCAAACAGAATTAAATGTACTGCTTGGAACAAAAACGCGAAGTGTAGTAGAAGCATATGAAACAAAAAAAAGGAATCCTTCAAGAAAAAAATTAAAAGAAATAATTAATTTGCTGGAAGGAAATACTGCAAGACAACTTAAAATTCTGGCTGAATCAGACTTAAAGTTTGAAAAAATTGTTTCAGCTGAAGAAACAGAATTCGAAGGATTTTTGTATGACCTGACAGTAGAAGACAATCACAATTATATTGCAAATGGAATGCTTATTTCAAATTGTTTAGGAACAATTCACGCTAACTCTCCCCAAGAGACTTTAGTAAGGGTTACAAGCCCGCCGATGAATGTTCCAGAAGTAATGCTTTCAGGATTAGATTTGGTTGTAGTAGAGCATAGGATTCACGACAAGAAAAAAGGCACTATCAGGAGAATAACTGAAATAGCTGAAGTAACAGGAGTGTTACAAAACAAGACTTCAACTCAGACATTATTTGAAAGAGACCCGATAAAAGACAAGTTAGTGAAAACAGACATTGAAAGCGAATACATTAAAACTTTAATGAAGTTCACTGGATATACTGCAAAACAAATTGAACAAGAGTTAAGGGAAAGAGAGGACGTGCTTGAAAAATTAATTGACAAAAAGGTTAATAAAATGGAAGACGTTGTTTCTGCAATACATGAGCATTTGGAAAAGAAGTGAAAAAAATGAGTGAAAAAGTAGGCGACTTAAGAAAAATAATTGAAGAAAAAAAAGGGAAAAAACAGGTTAAGTCAACCTATGATAAAGAAGAAGTGGAAAAAATAGTAGAAAGAATGAAAAGAAAGTACTCTGAAGAAGGAATGGAATTAGAGGAAGTAGGCGGAAGATTAAAAGAATTAAGAGGAATGATAGCTGACGGAAAACAAAAAGAATTAGAGGTTCAGACAGTAGAAGACTTAAAAGTGTTTAATTCCCCTATGGTAAGGCAGTTAGGAAAATTTTACCTTGCATTAAAGGCAATAACCAAGCCAATGGAAAAATTAATCAGCAAGCTTCCGCAGGTAAAACAACTCAGCTTTTACCTGTATAGTGCTAATATGAAGATTTCAGCAAAACAATTCCTTGCAATAATTACTTCAATTGCATTAATTGTGTTTGTTTTTTCAATAATTCTTTTAAGTGCACTGACTTTTGCTTTGTTCCCTGAAGCTCCAATGCTCACTAAAAGCCTGCTAGTGTTAATTGTAAGCTTGTTGTTCACTTTCATGGCAGTAATAATTGGTTTTTTGATTCCAAGAAGAAAAGCAATGTCTAGAGGGGATTCAGTTTCAAGAGAGCTTCCGTTTGCTTTAAGGCATATGGCAACAGAATTAAAATCAGGCTTAGGGTTATACAGAACCATTCAGACAATTGCTTTAGCTGATTACGGTGAATTAAGCGAAGAATTTTCCAGGACAATAAATGAAATAGAAGAAGGAACTGACACAAAACTTGCATTAAGGCATTTAGCTTTAAGGACTCAGTCAAAGGCTTTAAGGAACTCTTTAATCCATGTTATCAGGGCTTTAAGGACCGGAGGAAATTTGTCTATTATAATGAATGACATTGCAGATGACGTGTCTTTTTCTTTGAGAATGAAGATAAAAGACTTTGGCCAGAAAATGAATTTTTTTGCAACAATATTCATTTACCTGGCAATAGTAATTCCGGTGTTTGTTTCAATTTTAGGCGGCATAAAAATTACTCCAATCCAGTCAGGCAGTGTCTTTCAGTCGCTTCCATTAGGGATACCGGTTCTGGCTGTATTCTTTTTAATTTTCATGCCATTATTGTTAGGTTATCTGGTGTTTTTTATTTCTTTAAGCCAGCCAAAGGTGTAATTTATGGCAAGAGTAAGATTGTATCAAAGAATAAGGTTTTTGAAGAACTCAGAGTTCCTGAAAAAATATGAAAAATACTTGGATGAAATTAACTTAAAAGTTGACCCTGTTTTATGGATTTTCCTTTCATTCCTTATTGCAGTAATTGTTGGAATTCTCACTTTCTTTATTTTACAGCTGTTTTCCCCTGTAACTGATTCAGTTCAAGTTGCATTAGGGGCACAAGACCCTCCTTTAACCGAGTCAATGATAATGCTTGTTTTTGTAATGTTTTTTGTTGCATGCGATTTAATGATTGGTTATCCGTATATTAAAGGAATTCAAAGGATTAACAGCATTGAAAACGAATTGCCTGAAGCACTAAAGCAGATGGCAGACATTCTTAAAGCAGGAGGAACATACGAGTATGCTTTAAGGGAAATCAGCCACGCAGACTTTGGGCCATTAACAGATGAACTGGAAAACGTTTTAAGGAAATTAGAGGAAGGCGAAAACTTTGAGGACTCTCTTTCAACTTTATCTTATAACATTGATTCAAGGTTAGTGAAAAGAAGCGTTACAATAATAGTTGATTCAGTGAAAGCTGGAGCAGGATTAGCAAATGTATTAGAAGAAATAGCTGAAGACATCAGAGACACAAACAGGATTAATCACGAAAGAAGAAGCCAGACACTAATGCAGGTCTTGTTCATGGTTACAGCCGGAGCGATTGTAACGCCATTTATTTTTGGATTGGTTTCAACTATAGTTGGTTTTTTGATTTCAGCTTCATCTAACTTAAGCACGCTTTCAGAAGACGTAAGAAGAGAGGCAACAAGCTCAAAATATGCTTTATTGTATTTGCTGCAGATTTACATTTTTATTGAAATAACTGCTTCAAGCCTAATGATTTCTTTGATGAGAGAAGGAAAGAAAAACAAAAGTATTATATATTTGCCAGTGCTCTTATTTATCGGTTACGTAATTTATTTTGTTTCACAGATAATTTCAAAGAGTTTAATTTCAGGGATTGGAGGACTGTAAAATGGAAGAAAGAGCTCAGACATCAATTGAAACCCTTTTAATAATTGCTTCTGCTGTAGTGATTGCTGTAGTGGTTGGAGCATTCTTAAAATCACTTGTAACAGGCCCAATAGCCCAGAAAACAGAAGAATTAGCAAACTAAAAAGAAAACGTTTATAAATAAAAGTTGAGTTATTAAATAAACAATAAATTTTTTTTAAAAAAAGGAGGGAAATTTAATGGA
>JBDRFE010000006.1:0-4779 GCA_043819075.1 archaeon
GCTTTTGGAATGTATCTTTCAGCATTGAACGCAAAAAACGAAAAAGAAATTGAACTGGCTGCAGAAAAACTTATTGCATCAAGGCCGACTGCAGTTGATTTGGAGTGGGCGGTAAAAAAACAGTTAAAGGAAATGAAAAAAGGAAGTTCGCCTGAAGAAAAAACAAGGATTGCATTAAACACTGCAAAAAAAATCGCAGATGATTCAGCAGAACAATGCAAAAAAATAGGAGAACATGGCGCAAAATTAATTAAAGAAATTTCAGAGAAAAAGAACGGAGAAACAGTCAATATTCTGACGCACTGCAATGCAGGATGGCTTGCATGCGTTGATTTTGGCACAGCAACTGCCCCGATTTACAATGCATTTGATTCAGGGATTAAAGTCCATGTCTGGGTTGATGAAACAAGGCCCAGAAACCAGGGAGCAGGATTAACTGCATGGGAATTATTGAATCACGGAGTGCCGCACACAATAATAGTTGATAATGCCGGAGGGCATTTAATGCAGCACAAAAAAGTTGATTTATGCATTGTTGGAACAGACAGGACAACATCTTCAGGGGATGTGGCAAACAAAATCGGAACTTATCTTAAAGCTCTTGCGGCAAAAGACAACAACATTCCTTTTTATGTAGCAGTTCCTTCTCCTTCGATTGACTGGGAAATTGATGAAGGAAAAGATATTCCGATAGAGGAAAGGGATGCTGATGAAATTAAATTTATTTCAGGATTAAGCGAAGGAAAAATAAGAAAAGTTTTGCTGACACCAAAAAACAGCCCTGCAAAAAACTATGCTTTTGACGTTACCCCTTCAAGGCTTGTAACAGGTTTAATCACTGAAAGAGGAATCTGTAAAGCAGACAAAAAAAGCCTGTTAGAATTGTTTCCAGAGCACAGCAAATGAATTCTTGAATTGCTTTTTAATACATTTTCTCTTAAAATAATTTAAATGACCTTAGAAAAACAGGCAATTGAACTGCACTCTAAACTGCGGGGAAAACTTGAAGTCAAAAGCAAAATAAAAATTGACTCAAAAGAAGTTCTTGCATTAGCTTATACGCCGGGAGTGGCAGAACCATGCAAAGAAATTTTTTCTCATCCTGAAAAAGTTTTTGATTACACAATAAAAGAAAACACTATTGCGGTAATAACAGACGGAAGCGCCGTACTAGGATTAGGAAACATCGGCGCAGAAGCAAGTTTGCCTGTAATGGAAGGAAAATGCGCTTTATTCAAGGAATTAGCCGGGATAAATGCCTTTCCTATTGCAATCAAATCCCAAAAAACTGAAGAAATTGTTTCAGTCATAAAAAATATTTCCCCTGTTTTTGGGGGCATAAACTTGGAAGATATTTCTGCTCCAAGATGCTTTGAAATAGAAAAACAATTGCAGAACTTAGGCATTCCGGTAATGCATGACGACCAGCATGCAACAGCAATTGTTGTATTAGCCGGATTAGAGAATGCATTAAAGGTAACAGGAAAAAAATTAGGGGAAACAAAAATAGTGATTAATGGAATCGGCGCAGCAGGAACAGCAATAACTAAAATGATTCTGGCAAAACAAAAACCCAAAGAAATTATTTTAGCTGACAAAGAAGGAATTTTGTTTAAAGGAAAAAAAGGCATGCAAAAACATCACCAAGAATTAGCTGAAAAAACCAATGAAAAAAAAATTAAGGGAACACTAAAAGATGCTTTAAAGAACGCAGACATTTTTATCGGTGTTTCAGCGCCGAATATTCTGTCAAAAGAAATGATTCAGTCAATGAATTCAAAGCCAATAATTTTTGCTTTAGCCACCCGGTTCCGGAAATTTTTCCTGAACAGGCTTTAGAAGCAGGAGCAGGAATAGTTGCAACAGGAAGAAGCAATGACTTAAACCAAGTGAATAATGTATTGGTGTTTCCCGGAATGTTTAAAGGCGCATTAGAAGCAAAAGCAAAATGCATTAACCTTGAAATGAAGCTGGCAGCAGCAAAAGCCCTTGCATCATGCGTTGAAAAGCCTTCAAAAGAAAAATTTATTCCAAACCCATTAGAAAAAATTGTTGTTCAAAGAATTTCAGAGGCAGTAAAAAAAGCTGCAATAGAATCAGGCGTTGCGGGAAAAAAGTGAAAAAACTGCTAAAAAAATGAAAGAATTGAATAAAAAGAAGTGAAAAAAATGAATGAAAGAAAAAAACCGGATTTGGTTGAGGCTTTAGTTGAATTATATAAAATGACTTCAATTTGCCTGCCGGAAGACGTAAAAGAAAAAATAATGGAAACAAGAAGAAAAGAAAAAAACATGCTGGCAAAAAAAGTAATGGATGCAGTAAAAGAAAACATTGAAATAGCAGAAAAAAAACAGATTCCGTTATGCGAGGACACAGGAATACCGGTTTTTTTTGTTGAAACACCTAAAGGAATTTCACAGAAAGAAGTGAAAGAAAAAATTCTGAAAGCAACAGAGATTGCGACAGAAAAAAATTTCCTGAGGCCAAACGCAGTTGACTCTTTAACACAAAAAAATTCAGGGAACTGCATTGGAAAAGGGATTCCGACAGTTTATTTTGAGGAAAAAGAAGGAAATGGAATTAAATTCAATTTGTTGTTAAAAGGAGGGGGAAGCGAAAACATTGGAAAAACTTATTCTCTTCCAAACCCTGAACTGAACGCCGGAAGGGACTTAAATGGAATAAAAAAATGTGTTTTAGATGCAGTTGTCAAAGCACAAGGGCTGGGGTGCCCGCCAAACATTGTTTCAGTTGTTGTCGGGGGCTCAAAAGATGCAATTGCAGTTGAATCAAAAAAACAGCTGCTCGAAAAACTGAACGAAAAAAGCAATGAAAAAGAAATTCTTGAGTTTGAGGAAAAACTTTTGAAAGAAATTAATTCCCTTAAAATAGGGCCGATGGGATTAGGCGGAAAAACAACTGCTTTCACGGTTAAAGTTAAATTTCTTGCAAGGCATCCTGCATCATTTTTTGTTGAAGTGGCTTTCTGCTGCTGGGCTGACAGAAGGCATTCACTGAAATGGGATAACGGAGAAGCAGAATATGATTAAAGCCATTAAATTAATTACGCCGTTAGAAGAAAAAAAAATCAAAGAACTTAATGCAGGAGACTTAGTTGAATTAAGCGGGACAATTTTTCTTGCAAGAGACAGGGTTCACAAGCTGTTAACAGAAAAAATCAATCCGGATTTCCAGAAAAAACTGAAAAACGGGGCAGTATACCATTGCGGGCCGATTGCAAGAAAAGAAGGCAGTGAATGGAAGATTCTGTCTGCAGGCCCCACAACGAGCACCAGAATGGAGCCATTTGAAGAAAAAATACTTGAAGAATACAAAGTTAAAGCAGTAATAGGAAAAGGCGGAATGGGCGAAAAAACATTGAATGCACTGAAAAAATTTAATGCAGTTTACCTGCTTGCAGTCGGAGGCACTGCTGCCTTGCTTGCAGAAAAAATAATTAAAGTGAAAAACGTTTTCTTTTTGGAAGAGTTTGGCGTGCCAGAAGCATTATGGGAATTTGAAGTAAAAGATTTTCCGTTAATTGTGTCAATGGACTCAAAAGGAAACAGTTTGCATAAAAAAGTTTTAGCTGAATCAGAAAAAAATCTTAAAAACATTTTAATTCAGCCATAAAAAAAGTGGTTAAATGGATGAAGGCGCAATCAAATTCAACTGCAAATTAATTAAAGCAAAAAGCCCTTCTCCTGAAAAAATAACTGAACTAAATAAATGGAGAAACAAATTATTTGAACTAAAACTGATTGGAGCATACAAAAACGGCGTTGGCTTTGGCAACATCAGTGTTAGAGCAGAAAAAAACACTTTTTTTGTTTCAGGCTCTGGCACCGGAAAAAAAAAGAAGTTAACTGAAAAAGATTATTCTAAAGTAATCGAATTTGATTTTAGTTCAAACAGCTTAACCTGTGAAGGAAAAATAAAAGCTTCTTCAGAGTCATTAACTCATGCGACAATCTATGAAAGCTCTCCTGAAACAAACGCAGTAATTCATGTTCATAGCATGAAGCTATGGAAGCATTTAATGAATAAAGTTCCTTTCACAAGAAAAGAAATAGAATACGGTTCTCCTGAAATGGCTGAAGAAATGAAAAAATTGCTTGCAGGAAAAAAAGCACGGGAAAAAAAGATTATTGTAATGAAAGGCCATAAAGAAGGAATAATTTCTTTTGGAAAAACACTTGATGAAGCAGGAAATATTTTGCTTAAGTTTTTTGAGGAAACAAAATGATTAATTTTCCCAAAAACTTGTCTGTTTTCCTGAAAAAAGAGGGCTTAAAGCTTGAAAAAAAGATTGCAAAAGGCTTTTCAAGCGAAGTTTTTTTAGTTAAAAAAGGGAAAAAAAAGTTTGCTCTAAAGATTGAAAAACTTAAGTCCAGAAGAAAGGAAATGGCTGAAAAAGAAACAGCAAATCTATTGAAAGCAAACTCTGTTGAAGTAGGTCCAAAACTTTTTGCATTTGATTTAGAGAAAAGAATTATTTTAATGGAATTCATTGAAGGAAAAACTTTTAATGAATGGCTTTTTGGCCTGAAAAAAACTAAAGAAAATAAAAAGAAACTTGAGAAATTCATTGAAGTTCTTTTAATTCAGGCAGAAAAACTGGATGAAATTGGCTTGGATCACGGCCAGTTAGCCGGAAGAGGGGTTAATATTCTTGTCTGCAAAGGGCTGCCGGTAATAATTGATTTTGAAAAAGCATCAATTCAGAGGAAAACACATAACAGAACTGTTTTAGAATCTTTTTTGTTTAAGAACCCGCAT
>JBDRFE010000007.1:0-2073 GCA_043819075.1 archaeon
TGGCTGTGGGACAGAATTGGTTGGGTTAGCCCAACCAAAAGAGGTTGTGCCATATTGTTGTGAGAAAGTTGGTTGTGTGAATGGTGTTGTTTTTTCTTTGTTGTATTTTCCAGCCGAATCTTCTTTTGTCTTCTGAGAATGCGCTTTCGGATTGGTTTCTTTGAAAGTATTCTTTTAAGTAAGGCATTACATTTTTTGCAAATTGTTCAAGTGTTTTTTTCCAGTTCCAAGGTCCTTTTATTGTGGCGTTCTTTTTTGGAATCAAATAAAGTATAATGTTTTTGAATTGTGTTCCGAGTTCTTTTGCGTATTGTTGTGCACTGTAGTATTTGTCTAAGCGAATGCTTTTGAGTTTGATTCCTGTTTTTGAAGCCATTTCCATTGCTTTGTTGTAAGCTTCTCTTTCTGATTTAAAGCTTGTTCCGAATGCTAAATACATTCTTGTTTTGAAATCCATTAATGCAAATGAGTAAACGAATTGCTTTTTCTTTTTTGTTTTGCTTGCTGTCTTTAACTTTTTTGCATCCTTGACTTTATCCTTGTGTTTTTGTGTTTCTGTTGCATAATGTTTTTTGATTGTTAATGTGTAACCGGTTCCGTCTCCGCAAGAATCACTTTCTTCCACGCCTTTTTTCTTCAAAATAAGTAAATGCAAGTTATGAAGCACTAACTGAACTGCTTCATCTGAATACAGTCTTTCCACTGTTTTATAACTTACCTCAACATCATTCAGTAAACTGAATAATACAAGCATTGAAGACATTTCCCTGTTGCTTTTTCCAATCAAATGTTTGATTAAAATCAAAATGGTTTTTTGCTTCAAAGAAAGAATACATTTTCTGCCGAGAGTTTTGTTATCAGCAATCTTCAAAGTTTGAATTGCTTCTTTAATCAAAGGTTCAAAAAAATGCATTGCATGTTTCAACCTAAAAGCAAACTGTTGTTCATAAGTACGCCAATCCCTTTCAGAAGCAGGGTTCTCTTTTTTGTAAACTTTAATAATCCAATCAATATCAGCAACAACATTCCTAATCTGTTTAGTTGAAACTTTCATGCAATAAAAAGAACCAAAAAGAATAAAAATAGTATATATACTTAGTATATACTATATGTCTAATAAAATCGAACCAAAAACAAAAATCACTATTGAAAACATTGAAGGAGTAATACAAAAAACAGTTACTCCGTTCGGCAACGGAGCAAAAGTAGACTGCTTAAAAGAATACATAGGACGCCCTGTTTACCTAATAATATGCAAAAAATCAACAAAAAACAGAAAAAAACACAAAATCACCTAATTTTGTCCCACACTCTTTGGTTAGTAATTGATTTTTATGTAGTAGTTAAGTTTTTATTTAAAAAAGCAGTTACTTTTTAAGTGATTAGTTTATGGTATCAAGAGTAAGAAAAATAAAAGAAAAATTAAAACAAATGACAGGACCGCAAGTGGCAGAACTTGTTTCTTTAACAGCAATATTAAAAACACCTGCAAGATCGTTATTGGCAAAAGGTCTGGATGCAAGAAGGCTTAAAGCCAGAGGATTGACTGCTGAAAAATTGCACACAATGGGCATTAAGGGCGCTGAATTGAGACAGCTCGGATATGGCCCAAGTGAATTGAGAAAAGCCGGATATGGCCCAAGTGCATTGAGAAAAGCCGGATATGGCCCAAGTGAATTGATAAAAGCCGGATATGGCGCAAGTGAATTGATAAAAGCTGGTTTTTCACAAGCTCAAGTTAATGCCGCTTTCAAAAAGAAATAAGTGTCTTTAATAGTGGAATTATAGAATGCACATTTTTCCACAAAAGAGTGTGCATTATAATTTATTTATGCCCTTCCCTGCAGTTGCCATGCTTTCAATTTAATCATTTCAGCTTGTTTTATTTCTTCTTCTATTACTTTTTTTAATTCTCTTAATTGGTATTCTTCTAATGACAATAGGGACTCCGTCCCTATAACCCTGAGTTTGCTCTGCGGGTCTTCGTTTTGAACTCAGACCGCGCAGTATCAAAGACTGTCAACATCTTGTACTACTTCAATATTGTGATGTTTGGCTTGGTTTTCAATGTAT
>JBDRFE010000008.1:0-7383 GCA_043819075.1 archaeon
GCAATTAAAGTTGAAAACCTGACAAAAAAATTCAATGGACTGACTGCTGTTGACAGCGTTTCATTTGAAATAAAAGAAGGAGAAATATTCGGCTTGCTTGGCCCCAACGGCGCAGGAAAAACAACAACAATTTCAATGCTTTCAACAATGCTGAAACCGAGTTCAGGCAAAGCAGAGGTTAACGGCTTAGACATAATAAAAGACGAAGACAAGGTAAGGAAATCAATCGGAATAGTTTTTCAAGACCAGAGCTTAGACGACGAATTAACTGCTTTTGAAAACATGGATTTTCACGCAAGGCTTTACAGAACCCCAAAAAACACAAGAAAAGAAAAAATAAACGAACTGCTTAAATTAGTTGAATTAGATGAAAGAAAAAACGATTTAGTGAAAAAGTTTTCAGGTGGAATGAAAAGAAGGCTTGAAATAGCAAGAGGCCTTTTGCATGAGCCAAAAGTATTATTTTTAGATGAACCGACTTTAGGATTGGACCCGCAGACAAGAAACCATTTATGGCAGTACATTGAAAAACTCAACAAAGAAAAAGGAATAACAATCATTCTTACAACTCATTACATGGATGAAGCAGACAAATTATGCAACAGGATAGCAATAATTGACAAAGGAAAAATTGTTGCATTAGACACTCCGCAAAAACTCAAGGAAAGACTTGGAGGAGACGTAATTTTAATTAAATCACCTGACACAGAAAAAATTTATCCTAAAATAAAGTTTTCTTGGGTGAAACACATTGAAAAAAGAGGCGAATTGATTTCAGTTAATGCTGAAAACGCTGAAAAACACATAACAGAAATTGTTGTAATTGCAGGAAAAAACAATTATGCAATTGAATCAATTTCAGTCAGCAAGCCATCCTTAGAGGACGTGTTCCTGCATTTCACAGGAAAAACGATTCGAGAAGAAGAAGCAGGAAGCAGGGAAACAATGCGCATGCACCATAAGGCTTGGAGGAGATAACATGGATGTAATTTACACTATCTGGCTGAGAAACATAAAACGTTACTTAAGGTCAAAAAGCAGGATCGTAGGCAGCTTGGGAATGCCGTTATTTTTTTTGATTGCATTAGGCTATGGATTAAATTCTGTTGTATCAATTCCAGGAACAAACACCAGCTATATTTCTTTTATTATTCCAGGAATAATTGCAATGAGCGTATTATTCACTTCAATGTTTTCAGGAATACAGATAATCTGGGATAAGCAGTTTGGCTTTTTGAAAGAAACTTTGGTTGCGCCAGTTTCCAGAATGGAAATAATGTTAGGCCAGACTTTAGGCGGAGCAACAACTTCTTTCATTCAAGGAATAATAATTTTAGTTTTATCTTTGCTGATGGGTTTAAGCGTCACAAGCTTATATGGGTTTTTGATTGCATTTGGTTTCATGGTTTTAATCGGAATATGCTTTACTGCATTTGGAATAGCAATTGCATCAAAAATGGAGGACATGCATGGCTTCCAGTTAATAATGAATTTCGTGATTTTCCCGATTTTTGCTTTATCCGGAGCAATCTTTCCAATAAGCAGCCTGCCTTCATGGATTAAGCCAATTACTTTAATTAATCCTTTAACTTATGGAGTTGAAGGAATAAGGTTTGGCTTGCTTGGAACATCAGAAATCAGCCCATTGCACAGCTTTATTGTATTAGGATTGTTCACTGTAATTATGACAGTTTTAGGCGCATACTTGTTCAGGAAAATAAGTGTCTGATAACGGTTATCCTTTTATCAGCGTATTTCTGACAAACAAAAAAATCACCTGATTTTTGGATAGCCTTCAATTTTGTGATAGGTTTTGCAGTACTTCGGCGCCTCTGACTCGTGGTTGCATAAGTACTTCCATCCCGCGTAATCCGCGCAAACCGAGCAAAACCTGCAATCCATTTTCATTCACTTTCATTCACATCGCCGTGCACTTTGATAAGTGAGTTCAATTTTTTTAATCCAAAAAAAAATAGAACAATTAGTCAGTGAAACGGCTTGGGAAAAAACCAGCCGTTAAATCTTGGAATCAGATAAATAGGTTTAACAGAGTTAACTGATAAAACGGTTTTAGTTTTGTCCATAATAAATAAAACGCTTTACTGGTTTTTAAATATTCCTGCTTCAAAGGCATTGCATTAGCTTTCTCTGCCTGTTCCCTCCTGAAAGGCAAAACTATTTAAAGACTTTTACAGTCAATTTTATTCTGATTAAAAAAACTAATTTAATTTTTCAGGTGACTTAATGGGAACAAGAAGCAAGGATACAAGCAGATTCAAAAAAACCAAAGCCAGAGAAAGATGGAAATGGAAAAAAAAGAAAATGCGCAGGGAACAAAGAAAAAAAAGATACTTAAAGAAAAGATTAACAACATAACCGCTTCCGTGCGGTTGTAACGGTGCACAACTTTCAGTTGTGCTAGCACGACTTTACGTCGTGCGCAGTTACTCGCGGACTGAACCGCGACGTGGCAGCCGGACGAAACCGGCTAGTTGATGAAAAACAATAAAATAAATCCTGCAATGAAGAAAATATTATGGAAATACATTATTCTGTACATTTTCTTCAAATCCATTTTTTTCGGAAAAAGCAATGCATCAAGATACAGCGGCAGCAATAAAATGCTTAACACTACAAGCCACAAAAACTTTGACGGAAGATTTCCGAGAAAAATTAATTCAGGAAAAAATTTATAAGTTAAAGTCATTAACACAAAAGAACTCACTCCAACTAAACCAACAAAATAAGAAAAAAACAAAACTTTTTTTTCGCCAAAAACAAGCATAGAGCTTTTATAGCCTAATTTTTCCTCTAATTCTTTTGAACTCAGCCTATACAAAGAAAAGCCTGCGAACTGTATTCCAACAACAAAAAGCAAAATCAGCAATGGTGCATTAAAAGAATGGAACACTAAAACCCAGCCGGAATAAAAACGAAAAAACGGGTTAACAACAGAACCTGAAAGCAAATCCAGTACAGGCTTTGACTTGAAATGAAAAGGCTTTACAGTGTAAAGCAGTTGATTAACTAACATTGCAATAAGGCAGAACAAAAAAAGAAAATTATTAAAAGAAAGAAAAAAATAAATTCCTATAAGCAAAGACAAAAAAATCATTGACAGGGAAAAAACCAAAGCAGTTTTTTCTGAAACCTTTCCAGAAGGAATAGGCCTTGAATTTTTAACTGAATGGAATTTATCGTTTTCAAAATCAGTGAAATCATTCAAAGCATACAATCCGCCCCACAGCAACGGGCCGGCAGAAAGAAAAGCCAAAAAAAACAAAACAAAATCAAAGTTTTCAAAAGAAACAAAGCCAAAAGAAATGAATAATGCCAGAAGATAGCCAAAAACCATGTTGCCAAAAGTCTTGCTCCATTCCAACGGGCGCATCAAAGAAAGCAATGCATTAAAATTCATTTTCATTCAACTCTTTTTTGAAATCTTACAGAAAAAAATCACGCACAGAAAGATTTATAAATATCTTGAGGCACGTATATATAGGCAAAAAAATCTAAATTAATTCTGATTTGATTTTTTTGCTTTAACCAAATTTTATCGCCTCCTTTATGCGTGTAAAAGAGGAATCCAGTTTTCTGAATTCCAATGAATTTCATTGCGTATAAACCTCTGTGTCTGCGTTATTGCAGTCACAGAAAAAAATGAAGATTCAAGTTTTTTTGAATCTGATGCAGTGAATGGTTAATTCAAACCTTGTTGGAATAAATATAACTCGCAATTCCAAAAAAAAAGTTTTAAACCTAAAGTGACCAAAGGACGTTAGTAATGATACCAGCTGATCCTGCTGGCGGGCACTGCTATTGAAATCCGACTCAAACATGCAAGTCTTACAGTCTAAGCTATGATGGACTGTGGCACACGGCTCAGTAACACGTAGTCAACCTACCTTTAAGAAAAGTAAACCCCGGGAAACTGGGACTAATACTTTATAGGCAATAAAAACTGGAAGGTTTTATTGCTGAAAAGAACTGCATTCATGCTTGTAGTTCGCTTAAAGACGGGACTGCGGTGGATTAGGTTGTTGGCGGGGTAACTGCCCACCAAGCCGAAGATCCATACGGGCCTTGAGAGAGGGAGCCCGGAGAAGGGAACTGAGATAAGGTCCCTAGCCCTACGGGGTGCAGCAGTTGTGAATTCTCTACAATGCGCGAAAGCGTGATAGGGGGATTTCAAGTGCAAGCTTTGCTTGCTTTTGCATAATGCAAAAAGTTATGCGAATAAATGGAGGGCAAGATACGTGCCAGCCGCCGCGGTAATACGTACTCCATAAGTTGTGTCCACTAATATTGGGCCTAAAGCGTCTGTAGCCTGTTCAAAAAGTTTTTGGTGAAATCTGCAAGCTCAACTTGTAGGCGAGCCAAAAATACTCTTGAACTCGAGGCCGGGAGAAGTCAAAGGAATTCCTGAGGTAGCGGTGAAATGCTATGATCTTAGGAGGACCACCAGTAGCGAAGGCGTTTGACTAGAACGGACCTGACGGTGAGAGACGAAGGCTGGGGGATCGACCCGGATTAGATACCCGGTTAGTCCCAGCTGTAAACGATGCAGACTAGGTGTCCCAGCAGCTACTGGCTGTAGGGGTGCCGAAGGGAAGCCGTTAAGTCTGCCGCCTGGGAAGTACGGTCGCAAGGCTGAAACTTAATGGAATTGGCGGGGGCGCACTACAAGGGGTGGATGCTGCGGTTTAATTGGATACAACGCCAGATAATTTACCAGGGGTGACAGCAGAATGATGGACAGTCCGAAGGGCTTTCCTGACGCGCTGAGAGGTGTTGTATGGTCATCGTCAGCTCGTACTATGAAGCGTCCTGTCAACTCAGGCAACGGGCGAGACCCACATTTATAGTTGCTATTCTGCTTTTAGCAGGAGCACTCTATAAAGATTGCGAAGGTAACTTTGAGGAAGGAGTGGGCAACGGTAGATCAGTATGGCCCGAATCTCCTGGGCAACACGCGGCATACAATGGTTAAGACAATGGGCTCCGAACCCGAAAGGGCAAGGCAATCTCTTAAACTTAATCTCAGTCCGGATTGAGGTCTGTAACTCGGCCTCATGAAGTTGGAATCCCCAGTAATCGGAAGTCATTATCTTCCGGTGAATAAGTCCCTGCGCCTTGCACACACCGCCCATCAAGCCAGCTAAATGGAGTCTGGATGAACTTCAACTTTTTGGTTGAATTTATTCTAGTTTCTGTAAAGCGGGCTAAGTTGTAACAAGGTGTCCGTAGGGGAACCTGCGGACGGATCACCTCCTTCAATTAGAACCTGGATCCGATATTTCCTTCGGGAAGTATCGGGTCAAAACAGGTTCTTAAAAAATCCATTCACTGCAATTTTTTTTTACAAAAAAAAAATGGACAACAGCGCCAAGTTTGAGTTTGGCGAAGCAAGCAGGACTGAGCAAAAGGGATTTATCCCTTGTTTTCGCAAGCATTTGCTTGCAAAGGCTTAAGCAAAGTCATGCCCTGACACCAACGCCAGTGGCGGTTGAAGGGCTCATAGCTCAGCTTGGTAGAGCGCCTCGTTTGCAACGAGGAGGCCACGGGTTCGAATCCCGTTGAGTCCAAACCTTTTTTCGCAAAAAAGGTTTATCAAAAAAGGAAACTTTTCTATGAAAAGTTTCTATTAAAAAAAAAGAGTTTGCAAAACAAACAAGAAAAAAATTTATTAAAACAAAACAGAAATCTTAAGCGTTATTGCTTAAGGAGGAAAAAAAATGGTTGAAGCAACATTAGGTGCAATACCTTTACTGGTTATTGCATTAATAATTGCAGTAATCCCTTTTTTCTTAATAAAAGAAAAAAGAAACAAAATATTTTATGGGTTAGCGTTTGTAGAAGGAATTGTTTTAATTATAATTCTTGGAATGTATTTAGCCCAAGTATGCAGTTAAAAAAAATTAAATTACAAAAATTCATGTTCACAAAATTATAATGCACAATTTTATTGTGCGTTTTGATAAACCTTTTCCAAAAAGGTTTTTGTGAAGCACCTTGGAAGTTTTTTTTCAGGGGAAGCAATCGTTGAAAACTGAGTGAAGTTGACGATACAGTTCGATTGAGCGCAAGCGAAAATCGTGCATGACGTCAACCGACAGTGGCGGTTGATGCATTGGTAAACCTGTCAAATTAAAGAGTTCATTACGCCAGTTAGTGGATAACTAGGCTTGAGAGCTGAAGAAGGGCGTGGCAAGCTGCGATAAGCCTTGGCGAGATGCAATGCAATCTTTGAGCCAGGGATTCCCGAATTGTTCCGCAAGGAATGGAAACTCAGGGAATTGAATCATCTTAGTACCTGAAGGAAAAGAAAATGAATATGATTCTGTTATTAGGGTCGACCGAAGACAGAAGAGAGCAAACTGAATCCTTTAAAGCAATTTAAGGGAGATGTGGGTTGTGAGCGATTTACATCCAAAGAATTTAGTTGAAGTCTGCTGGAAAGCAGTGCCATAGAGAGTGATAGCCTCGTAAGCAAAAAATTTAATGGATGATTTTTCGTGTTAAGAGTAACGTGCATTGAATATTGCGCGTGAACTTGGGAGTCATTAACTCCTAACACTAAATACTACTCAAGTCCGATAGCAAACTAGTACTGCGAAGGAAAGTTGAAAAGTACCCTTAACAGGGGTTGAAAAGCACTTGAAACTAACTGGTTATAGCAAGATATGGCGTGAAAGAAAAGAGAGCTTTTGAAGGAAGTTATTGAAAAATAATTACGAGAAAGCTTGATCAGCGTCATATCGTTCGTCTTGAATCACGAGCGAGGGAGGTTGTCTTTGTGGCGAGGTTAAAAAGATTATCTTTGAAACCGCAGCGAAAGCGAGTCAGCGCAGTTCGCAAGAACCAGGCTGAAAGTATTAAACTGCTTTAGTCACAAGGGCCAGACCCGAAGCCGTACGATCTACTCCTGGGCAGGACGAAGCCGTTCTACCGAACGGTGGAGGTCCGCAACAAGTGTTAGTCTATCTACTTTGGTGACCTGGGAGTAGAAGTTAAATGCCTATCGAGCACGGCCATAGCGGGCTCCTCTCAAATTAGCCCTAAGGCTAGCCTGGCTGGAGATAGTTCATGGTGTAGAGATACTGATTAGAAAGTACTGGTTGGAAACTTCCAGCTTTTTCGTCAAACTCCGAATCTATGAACGTCGTAGAAGGCCAGAGTAGGGGGCAAGGGGTAAGCCCTTGTTCCAAGAAGGGAACAACCTAAACTGTGGTTAAGGCCCAAAAATGCTGGTTAAGTGTAAACACGAAAAGTATCTTTATCCTAATACAGTAGGGAGGTTTGCTTAGAAGCAGCCATCCTTTAAAGAGTGCGTAACAGCTCACCTACCTAGGATAAAGGTCTTGAAAATTCACTGGGCTAAAA
>JBDRFE010000009.1:0-17545 GCA_043819075.1 archaeon
AAGCATTGAAATTGTTGTTGTTTTTCCTGCGCCGTTGGGGCCAAGCAAGCCGAATATTTCTCCTTCTTTTATTTCAAATGAAACGCTGTCAACAGCAGTCAGTCCATTGAATTTTTTTGTCAGGTTTTCAACTTTAATTGCCGGCATTTTATTCAATCTCCTTTAATTCTTTAATTGTTTTTCTGAGAATTTTTTCTGCTTCAGCTTTTTTTCCCTGAGGGATTTTTTCCACTGCTTCCTTTAAATCAAAAAAAAGGCCTTGGATTTCGATTTTTTCTTTGCCGAAAATATCCACTGCAAGGTTCCTTAAATGCATTATTTTTTTTCCTGATTCTTTTTTGTGTTCTTTTATTTGGACAAGCATTTTGTTTCCTTTTTTTGTTAATTCAAAAATATTTTTTGAACGCATGCCTTTTTCTGCAACCCTGATTAATTTTTCTTCTTCAAGGTGGTTTAATACAGGATAAACTGTTCCTTTGCTGGGCTTCCACATTCCCTCGGTTTTTTCCCCTATTTCCTTGATTAATTCATACCCTGATTTTGGTTTCCTGTTAAGGGAGTTAAGGATAAACAAAAATAACAGCCCTTTTTCTCTTCCTTCTCTGCAGTGGAACTTCATTATGCCGTTCATGATATACTTCTGCTGAGATTTGTTTTTAAATAGTGCGGTTTCGAACCGTTCAATTTCGTACCCTTCGGGTTGTTTGTTTTATTTCCTGTGCTTTTCAAGGATTTTGTTTATTCCCTGCATTTCTTTTTCTGCCGGAACACGAATTTCTTCGCCGAGTTTCCAGTATCTTCCTTTGTGGTAAGCTAACGGCTGTTTTCCCGAAACCCCTGCTTCAATTACTTCGCCTAAAAACATTGAATGGCTTCCTGTGTTAATTTCTTTTGTGACTTTGCATTCAGCGTTTAATGAAGCGTTTTTCACCATTAACGCATGAATTTTTTTTGCTTTATAGAATTCAAATCCTAATTCTTCTAATGCTTTGATTTTGTCAACTTCTTTTCCTGTATTTCTTCCGCTGATTTTTGCCAGCTTTACTTGTTCAACTGAGCATATGTTTACCCCGAATTCTTTTGTTTTCCTTATGTTTTCTGATGTTGCGTTATTGCTGTTGTTAATGCATACTGCAATCACTCCGGGGCTGTAAGAAATATGGTGTGTCCATTCTGCCGCCATTAAATTGTTTCCTGCCGGCCCGTTGCTTGAAATCAATCCTACGTTTGTTATGAATTGTCCGGTTTTTTCGTCTCCCCAAGGCAAATCCATTAAAACCACTCTCCTGTTTTGTTGTCGTGTAATTCTATAATGGCACAAAATATTCTTAAACCCTTGTTTATGTTAGGTGCGCCTCACATTATTTAAAAATTCGTGAAAATAAATAGAATTATAAAATCCTTTTGCTTATTTATTTGATGGAAATAAGCAGAACGCTTTATGTGGCTTCTTCATCTGAATGGCGTGATTGGCTGAAAAAAAACCATGCAACAGAAAAAGAAATCTGGCTGGTTTATTTCAGGAAAAGCTCCGGCAAAAAAAGGATTCCTTACAATGATGCTGTTGATGAAGCACTGTGTTTTGGCTGGATTGATTCCACTGTAAAAAAAATTGATGAAAAAAGTTTTGCGCAAAGGTTCACGCCAAGAAATCCTAAGAGCCATGTTTCTGAAATGAATAAGGAAAGAATCCGCAAACTCTTAAAAGAAAACAAAATGACTGAATCGGGATTAAATGCAGTTAAAAATTTTTTTCATCCTGTAAAAGACAGAAAAGAAAAATTTGCTGTTGCGACCGACATTTTAAGGGAAATAAAAAAGAACAGCAAAGCCTGGAAAAACTTTCAAAAATTTCCTTTAGGGTATAAGCGAGTAAGAATTGGATATATTGAATCCCAGAGAAAGCATTCTGCTGAGGCTTTTCAAAAAAGCCTGAAAAACTTTATCAAAAAAACAGAGCAGAATAAAAAATTCGGAATGCTTCAATAAGTTAAACAGTTGATATTAATGCCTTGTCGTAGACAAGGCGACATATTTCGGGACTCGCGCTCGAAAGCGCGAAAATGCTCCGACCGAGAACATAATCAGTTGTTCTAATCTCTGTCAGTTATTCACTCTTTTAATATTCTAATAATACTAATTCTTTGTAGCAAAATTGCTATAAACTTTTTCATAGGGGGTTTAAGTATGAAATTGCAAACAGTCAAAAGACCTGATGGGGCTTTACGTTATGTTTTGACTTTGCCAAAGGCAATAGTTGAAGCGAAAAAATGGAAGCAGGGAACAAAATTAAACATTTTGTTTAATGAAAAGGGAAATATTGAACTGAAGGAATGATTAAATGAAAGAAGAAAAGATAATAGTTGGGCCTTTAGGTTTCTTTGGCAAAAAAAGGAATTTATCTCTTGCAAGCCCAATTCAAGATTTTAATTTTGCTGTTGGAAGAATAAACGAACTTCACTTTGACAAAAAGGTTTCGGCAATGATTCCGCCTGGTCCAGCAGAATTCACTTTCAGGCAGGAAGGTGTAATTCATTTAGTTGCACAGTTTATGATTTACATGAGAAAAAGAGTTGAAAAATGTAGTTCAAAGGCATCAATGAATGGTAATCTTTATGAATATTTAGACGGCATTGATAGAGAATATAAAAAACATTTTAGGGTAAGTCTCAAGAAAATTTTTGATGATGATTATGCCAAAGTTCATGAGATGATTAGGTTAAGAGGAAACCTTCTTCATGACGAGGCAGGGAACATGCAATGGATAAACGTGGATGGCAAACAAATAGAAGTGAACAAAGAATTAGTGGAAAAAACATCCGAAATGTTTTCTAGACTTGTAAAAAAACTGGAAGAAGAACTAAACAGAACAGGGCACCCAACACACAAAACTACTCATAAGAAAGAGGGTAACACTTACGCGATAGAAACAACTTTTGAGAAAGGAATAAACCTAAGTAAGCATATGGGCAAAAAATAAAGGAATGAGTTTATGGAACTTAAAGATTATATCTACAAATTGACAGATGAGAAAAAAAAGCAAGAAGCCAGAGAATATCAAAAAAAAGCAAAGAAACAGCTTGACCCGATTAAAGATTTGCCTGCAGAAGAAAGAATGTTAGCCACAATGTTTGTAATCAATCAAACTAAATCATTTTTTTCTTTGCAAGGATATGAAGGAAAAAGAGTAGATGAATACCCTTATTTCCAACAGGTTAGAGCAGAAATAGAAAAACATTTCCTGAAAAAATTTTTTGCTTCGAGAAAAAATAAAAGAATTGAAAAGCCAGAAGATACTTATATTTACTTTTTCTTTGGCTTATTTAATTCATTAGGGGTAGACATATACAATTTTGATGAACAAACCATTCCAGAAAAAAGATTTAGTTTCACAACAATTAAAACAGCCACAGGATTATATGCAGATATTTGTGAATTTTTAAAGAAAGCTGGAATCCCATATAAGAAAATGGACACTGTTTTTGAGTTTTCTCCAAGAATAAGAAACTCTATTTCCCATTTAGATTATGAAATACAGGAAGATAAAACCATTAAATTCTTTGATAGTAGGCAAAGCCCAAGAAAATTAGTTGATACAATGTCCTCAGAAAACTATGAAATGATGTTAAAGAAAATATTTTTGCTTTATCATGGAATTTTTATAGGCTTTTTTGATGCACTGAATCATCCTGAATTACAAAAAGATATGTTTGACGAAATGGAAAGAGAAGACGAAGAAAAGAAAAAAACTTAATTGAGTTTGCGTGTGTTACAGTAGCCACAACACTGAAAGAAAAATTAGGGCTTGAGTCAAATAAATTCAAACGATTCAACCATTTTGTTTGTGGTTTTTGAATGATTAGAATATCCTTCTTCAGCACCAGTAACATTGATAGCATATACTTTGTTGTTTTTTATTGTAAAAATTAAAGCCGTTTTTGCATTATCATTTTCTACGTTATAAGTGTAAATTAGTCTATGGGCAGTATTGCCTGCTAAAGTTGTTTGGCTTGAGTCAATAATCTTTAAATCTTGCAGTCTTTGGAATTCATTTACTTGAGATTTCGTGTTTTCTGCGTATTCTTCTAAGGTCATTGGTCGGTCAGTTAAATCTTCTGTCACTATTTGAAATACTACTGCATCAGGATTTCTTACATCAGGTTCATCTATAATATTGGGTGTTACAAAAGTAACTATATGTCCTTCGAAATTTACTGGTGGCATTCCCCATTCTTCAGGATATTTTATTTTTATTCCATAATCAGCATTTTCGTAAGTTAAAAAATTTATTTCAGGTTCTGTTACTTTACACTGCTCAACATTGTTGACAACTGAACCATCTGGACAAACGTATTCTTTTATTAGGGGTGTTTGTGTGCAACCAATCAACAATAAAGAAAAACCAATCAATGTAACCAAAAAAACCTTTTTCATGCTCTAAAGTAAGTTTTAACTTGTATTTTATGCTTTCGGTTTCAGAGTTTGCGAGTGTTTAACGCAAAAGGAAACATAGAACTAACAGAATAAATTCTCATTTATTTTTGGGATGCACAATATTCATCTCGTTCTTGAAGTTCTTCTCTAGAACAATATATTCTGCCATTATCATTTATTGGGTTCTTGCATGCGTAATCTGGCACTCCGCATTGGTAGAAATCATCTAAATCATTTACATATCCTTTTTTGCATTCAGGATGAAGTGAAGCATACTTTTCAACTTGGTCTGGATTAGTGCAAATATTGTCACAACTAAATGGAAGGTATTTTTCTTGTTCTTTACTACAGCCTATCTTACAATGTTTCATTATGCAATCAAAATCATAATTCTTTATTATGTCTTGTCCTTTCCCATATTGTTGTAATGCTTCTAATAATTTTTGTTCTGCTTCTCTTTGAGCTTGTTCTTCTGGGCTCATGCAACCGCTAAACAAAATTAAACCAATTAATGCAATCAGAATCAATTGTTTCATGCCTTAATAATGTTTAAACTTGTATTTTATGTTTTCGGTTTTAGAAAAAGCAACATGACTAAGCGAAGCGAATGTCGTGCTTCGTGGCTCGCAATCGAAAGCGCGAAAATGCTCCGACCGGGATTTGAACCCGGGTCTATGGCTTGAAAGGCCACTATGCTTGGCCGGACTACACTATCGGAGCTCAACCGTCACGCTCGGTTGGTATGCGTGCACCACTTTCAGTGGAGCTGGCACTGCCAAAGCAGTGCATTATAACAACTTGGCTGACATGTTTTTTAATGATTTAGTCTTAAAATTATATTAAAACAGTTATTAAAATAAGTAAACTATTGTTTTTAAATTTAATGAAAAACTGAAAGGTGAATAAATGGCTAGATTCAAGGAAGCAGACAACAGGCTTTTCGCCAATGTATGGATTTGCATGAGATGTAATGCAAAAAACCGTGCAAGTACAGGCAAAAAGCCGATTAAGTGCAGGAAATGCAAGTCAAAAGGATTAAGGTTAAAGAAAAAAGTTCTGAAAAAAACCGGTTAGAATGTTGAGTGAATTTGTTAAATTAATCCGCCCAATGGACTGCTTTATTGCAGCCTTGGGTGCATTCATCGGCTACAGTTTATCAATCAAAGGCATTGCATTAAATGAAACAGTTTTATTTGCAATGCTTGCAGTATTTTTTGTCTGTGCAGGCGGACAGGCAGTAAATGATTTCTTTGACTTTGAAGTAGACAAAAAAACAAACAAGAATAAGCCTTTAGTCAAAGGAAGCATTTCCAAAAACACTGCCTTAATTTTTTCATTAAGTTTGTTTGCAGTTGGAATAATTTTTTCTTTTTTTATTAATTCAATTGCATTAATTTCTGCAGTATTTTTTTCTCTGCTGTTAATTTCTTATTCTGCTTTAATGAAAAAAATAAAGTATTTCGGGAATTTTGTTGTATCCTTTAGCGTGGCATTCACAATACTGTTTGGCGCAATAATTTCAATGAATTTTTTTCTTCCATTCATTTTATTTGTTTCAGCTTTTTTTGCGAACACTGCAAGAGAAATAATAAAAGACTTAGAGGATTTAGGAACAGAAAAAGGAATAAAAATTACTTTGCCTCAACTGCTTCCGAAAAAAATCGTTGAAGGAATAATTGTGTTATTTTATGTTATTGCAGTTTTAATCGGCTTTTACCCGTTTTTCTTGGGATTATTTTCTTCTGTCCAGTATCTTTTGTTAATGAGTTTTTCTGTAATATTTTTTGCCTTAAGCCTTGCAGAATTATTTAAGAAAAATTTTTTGTGTTCCCAACAGCACTCTAAAAGGGCAATGCTTCTGGGCTTAATAGCTTTTTTGTTTGCAGTAATCTGAATTGAGGGAGAACATGAGGGAATTAATTTTAATGAAAGCAGTTTCTTTTCTGAAGAATTCAGGTTTCACTGTAAGCACTTTCTTTGACTCAAATTCCTGTTTTGATTTGATTGCAAGAAGAGAAGATTTGAATTTAGTGATAAAAGTTTATTCTAATATTGATGGCTTCAGGAAAGAACAGGCAGAAGAACTCCAAAAAATTTCAAAGGCATTTAATGCAGTTGTTTTGTTGATTGGAGAAAAAACCAAGGCATTTGAATTAAAGAAAGGCGTTGTCTATGAAAGACATTCTGTTCCTGCAATGGAATACCATACTTTTGTTTCAATTTTTGATACAGCTGTTCCGTCAATGAAGTTTTTTAAGGGAAAAACAATTGTTGAGCTTGATTCAACTGAATTAAAAGAAAAAAGGAATGAATTAGAGCTTACCTTAGAGGAATTAGCTGAAAAAACCGGCATTACAAAAGAATCCTTGTACAGATTAGAGCATGGATTTAATACAAGCCTTGAAACAGCAAAAAAACTGGAAAAGCTTTTGAAAGCAGATTTGATAGTTGAAAAAAATCTTTTAGAGGAATTTGTTTCAGCCATGCCTGAAAAACAGGAAAAAATTTTTGCAGAAAACTTTGATGATTCTGCGCTGGAAAAAATCCATTCCCTTGGATTGGATTTAATTGAATTCAGGCACGCTCCATTCAAGGCTTTTGGGACAAAAAAAGAATTCCTTTTAATTGACAGGGGAAAAGAAAAAAATGAATTGAAAAAAAAGGCTTTATTGCTTGAAAAAACAAAAGCAGTTTTTGATTCTCATTCCCTTATAATAACAAAAAAGTTTAATCTGAAAAAAATTTCTTTGACTCCTGTAATGGAAGAACAGGAACTTGATTCTTATTCCAAGATAAACCAGCTATTGGATGAAATAAAGAAAAGGGAAAAACAGGGAAAGTAGTTTAGCAATTTTTTTTTCAATACGTTTTTAAATTGTTGTTAAGTTAATTGTTTTTGATTTAAATGAATTTTAGTGAGTGCCTTCCAGTTCAGTTCTGATTTTATTTTGGATAGGCATCTCTCGTTTGTTGGTTTTGGAAGAATTTCTCAGGCTTTATGCAAAGGCATGCTTTCTTCTGGAGTTAAACTGGACAATATTTTTGTTTCAGATACTGATTTAAGTAAAGCTATTGAAGCAAAAGAACTTGGATTAAATTTTAGTTCAAGCAATGCTGATGCCGCAAAGTTTGCTGAAATAATTTTTTTGTGCGTTAAGCCAGACAAAGCTTTAAGCGTTTTAAGGGAAATTTCGCCTTTTCTGGGAAAAAATCATATTCTTGTTTCTGTTGCAGCAGGAATCAGCTTACAGCAGTTAAATTCTGTTGTTTCCTGTAAGACAGTAAGGCTAATGCCAAATTTAGGGGTTTCATGCAATAAAGGAGTAATTGCTTTTGCTTTTGGCTCTGGTTTCAGCTCAAAAGACAAAAAAATTGTTTTAGGAATTCTTGAAGGAATTGGCTTATGCCTTGAAGCAAAAGAAAATGAATTTGACTTGATTACTGCTGTCTCTGGCTGTGGCCCTGCATTCTGGGCTTTCCTGATTAGTGAAACAGTTAAGGCAGCTGAATTAAACGGCTTAAGCAAAACAAAATCAAGAAAACTTGTTTTGGCTTCGCTGAATGGAACTCTTGGAATTTTAATGCGGGAAGGGATTTCAGAAGAACAGTTAATTGAATTGGTTTCTTCTCCGGGCGGAGTAACAGAAAAAGAACTGGATGTTTTAAGGAATTCTTTTCTTAAAAAAGTTTTTTCTGATGCATTAAAGGCTGGAATAAAAAAGTCAGGGGGAATTGACAGTGAAAAGTAATGCGATTGCCCTGGCAGAAGAATTTGGCGCAAGAAATTATGCGCCATTACCTGTTGTAATAACTAAAGCGCAAGGCTGCTGGGCTGAAGACGAGAACAAAAAAAAATATTTTGACTGCCTTAGCGCTTACTCTGCTTTAAACCACGGCCACAGGCATAAAAGAATTGTTGCTGCAGCAAAAAAGCAATTGGATTTGCTTACTCTTACTTCACGGGCTTTTCATAACAATCTTTTAGGCGAATTCATGAAAGAATTAGTGCTTGTGTCCGGCTTGGAAAAGGCTTTGCCGATGAATTCCGGTGCAGAAGCAGTTGAAACCGCAATAAAGGCTGCAAGAAAATGGGGTTATTCAGTTAAAGGAATTGAAGACGGAAAAGCAGTTATTATTGCATGCAAAAATAATTTTCACGGAAGGACTACAACTATTGTTGGCTTTTCTTCTGAAGAACAATACAAAAAAGGTTTTGGCCCTTTCTGTAACGGCTTTAAATTAATTGACTTCAATGATGTTGATGCTTTAGAAAAAGCAATAGATAAAAACACTGTCGGCTTTTTGCTTGAACCAGTTCAAGGCGAAGGGGGAATAATTTTTCCTTCAGACGGTTACTTAAAAAAAGTAAGAAAAATTTGTTCTGAAAAAAATGTTCTTTTAATTTTGGATGAAATTCAGACTGGTTTTGGAAGAACTGGAAAAATGTTTGCTTTCCAGCATGAAAACATTAAGCCAGATATATTAATTGTCGGAAAAGCTTTGGGTGGGGGAATAATTCCTGTTTCTGCAATGATTTCTTCTGCAGAAGTAATGAATGTTTTCCAGCCAGGAGACCATGGAAGCACTTTTGGTGGCAATCCCGTGGCTTGCGCTGTTGGAATTGAATCAATCAAGGTAATACAGGAAGAATCATTGTGCGAGAAAAGCAGAATTAATGGAGAATATTTTTTAAGCCAGCTTAAAAAAATTAATTCTGTCTCCATTAAAGAAATAAGAGGCAAAGGCTTATTCATCGGAATTGAAATAAAAAAAGAGATTTCAACTGCAAAACCTTTTTGTTTGCAGCTTTTAGGAAAAGGAGTTTTATGCAAGGAAACCCATGAACAGGTTATAAGGCTGGCTCCGCCTTTGATTGCTTCAAAACAAGAGCTTGACTGGGTGATTAAAAGAATCAGGGAAGTTTTTGAATCGCCAAACAAAATTTAAATTCAATTAATGATTAAATTTTGTTATGGCTGACTTTTTTCTTGAAAGAAAAAAACTTGTGTTAAATTTAATTGATTCCGGTGCAGTCAAGTCAAAAGAAGTTGAAAACGCTTTCCTTGAAGTAAAAAGAGAAGAATTTTTTCCAGAAGAAATTAAATCAAATGCGTACATTGATGAGGCTTTTCCGATTGGCTTTAGCCAGACTATTTCCCAGCCATACACTATTGCTGTGATGCTTGAAATGCTTAAAGCCGGAAAAGAAATGAAAGTCCTTGATGTAGGATTTGGCTCTGGCTACACTGCGTGCCTGCTTTCAGAAATTGTTGGAAAAAAAGGAAAAGTTATTGCAGTAGAATTAGTTAAAGAACTTTTTGAGAAAGCAAAATCAAATTCTGAAATAAAGAAAAGAAAAAACATTTCACTGGTTCAGGAAGACGTATTAAAAAAAAAGTTTTCAGAAAAATTTGACAGAATTCTTGTTTCTGCTGCCTGCCCTTTTCTGCCGAAAAACCTGTTTGATTCATTAAAAGAAAAAGGAATTGCAGTTGCCCCGGTAGGAGACAGTTTTTCGCAGAGAATTCAGTCAGTAATGAAATTCAACGGCAAGCCCTTGAAAAAAGATTTTCTTGAAGGCTTGTTTGTTTTTGTTCCCCTGCGGGGAAGCTTTGAATAAAAAATCACTTGATTTTCTTTTCAATTTCTTTTTCTATTTCCCCTGCATTAATTTCTTCTAAATCGTATCTTACTCTGATTATTTTTTTGTTTGATTTCACTATCTTGCTTAAGTCAATCGGCGTGCCGCTTAAAACATAGTCGCAGTCAGCTTTGTTGATTGTTTCTTCCAAGTCTTTGATTTGTTTTTCTCCATAGCCCATTGCAGGCAGGATGTTTTTCAAATGACTGTATTTTTCAAATGTTTTTTTGATTGATTCAACTGCAATCGGTTTTGGGTCAATTGGTATTGCCCCCTGCTGTTGTGCCATAAAAGTTGCTGCACCAGTATTCATTCCTCCGTGAGTTAAAGTCGGGCCGTCTTCTACTACTAAAACTTTTTTTCCTTTCAAGTCAACTTCTTCATCTAAAATCAGTTTGGAATTGCATTCAATTATTTTTGCTTTAGGGTTCCATTTCCTGATGTTTTGTTTAAGTTTTTCCACTTCAGTTTTTTCTGCGGTGTTGACTTTATTTATTATTATTGCATCTGCCATCAAAAAGTTTGCCATTCCAGGATGATAGCTTAATTCATGCCCTGTTCGAAAAGGGTCTGCGACAACAAACAACAAGTCTGTTTTATAGAAACTGAATTCATTGTTGCCTCCGTCCCATAAAATTATTTCAGCTTCTTTTTCTGCTTTCCTGATTATTTTTTCATAATCAACCCCTGCATATAATACATTTCCTTTTTCTATGTGGGGTTCAAATTCTTCCATTTCTTCTATAGTGCATTTGTTTTTTTCCATGTCCTCATATTTTTCAAATCTCATGGCTGATTGTTCAACTAAATTCCCGTAAGGCATTGGCTCTCTGATTACAACAAACTTTTTTCCTTGTTTTTTAAGTATTTCAGCAATATATCTTGTTGTCTGGCTTTTCCCGCAGCCGGTTCTCACGGCATTAACTGCAATAACTGGTTTAGAGCTTTTTAACTGCATTGCTTTTGGCCCAAGCAATTCAAATGAAGCTCCTGTGCTTAAAACTCTTGAAGCCCTTGTCATCACATAAGGAAAAGGCAAATCAGAATAAGAAAGAAAAACAATATCAACATTTTTTTCTTTGATTAGTTTTTCCAGTTTTTCTTCTGATTCAATTGGGATTCCATGCGGATAAAGCTTTCCTGCAAGTTCTTTTGGGTAAACCCTTCCATCTATTCCAGGAATTTGTGTTGCAGTAAAACATACTACTTCAAATTCTTCGTTGTCTCTAAAAAAAGTGTTAAAGTCGTGAAAATCCCTTCCTGCGGCTCCCATTATAATTGCTTTTTTTTTCATTTAATTCCCCCTTTGATTTCTTGCTTATGCGTTAATTATACTGGAATGTTTTTTTATTTTTTAGCTTTTAGTTTTCCCAGATTTCTTTTTTGTCTTCGCCTTTTTCGTGTTTTTCAACTTCTTCCATCATGTTTTCCTGTTCTGTTTTAAGCTTTGTCTTCTCAAAAAAAGGCTTTACAAGCAATAGCACAATCATTAGAATCACGTCTACTGCAATAATGAAAATGAAGAATTCATATTTCATTAAGACAAGATATCCTAACAAAAGCATTCGCAGGAATATTACTGTAGAAGAATGGCTTATGCCCCAGTATTTTTTATAGAATAAGCCGTAAGCAATAAGGGCTGAAAGGATTACAAAAATTAACATTACAAGCAGCGGAATGAATTCAGGCCCTGCCATTGAATACTTTTTTGCTGGAACCAAAAGAAAAAAATAAAGCAGTTCAATTAAAGAAGTTATTCCAAAGAGCCCTGCAGCAATTTTTGTGATGATAGGGTTTCCATTGTTTTCTTTCCCTTTATTGTTTTCTTCCCCTTTTTCCAGTTCCCTGTTAACTTCTTCCAGCAGCCTTAAAGGATAGCCTGCGAGCTCCAAAAACTTTATTATGTCTTTTTCCCGCATTCCCTGTTTTTTTTTCATGAGAATGCTTTTTTTTATTTCTTCATAGTCTGTTTCAACCATTTTTTATTCCTTTTTTGTAACGAAAACTATTTCGTTTTCAAATTCAATTCTTGCATTCAAATAAAGGGAATTCTCCTTAATAAACTTTTTTATGGCAGAGGTTTCCCTGAAAGCAATTTTTTCTTTTTTTGTCATTGATTCTTTTGAGGCACTCAGTATAATCCATTCAGCGGGAATAATGTCAATCAAATTTTTTGTCACCCCTTTTTTTTCCCTTTCCATTACAGGAATCAGTTTCAGCAAAAATGCAACATCAAATTCTTTTCCGTTGTTTGCTTCAATTAATTCATTTCTTGAATCAAAATCTGTTTCCATTAAATTCAATTGAATGCCTTTTCCTTTTATTTCAGAGTATTTTTCAATCAAAGAAAAATAAGAGTTTATTCCTTCAATGTATTCTTTTTTGAATTCTGTTCCGACAAAAAAAAGTTTTTTCAGTTTCATGAAAGGAACAGAAAAGTAATTGAATCCGGTGGAAACATCAAGAATTGTTTCAGGCTTTCCGGTTACGGCAAAAATTTTTTCATAGAATTTTTCATAAGAAGAAAGCCTTTCTTTTGAAGAAACATGCATTGAAAGAAGCTGTTTGTGCAAACCAAAGGTTTTCTCCAGATTCTTTTTTTTCTCAAGCTCTTCTTTTAATTCAGCAAACTTTTTTTCAATTTCTTCAGCGCTTTCATGCTTGTACTGCCTTAAAAAAAAATAAATTTTTTTCTTTGTTTTTTTCATCAAACTCTTATATTCCTTCCATTTCCTGAAATTCTTTTTTTCAAAAAACTCCATGACGTTTTCGGTGAATTTCCTGTTCTTGAATGCTTCTTCAAGAAAAAAGCTTTCAGCCTGTTCAGCTGAAACCTTATATCTTTTCAGGATTTCTTCAACAGAGTCTTTTACAACTTTTTCAGGGACAAGCTTTGTGTTCATTAAAACCATTTTCCCAGAGAGCTTTGCTGGCCTTTTTCTTCAAGCGTTTTTTCAAGCTTTTCAAGCATGTTCTGCACCCTTTCTTTGCTGAACTGGTGTTTTTCATAAAGCAGTTCAATTACTTTTTCTTTGTCTGGTGAAGAAAACTTTATTTCAAAGTCTTCATTGTATTCTGGTTCAAGAAAAATTTTTTCTATTTCAGTGAAATCAAATTCAGGCTCAAAACCAGCCTGTTTTATTATTTCTTCAAAAGAATTATTTTCTTTCACTAATTTTAACGCAGTTTTTGGCCCTATTTTCGGAAACTTTTCATTAAAATCATTTCCAATCAATATTGCAATCCACACCAGTTTCTTCCTGTCTATTTCATTTTTTTCAAGAGTCTTTTGAAGTGAAATTTTTTCAGGCAAGGCATCCAAATAAATATTCCTTCCGGGAACTTTTCTTTTTCCGCCGACAGTAATATTCCTTAACAGAATCGGCGTGCCAAATAACAGTGCATCATAGTCCTGGCTTACACAGCCAAACAATTTTCCTTTTTCTGCCATCAATGAAATCTGTGCTTCGCCTTCGCTTTTTGCCTGTATTGCAGGCAGTCCCATAAACTCAACTAATTGTTTTGCTTCTTCAACCATTTCTCTTGAAAGCCTTGAGGTTTGCTGGGCAAACTTTCTTGCTTCCTCTAAATCGCCTTTTTCTTTTGCCTGCTTCATTTTTTTTTCTGCTTCAGTCCTGATAGCTTTTCTTTTCTCTCTTGTTTTTTCTTTTAATGCATGAGGTTTTCCGTCAAAAACAAAAACCGGCTTTATATTGCGTGAAAGCAAATTTGTTGTCCTGTAAAACAATCCGGTTAAATGAGAAGTAATGTTTCCTTGTGCATCAGTCAAAGGGCTTCCGTCCTGGCCCCTGATGTTTGAAAGAAACTGATACAGAATGTTAAATGAATCTATTCCAAGCAGCCTGTTTTCTAATGCATCCAGATCAATTATTTCTTTTTCAGTTAATTCCCCTATTGCAGTTCCCATTTTTCTCGGATAGAACTGTGTTAAAATAAATTTAAAAACCATTGAACAGGAACAGTCTTTTGCCTGTAGTCCTTAAGGAAATAGGGCAAATCAGTAAAATTAGGGGCACTTAACTTCCTTTTTAAACCAAAGCTGAACCAGCTTTGCTATTTTAGTGCGTTTTGCTCCTAAAGTAGCGAATCTGCTCCTAAAGTCATTTGTTTGCCCTATTTTAACTTTTATCATTTTTTTTGAACTTTAGTTTAACATCTATTGTGCTAAATGTTTCATAGTATCTTATTATTCCATTTTTTTCTAGTTCACTAGGGAGTTCAACGCACTTTTCAGAATTTTGGTGAAGTACATTAAACTTTTCTTTACGTGGCAAAGTCATTCCTGCCTTTAAAGATTTATAAATTTCTTGATGTTCAAATTCATAGTTCTTGTTAGGAAGATATAAACAAACTTTTTCAAGGGTAGTGTCTTTTTCCCCTAAATTTTTTATTAAAGTATTTATGTACAAAAAACCTTGTGAGTCCAAATAGCAAAGCCCTTCGGTCTTTATTAACAATTTGTGTTCTTTGTTAGTAATTTCCTCTTTTTTGTAACCTTTTTCCCTTTTTTTAATATGCCAATAGTAAGAAACACTAAAAAGTAAAACTCCTGTTAATGTAAAAGTATTAATTCCTATAACTTCCATTTCACCTAATTTAAATGCACCAACTGGTAAATCAGTAAAAATATCTAGTATCAGCCCAACAATTGGCAATATTAATCCAAGAAGCATCCCAAATATTAAAATCAAATCAGGAGCCTTTTCAACAAAATCTTTATGAGATGGCAACGTTATCATTTTTACCATCTCCTAAAAACATAAACTGCAAATCCAAAAAGAATTAATGAAATAAACCACAAATTATTGTCGTTGATATAAATGTTTACTGCTAAAAGAATTGAAGAAATAATTGCAACCCATTTAGTTACCTTTCTCTCTAATTCAATTGGTAAACCAAAAGCACCGTGCCCTGTCATTATTCCACTTTCTAAATTTTCACCCCCTTTTATGTTATTGTTTTTTAACATTTTCCACACCTAGTTATCATTAAGTGTGGCAGAGGTAAATCTGCCTCATATTTTAGCACTAATTTTTTGTAACAAAAAGTATTTACTTTTATCTAATTTATTTCCTTCAGTTTTCGTGCAGTGCTCTTCCCTTTTTCTGTCAAAATGTAAGCAAAAAACTTTCTTTTTTCTTCTTTGATTGGTACAGCTTCAATTAGTTTTAGTTCTTCTAATTCTCTTAATCTTAAAGATAATGTTGCTTCTCTTGGCAACGATTTCTTTAAATCTTTAAACCTTAATGGAGGCTTGTTCAACATAAAAAGCAATAATTTTACTGTGCCTCTTTTTTCAAAAAAACTTAAATCCATAAGAAAAGGTTGTTTGCAGTCAAATAATACCTTAACTAACAAAAAATAGAGAAACAACAAAAAAAGTAAGTATTATTAAGGGGAAAAAACAATATAAAACACTATTAAAAGCAGTCAGGGGTGATTAATTGAACAAAAAAATAATTTTAGCTTTATTTCTACTTTTAGTTTTTTCCATAAGCTTTAGCGGTTGTACTGTGGCAGAAGAAAAAAATGAAGGAGCATTAACTACAGATAAAACTACTACAACGGTCGGACCAGATGGAATAAAACAAACAAAAAAAACTTGTCCATTTTGGGATAGAGATTGCTAAGGTAATGAAATGAAGGAAATATTAATTATTGGTTTGATTGGATTAATTCTATTTAGTGCTTGTACTCAACAACAACCCCAAAAAGAATATGTGTGTTCTGACGGAACAACAGTCTCTAATCCAGATGCTTGCCCAAAGGAAAAAGAATATACTGGAAGACCTATAGGTACTGAAGAAATATTTTATGGGCAAAGTTGTAACTTGGGCGATGCACAATGTGGAATCAATACTTTTGTTAGTTATACTAATGGAGAACACATTAGTTTGTCTTTTAGCTGTGAAAATGGGCAATGTAAGACCACTACAAAAGTAGTGCTATGTAATCCCGAGAGAAACACTCCTTACAACGGATGCACCAACGAAAAACCCATTTGTATTAATGGAAATGAATGCAGAGAAATGAGATGAAATGAAAAAAACAATTATATTTTCAATAATTCTTTTTTCTCTTCTTTTTAGTGGTTGCACTCAAGATTCATCTAATTCTAATCAACAAATGTATGTTTGTTCTAATGGAGAGTCCGTATCTAATCCTGATTTATGTTCAAAAACAATAGAAAATAAAAAAACAGAGATAAATGAAAGTATTATTTATGAAGAAAAGTCATGCCCCTTTGATTGTTGCATTGGATTAGAATACCGACAAAAAAATTGTCCTTCTTATTTTGATTGCATTAATTACCAATGTATCCAACAAGACTGCCCTCTTGAGTGCTGTGATGGAACTACATATAAGTTCAAACAATGCAGTAATAGCGGAATTTGTATGAACGGAACTTGCAATCCCAAAGATTGTGGAGTTTTAAGTAATAGTGTTAATGTATCAGGAGCAGGCTGTTTTCAAGATGCTTATAAAAATTGCCAAAAAGCAAAGGTCGCAGTAAATTCTAATGGTTGTGTTCAGTTCATTGAAGTATTAAGTGGAACAACACAAGAATGCAAAATAAAATTTGCGTTTGATTTAAGTTCTCCAAATTGTTACAACACTCTAATCCCAAAATCAATGAAAGAATGCAGTGGGTTATCCTCAACTTGTACTGGCAACGTCAGAGCAGACCCAGAAGATTTCACTTCAGTAAACTGTGAAGGAAAATTATTCAAATGCATATTAAACGCTTATTTGTCAAACTGTATTAAAGAATGTGATGAAAGAAATATCATAGACAAACTACTTAAATCAGATGATGATTGTAAGAGAGACTGCCAGATTGATTATAGCACAGGAATTGGGTTATTAACTTAATCTGAAAAACTAAATGTTGTATGCACTCCAAAGTTTTCTGTTGCCTGTTGTTTTCATTTTAACCCAGTTTTTATTATGCATTCTTTTCAAATAGTGTTCTGCTGTGTTCCAAGAAGTGTGTGCTATTTCTGCAACTTGGGTCGTGTTTAGGTAGTATTTTCTTTCCATTAAAACTTTAAGTATTTGGCGTTCAAAAGAGCCAATTATTTTTTTTCTTTTTTCACTTATTTTTTTCCTTCTTCTTTTCTTCATCAACAATCACACATTCAATAGTTATGGGCTTTTTCTTGGTAATGTTTAGTTCTACTTTCATTCCTTTTTTTAGTTCAATTGAGTTTCTCATTGAAGCAGGAATTTTAATTGAAAATTGTTTTCCATCAAAGATAAGATTTGTTTCAAAATAATTCATTTCTTTTGGTTCTTTGAGTTTCATTTCTTCTTGAACTTCTTTAGGAGCTAAAAGTTCCATTTAATCACCAAATAAAATAAAGTCTAATTATTTAAAAACATATGTTTTAAAAGTCTCATAAAATGAGACTAATATTTCATAGATATATTTATATGCTTTTTGTTGCT
>JBDRFE010000010.1:0-2457 GCA_043819075.1 archaeon
GAAGTATTCAAGTGGATGGAGTTCAGCTGAACTGGTTTCAAGCAAAACCTCAGTTGACCCGGTGATAACAGTGAATGGAAATGAATTGATTGTCTTGTTTTCCTCTGATTCAAACTCAAACAAAAATGTTTTCTTAACAGGCTTTAATGGAACAACATGGGAAAACGAAATGGAGTTAACACACTGCAGGACAGCAAACTGTGTTAATCCAGTTGTATTAGATGAAGGTTTGGTTGAAGGAAAACTGGCTTATGCTTACAGGAAGTTTTCAGGAGAAGAATATTCAACTTTGGACTCAAATTTAATGAGTTCTTTGTTTGACTTGAATTACTTTTATTGGAGTGAAGTGCAATGAAAAAATTGTTAATGGTTTTATTGATTGTGTTGCTTTTGGGGTTGAGTTTTGGTGACCAACCGCCTCCAGAAGAAACAATTAAAGACCAGGGTACTGGTTATGAAGACCCTTATTTAAGCGTTTTTTTTGATGACCAGAAAGCAGACGGTTATTTTTTTGGATTAGATGAAAATATTATGATAAATGGGAGAACTAAATGCAATGAATCTAGTTGTGGTGCTGCAAGCTCTTTTATTCAATGGTGTGAAGGAATTGCCTGCAACAACTGGCAGAATGCTGGTGCAACAGGAAAAATTAGTTTAGTTGCAGGAACAAACCCAGATTCAAACGCAAATTTGTTGGTTGGAAAATTTTATGATTTAAACTGGACAATAAAAATAACAGAACAAGGCATTTACGAGCTAAGAATCCTGGCTGATGCAGCTTATACTCCTCCAACAGCCACTAATCCAACTTATAGGACAGTATTCAATGGTTATTCAACTAAAACAAGCATCATAGATAATAATGTTTTCTGGCAGGACTTTGACGCAAATTTGCATTTAAGTTGCATTGATGTAAATGCAGCAGACTGTAATACAAGTTATTATAGAATAGATGTTAATCCAAGAAAAGATGTGAATTTTGGCGATTTGAATTTATACAATGAAAGCATTTTGGTTTCAACTGACGGGAATATTGGAGTACAGTATTATTCGGTTGACGCAAACAATAATGCTGAACCGGAAAAAACTGGTTTTGTTTTAATAGACAAAACACAACATTCATTGTTTTCAGAAAACTTTCTGCCAAACCCATCCAATGCAGCAAAAAACTTTGTAAAAACATTAGACGGAAATTATGGAATAAGCTATTGTTATTACACTGGCTCAAGCTTCGGAGACGCCTACTTCAGAAAATCATCTGATGCAGTAAACTGGCTTTCTCCAATCCAAATTAACTCTGATGCAGGTTCTTGCAGTGGGTATTACAGTGAAACAGGCCAGACACCATATAGAACAGGAGAAGGAGGAATAACCTTAACCTCAAACTCTTCAAACGACTTAATCTTTTTATTCACTGAATGGAACTCAACAAAAGCATGGACAAAAATCCTGCACTCAAGCGGAGCATGGGAAAACACAATACTAATAAGCGACTCAGTTGGAGGAAACCCAAACAGAGATTCAGTGAATGTAGTTACAGATTCAAACAATGCAATCCAATACATTTTAACCAGCAAAAGCAAGTAAGTTATTGCACTACTTTTTAATTCTTTTTTGCATTTGATTATTTCATGGACAAATTCGGTTTGACAGAAAAAGAATTCAGTGTATTAAAAAAGCTTGATTCTCCTGCAAAAATACAGGCTTTTCTTGACACAAAAATAAAATACAATTCAGAGGAAAAAACTGAAACCTATTATTCTCCTAAACTGGTTTTAAAACACAAAAAAGCGCATTGCCTTGAAGGCGCATTGTTTGCCGCAGCAGCCCTAAGAATTCAAGGCTTTGAACCCTTATTAGTTGACTTAAGGGCTGTAAGGGATGACGACCATGTTTTGGCTGTTTTCAGGCAGGGAAAATTTTGGGGTGCAATAGCCCAGTCAAAGTATTCAGGCTTAAAATACAGGGAACCAGTTTATTCAAGCATAAAAGAATTAGTGATGTCTTATTTTGAAAACTATTTTAATTACTCAGGGGAAAAAACTTTAAGAGAATACTCTGAACCAATTAACTTAAAAAAATTTGACAAAAAAAACTGGATGGCAACAGAAAAACCAGTTGAATTCATTGCAGACTTTCTAGATAATGCAAAACACAAAAAAATTGTTCTGCCGAAAAAATTAAGCAGGATTACAGCTTACAGAATGAAAACAGAATTAATTGTAAAACAAAAAAAATCAGCTTAAAATTTCTTTAACTTTTTCTGTTGCTTCAGATTCAACCCAGAATTTCTTTAACTTTTTTTGTTATCAGCGAATGCGGGTTCTTAAACAAAAAAGATTCTAAAACAGTTCTGTTATGTGTTTTCCTCTGAATTGATGCTTTTTCAAAATCAATTATTACCGGCAGCCCTTTGCAGACAAGAATATTAACCCCTCTTCCGGCTAACTGGCCGTG
>JBDRFE010000011.1:0-13144 GCA_043819075.1 archaeon
CCAGAAATGCTTTTCTTTTGAAAAAGCATGGTTCATTAAAGTGTGCGCCATTTCACTTAATTCTTCATTGGCTGTTACAACCATTCCGCCTTCTCCGGTAGTAATTATTTTGTTTGCATAAAAGCTGAAGCAGCCGCAGTCTCCAATAGAGCCGACTTTTTTTCCTTTGTATAAGGCACCATGGGCTTCAGCCCCGTCTTCTATAACTTTCAGGCCGTGTTTTTCAGCTATTTCCATTAAAGGGTCCATGTCAACTGGATGGCCGTAAGTGTGAACAGGCATTATTGCCTTTGTTTTTTTGGTTATTTTTTCCTCTATTTTGGTTACATCCATATTCCATGTATCCATTTCAGAGTCAACTAAAACAGGTTTTGCTCCTGCATAAATAACTGAATTAGCTGTGGCAACCATTGTGAAAGAAGGCATTATCACTTCATCGCCTTTTTTTATTCCAAGAGAAGCAACAGCCAAATGCAGTGCTGTTGTGCCGCTTGTAGCGCTAATGCCGTATTTTGTGTCACAGAATCCAGCAAATTTTTCCTCAAACTCTTTCACAAAAGGGCCCATAGAAGAAATCCAGTTTGAATCAAAGCATTTTTTTACGTACTCAAATTCTTTTTTCCCGATATTTGGTTCACAGACATGAATCATTGTAATCCCTCATACTAAAAATAAATATTAGTTCAGTATATTTATGTTAGAAAATCATTTATATGCTTTTTCGTACAAGAATCAAACAATCTAAAATTCTATACAGATGCCTTAATATATGATAAATTTGAATTATCAAATAAAAACATTTCTTAACATTTTATCTTATAGAATTCTATGCAACTCAAAGAATATTACAAAGAATATGGAAGAAAAATGCCTGAAGAAAGGGAAAATGGAATCCCTTTATCTAAAGAAAGAATTCAAAAAATCCTGCCATTCTTTGAAGAACCTATGTTAGATGTTGGCTGTTCAAAAGGGTATGATGTAAGGTATTTTTATAACAAGGGTTTCAAAAAAACTTTTGGTTGTGACATTTCTGAGGAAGTTATTAGCGTTGCCAATTCGTTTTTGCCTGGCCATTTTTTTGTTCACAACTTTGAAGAAAAAAAAATTAAAAAAAAATTTAAAACAATTTATTCTTTTGACGTAATTGAACATTTGTTTTTCACAAACGAATTTTTGGAAAACATTTTTTACTCAATACTGCCAAAAGGCAAATTGATTATCACCTGCCCGAATGTTTTGTCAATAAGAAACAGAATTAATTTTTTGTTTGGCAAAGGAGAATACTTTATTCCAAAACACAACTGTCCGCATATAAGATTTTTCAATACAAAAAGTTTAGAGCAAAAATTAAAACAAACAGGTTTCAGAAAAGTCCTTTTCTTTAATGCCTCAAAAATCCCTTTAATGCCAGATTCTTTAGTTGGCTCAATAACAGCTGTGGCATTAAAATAACTTAAAAAAATTTTCTTAATCCTGTCAATTACTCCTTTCAATAATTTTTTTAAAGAAAATAATGTCTTTTTCATCAAAGCCCTTAATTAAAATCAAAACAACAAAATACAAAATAGAAGAAATGATAACCAAAAGAAATATGTTTAAAAAGAAAAAGAAATAAATAAAAATGAAAATTACAAAACTTGCAATTACACATTTTATTACATCTTTTAACAAAGAAGAAAAATTTAAAAAATGTTTAGAAACAAAATATCCTCCTAAAATAAAAAGAGCCAACTCAGATAAAACGCTTGCAAAAGCCGCCCCTATAAAATCATAAATCGGGATTAAAATTAAACTCAAAAAAATGTTTATAATCAAGGAAATGCCAAAAAGAAAAGAAGCTCTTTTTTCAAAAACAGTAGACTGCAACACATTCAAAAAGACCATATTTAAAAAATTAAACACAGAAAGCCAGATTAAAATTGTCAGTGCCGTAGAAGCCGGGAAAAAATTATTTAACCCAGTAGTAGGGTAAACTAATCCTATAATTCTTTCTGAAAGCAGTGTTGTGGAAAAAGCTATGGGAAGAACAATAATTAACAAATATTTGGACGATTTTTCAACAACAGTGTTAAGAGACTTGTTAGAAACCGCATAAAAAGATGCCATTACTGGAAAAACCACTGTCATAAAAGTTGCAGGCACAAAACCAATAACAGAAACCAATCTCATTGCTGCAGCATAGTAACCAACACTGACATTCCCCTTAAAAAATAAAAGCGTAATTAAAGCAATGTTCCCATAGATTGCTGTTAATAGGTACATTAAAGAAAACGGCAAACTCAACATAACAAGCTTTTTATATTTTTTAAAATTGAAATTAATTTTAAGTTTGGTAAATTTTCTTGTTACTACAAAGAAACTTAAAATAAAATTAAAAAAGCTTGAAAACACTGCCACAAAAAAAACTTCTTTTAGCCCATAACCAAAAAAAAGAACTCCGATTGTAAGAAATACAAGAATAATTTTGTAAAAAACATTCACAAAAAAATCATATTGCATTTCTTGAAAAGCAAAAAAAATCATTCTAAACAGGCCAGCCATTGAATCGAACAACAAAGAACATCCCGCGATCAAAATAAAAAAAAACATAGAAGAGAAATATTTTGTTCCATAAAAGAAATTAAGCAAAGTGCCTAAAACAAAAACAACAATAAGCACAACTAAGGATAAAAATATTTTAATTACAAAAGCATCTCCTAGAAGTTCACCTGCTTTGCTTTTATCTTTTGCGATTTCCCTGGAAATTAAGACTCCGATCCCTAAATCTCCAAAAACTGTGAAAATTAAAACAAAAGAAAAAGCAAAAGAATAAACACCAAAATCTCCAACCCCTAATTTTTGTGCAATGTAAATAACCATGCCAAGAGAAAGAATCCTTTGAACAATATTCCCTGCACTAAGAAAAAAAATATTTTTTCCTATTCTTCTTACAGTACTCATAACCATCAATAAACAAGACAATAATAAAATCAACTGAATTTAATTAAAATACATTTGAAAATCAGTTATTAAAAAGGATTTTGGTACAAAAATAAATACAAAAAAATCACACTATTTAAATTGTTATGAGAACAATATAATAAATTGTTCCAAGTGATTAAATGAAGAAAGCGGTTGAAATAAAAAAATGCAGGGTTTGCGGTAAAAAAAAATTAATTAAAATACTTTCTTTGGGAAACCAATTTGTGTCAAATTTTGTTGCAACATCAAAAGAAAAACACGTAAAAATCCCACTGAAACTTGTTTTATGTGATAGCAAGGCAGGTGGTTGCGGATTATTACAATTAAGGCATACAACACCATCTAATTTGATGTACCATAATTATTGGTATTTATCTGGGATGAACAAAACAATGATTCTCGCTTTAGCTGATATAACAAAAAAAGCAGAACAAATAATTTCATTAAAAAAAAATGATTTGGTTCTTGATATAGGCTGCAATGACGGAACCTTGTTGCGAAACTATCAAACAAAAGGAATCAAACTTATAGGGTTTGACCCTGCAAAAAACCTGCTTGCGTACTCTCAAAAAGGAACAACAAAAATAATAAACAATTTCTTTAATGCAAAAGAGTTTCAAAAAGAGTTCAAAGAAGAAAAAGCGAAGATAATTACAAGCATTGCAATGTTTTACGATTTGGATAAGCCAAACGATTTTGTTAAGGATGTAAAAAAATGTCTGGATGATAATGGTTTATGGGTAATTCAAATGAGTTACCTTCCTTTAATGCTTGAACAAAATGCATTTGATAACATATGCCATGAACACATAGAATTTTATTCTTTAACTTCACTTGAAAATTTGCTTAAAAGACATGAAATGGAAGTAATTGGAGTGGAATTAAACAATGTAAATGGGGGAAGTTTTAGAACATATATAAAACACAAAAGAGCCAAAATAAAAGCTCTTGAAAAGGAAAAAGAAAAATTATTTGAATTAAGGGACCGCGAAAAAAAAATAGGGCTTGAAACAAAAAAACCTTATGAAGAGTTTGCAGAAAGGGTAAACAAAATTAAAAAAGAGCTAGTTGAATTCATAAAACAAGAAAATGCAAAAGGAAAAAAAATCTACGTTTATGGGGCATCGACCAAAGGAAACACTCTGCTGCAATTTTTTAACTTAAACAACAAATTGATCAAAGCAGCAGCAGAAAGAAATTTAGACAAAATAGGAAAAAAAACTACAGGGACACTAATTCCAATAATATCTGAGGAACAAGCAAGAAAAGAAAATCCAGATTACTTTTTAATTTTGCCATGGCATTTCCTGAAGGAATTCACGGAAAGAGAAAAAGAGTATCTTGAAAACGGAGGAAAATTTATTGTTCCCTTGCCCGAGCCAAAAATAATAGGAGGATTTGGTTTTGAAGAAGTTCTTGATTAAATCCCTGTATTATTACCATAAAATTTTTAAGCCTGGCTTTTATTTTAATGGAAAAAAATATACATATTTTGCTGAAAGAAAAGACAAAATGACCTGGAGAAATGAAAGAGCAGTTGAATTGCCTTTAATGTGGAGCGAAGTTCAAAAGTTTAAAGGAAAAAGAATTCTTGAAATCGGAAATGTTTTATCACATTATTTTTCTTTTGAGCATGATATTGTTGATAAATTTGAAAAAGGCAAAGGTGTAATAAACCAAGACGTGGTTGATTTTAAACCCAAAAAAAAATATGATCTGATTGTAAGCATTTCCACTTTAGAGCATGTTGGCTGCGGCAGATTTAAAGACTGGGACGAATTCCCAAAAGAACCAAAAAAAGTGTTGAGAGCAGTAGAAAACCTAAAAAACAACTGTTTGGCTGAAGGAGGGAAAATGATTGTTTCAATGCCTGTCAACTATAATGTTGACATGGACAAAATGATAGAGAAAAACGAGATTCCATTTACAGAGAAATTCTGGCTGAAAAGAATTTCCTGGCTGAATGACTGGAAAGAAGCAGACTGGAATTCTGTTAAGGACGCAGAATTTGATTCACCGTATTCTTTTGCAAACGCACTGCTGATAGGAATCATCAGAAAATAAATAAAGAAAGGAAAAGAAACTAGATGAAACCAAAAAAAGTTCTTCTTATATCTGATTTTGCTTTTCCTGTTAAAGCAGGGACTGAAAGACTGGTTTTTGGTGCAGCTGAATGGCTGAACAAAAACGGAATAAAAACTGACATTCTTACGCCAAATTGGGATAACTTAAAAGAACATGAAATACAGGAAAAAGTAAATATTTACAGGTTCAACACACATGAAATAACGCGCACAAATCCGTTGAAAAGAATACAAGATTACATTAATGCAGGAAAAAAACTGGAAAAATATGACATTTACCACGGATTTTATACTATGCCACCGTTAATTGCGGCTATCCTGTTAGCAAAAAAAATGAAAGCAAAATCAGTAATTACTTTTTTTGGAAGAGAGCAACTGGAAAAAAATTTTTCAAACCCAATAAAAAAATTTTTTCTTCTGAATGAACTGAAGAAAGCAGACAAGATAACAACATATACCTGGAATTTGCAGGAATATTTTGAAGAAAAATATTTCAAGAACAAAAATATTACTACCTTGCAGGGCTGGTCTGAACACAAGTTTAGAAAAATTGAATGCATTAAGCCTGAAAAAAAAATTGTTTTGTTTGTGGGAAGAATTGATGAAAGCAAAGGGGTTTTTGTTTTAGTTGATGCATTTGAAAAAATTAAGGACAGAGTTAATGCAAAACTTGTTTTTGTTGGCCCTCCATATGAAAAAGAAAAGCTTGAAAAAAGAATAAAAGAAAAAAAAATGGAAAGCATAGTTGAAATAAGAGGTTTTGTTTCAGATGAGGAACTCAACGAGCTTTACAGTTCAAGCGAAGTGGTGGCAGTTCCTGCATTGCACGGAGACGCATTTGGTTTAAGCTTAATGGAAGCAATGGCGTTAGGGAAACCTGTTATATGCACTGACTCAGCCGGATCTCCCGACAAAAAAAAGGAAGAAGAATTAATTGTTGAAAGAGGGAACTCAAATGAGTTGGCAGAAATGCTTGAAAAACTTTTGACTGACAGGGATTTTTATGAAAAAGCAGTAAATGTCTCAAAAAAAAGAGCTAAATTATTTGAAAAAGAAAAAGTAATGCAAAAGTACGCAAATATCTACAATTCACTTTAATTTTATGTTTTTTATCATAGATGCTGCCCTGAATAATGACTCAAATGTTCCTGCATCACTCCAATAGCCATTTAAAAAATTTGCCTTAAGCTTTTTTTTCCTGATAAAAGCATTATTGACATCAGTTATTTCCAGTTCGCCTCTTCCGGAAGGCTTTAATGACCTGATTATCTTGAATACCTCTGGAGGATACAAATAGATTCCGGTTACAGCAAAATTTGTTTTCGGTGTTTTAGGTTTTTCTTCAATTGAAACAACTTCTTTTCCTTTCAGTTCTGCAACACCAAACCTTTTTGCATCAACAACTTCTTTCAAAAAAATAAAAGCCGAATCAGATGACGACTCAAATTCTTTTACCGAAGAAGCAATTGAATCCTCTAAAATGTTGTCGCCTAAAACAACGGCAATTTTTTCGTTGTCAGCAAAATTTTCTGCCAAAGACAATGCCTGTGCAATTCCTCCTGCTTCTTCCTGGATTTCATAAGTAAACCTTGCATTAAATTCCTTTCCAGAGCCCAACAGCTTTAGGAAGTCACCTGCATGCTCTTTGCCTGAAATAATCATAATGTCTTTTATTCCTGCTTCAAGAAGAGTATTCAAAGGAAAATAAATCATCGGCTTGTCGTAAACAGGAAGAAGGTGCTTATTGGTTACTTTAGTCAAAGGAAAAAGCCTGCTTCCTGTTCCACCTGCAAGAATTACGCCTTTCATAAGTTCATCTGCTTTTTTACTTTAATTAAACCTTCTTCCACCGAACTCATTTTAATTCCTTGCAGCTGAATTTTCGTAATGTCAAGAGAAGAATCAACTGGCCTTTTTGCTTTCCAGCCAGGAACTCCAACAGCTTGTTTCACCAAAGAAGAATCCAATTCAAAAACCCTGCAGATCTTCATCAGCAAATCATATCTTGAACAGGACTCGCTTCCTGCAACATGAAACAAGCCAGAAAAATTTTTTTCAAGCATGAAATAAACTGCTTCTGCGGCATCGTCAATTAAAGTGGGAGAATTTGTTATGTTTGCTACAAGAACTTCCTTGTGGTTCTTCAGCTGTTCTATTGCATAACACACAAAAGTGTTTTTGTCTTCAATAGAGTTGAAACCATATAACAATGAAACCCTTGCAATCAAAAAAGAATCTGTTCCTTTTACCAGTTCTTCTCCTTGAACTTTTGTTTTACCGTAAAAGTTTATTGGATTGGTTTTGTCGTTTTCAGTGTAATTCCCTTTTATTCCGTCAAAAACATAGTCAGTTGAAAAAAAAACAAGCTTTGAATTGAATGCACGGCAGGCATCAACAACATTTCTTGTGCCTTCAAAATTCACTTCAGTTGCCTGAATTTTGTGTGCCTCGCAAAAGTCAACGCTTGTTATTCCTGCAGTAAGCAAAACTATATCAGGGTTAAGGTCTTTAAACAAATAAATCAATGACTGCTCGTCTGTTATGTCAAGGGAATAATCAACTTTTCCTGCAATGTCAGCTGTAACTATTTTTATTCCTTTTTTCCTGAAAACAGAAACAAGTTTTTCCCCTAAAAAGCCTTTTCCTATAAGGAAAATCATTTTTTCTTCAATGGCTCCCACCACCAGGAATTCTGTTTATACCATGAAATTGTTTCCTTTAATGCAGTTTCAAAAGAATGCTCTGGCTTAAAGCCTAAATCATTTATTTTAGTGCAGTCCAAAGCATACCTTAAGTCATGGCCTTTCCTGTCTTCAACAAATTCAATCATGCTTTTATTCTTTCCTAATTCATTTAAAATAAATTCTGTTACCTCTAAATTTGTTTTCTCATTTCCTGCCCCGGCATTAAATGTTTCTCCTTTTTTTCCTTTCTCCATTACTTTAATTATTGCATCACAGTTGTCTTTGACAAAAATCCAGTCCCTTGAATTTTTTCCGTCACCATAAACAGGCACTTTCTTGTTTTCAAGCAGATTGGTTACAAACAATGGAATCAGTTTTTCAGGAAACTGGTTTGGACCGAAATTATTTGACGAACGAGTAATCTTTACATCTAAGCCATAAGTCTTGAAATAAGAAAAAGCAAGCCTGTCAGCTCCGGCTTTTGAAGCAGAATAAGGCGAAGACGGCATTAAAGGGCTGTCCTCGGAAAAAAAACCGTTGTTAATGCTGCCATACACTTCATCAGTTGAGATTTGAATTATGCCAATGTCTTTTTTTCTTGCTTCCTCTAACAAGACAAATGTTCCAAAAACATCTGTTTTAATGAAGTCTTCAGGAGAAGTGATTGAACGGTCAACATGGGATTCAGCTGCAAAATTAATTATTAAATCAGAATCTTTTGCGGCTTTTGCAACAATTTTTTTGTCACAAATGTCGCCTTTAATGAAAGAATAATTTTTGTTTGATTCAACTTCTTTCAGGTTTTCAAGCCTGCCGGCATAAGTCAGCTTGTCTAAATTTGTTATTTTTGCTTCAGGGTAAACAGAAAAAAAATGCTTGATAAAATTGCTGCCAATAAAGCCTGCCCCGCCTGTTACAAGAACATTCATTTCAACCACAAAAATATAATCAAGCAAAACAATTAAAGATTATTAACTCCCTTAAAATAATCAATTGTAATCTTTAATCCTTCTTCTAACGGAACTTTTGGCTTCCAGCCGAGCTTTTCTACTGCAAGCGAAATATCAGGTTTTCTCTGCTTTGGGTCGTCTTTTAACGCAGGAAGGAATTCAATTTCAAGGTCTTTATTGCTTAACTTTTTTATTTTTTCAGCAAACTCAAGTATAGTGAATTCTTCAGGGTTTCCTAAATTTACAGGCCCGGAAAAATCCGATTCCATCATTTTAATTAATCCTTCAACCATGTCAGAAACAAAACAAAAGCTTCTTGTCTGCTTTCCGTTTCCGTAAACTGTCAGAGGCTTGTTGTTTAATGCCTGAACAATAAAATTCGGAACAACCCTTCCGTCATCTGGCTTCATTTTAGGGCCATAGGTGTTGAATATCCTAACAATTTTTCCCTTAAAAGAAAACTTTTTTTCATATGCCTTGATTAATGCCTCAGAAAAACGCTTTGATTCATCATAACAGGAACGTTCGCCAACAGGATTAACATTACCCCAATAAGATTCTTTTTGCGGGTGCTCCAAAGGGTCGCCGTAAATTTCTGAAGTAGAAGTAAACAAAAATTTTGCCTTGTTTTTTAATGCCAGATCCAAAAGATTTTTTGTCCCAAGAGAACCAACCAGCATTGTTTCAACTGGCTTGGAAAAATAATCAACCGGAGAAGCAAGAGAAGCTAAATGATAAACTTCTTCAAATTTTTCTTCAAAAGAAAAACTATTAATGTCCTGCTGAATAAAATGAAATCTTTTATTTTCAAGCAAAAAAGCAATGTTTTTTTTGTTTCCTGAAATTAAATTGTCTGCACAAAAAACTTCTTTCTTTTTTTCAAGCAATGCCTCGCATAAATTGCTTCCGATGAATCCTGCCCCGCCTGCAACCAGAACTTTTTCCATAAAAAAACCTTAAAGCAGGTTCCTCATGATTTCCCTTGCTTCTTTTCTCATGTCATCTCTTTGCATTGAATACTCAAGGCATGCTTTCAAGTAGCTTATTTTGTCTCCGACAGTAAGCCATTTGCCGTCTTTTATTTCATAAGCCATCATTTTGTCAATTTCATTTAAAACCCTTAATCCGTCAGTTAACTGCAGTTCGTTTCCCTTGCCAAAAGGCACTTCCTCTAAAATCCCAAAAATTTCAGGCTTCAACAAATATCTTCCGACAATAGCTAAATTTGACGGGGCTTTGCTTGCAACAGGCTTTTCAACCATGTCCTGCACAACAATTTCCCCGTCTTTTTTTTTGTATTTTATTACCCCAAATTTTGATACCTCTGTTTTCGGAACTTGTGCAACACACAAAACAGAACTGTTGAATTTGTCATGAATGTCAATCAATTTTTTGAGTGCAGGCTCTTTTGAAAGAATTAAGTCATCGCCAAGCATTACAGCAAAAGGCTCATTGCCAATATGCTTTTTTGCGCATAAAACAGCATGACCTAAACCCAATGGCTCTTTTTGCCTGATGTAATGAATGTCAGCCAAAGAATCAATTCTCTTCATTTTGCCAAGCAAATCTTTTTTCTGTTTTTTTTCAAGCAAGTCATATAATTCACTTGAATGGTCAAAATGGTTTTCAATTGCAGTCTTGTCTTTTCCTGTGACAATAATAATGTCCTGAATTCCAGAGGCAACAGCTTCTTCAACTAAATACTGGATTGCAGGCTTGTCAACAACAGGAAACATTTCTTTTGGCACAGCCTTTGAAGCAGGCAAAAACCTTGTGCCTAACCCTGCAGCAGGAATAACCGCTTTCCTGACAAAATTTCTTTCTTTACCCATTTTCAATCACCACGACAGCCCTACATAATTAACAATTTTCTTTTCTTTAAAAATGTTTCTGGCATCAAAAACAGGCTTTCCCCTGAAATCCAGGCCAGAAAACTCAGGCCAGCCGGTCAAAACAAGGATTAAATCGCTTGAATCAATTGTTTTCTGGGCTGAATCGGCATAAGATATTCCTGAAATTTCTTTTTTCATGTTTTTTTCTGCTTTAGGGTCATGCGCCAAAACAACAGCTTTTTCTTTTAAAAGCAATTTAATTACCGGAATAGAACGGCTTTCCCTTACATCATCTGTTCCGGGCTTGAAAGCCAATCCAAGCACACCAACTTTTTTTCCTTTAAGGCTGGTTTTAGACTTGATTAAGTCAAGAAAAATTTTTGGCTGTTCTTCGTTGACTTTCATCACAGAGTCAAGCAAAAAAGTTTTTACCCCAAGCTCTTTTCCTTTTGCAATTAAAGCAGAAACATCTTTTGGAAAACAGCTTCCTCCGAAGCCCAGGCCAGCATTCAAAAAATGAGGTGAAATTCTTTTATCCAAGCCAACTCCTTTTGCAACAGTATAAGTGTTAATTCCCAGCTTTTTACAGATATTGCCTACTTCATTAATAAAAGAAATTTTTGCTGCAAGCAAAGAATTGGAAGCGTATTTAATCATTTCAGCTTCAGACAGCCCGCAATAAAACTTTGGAGAAGAAAAATCTGCATAAACTTGGTTCAAAACATTTTCTGTTTTTTTGTCGGTTAAACCCAAAATAATCCTGTCAGGGTTCAGAAAATCTTCAAGCGCAAAGCCTTCCCTTAATGTTTCAGGGTTCATGCACAAGCCGAATTCACCTGATTTTTTTCCTGAAAATTTTTCAAGCAAAGGCAAAACAATTTTTTCTGTAGTAGAAGGCACCACAGTGCTTTTCACAACAACAACATGAAAAGAATTTTTTTCTTTTAACGCCAAAGCAAGCTGTTTTGAAACAGACTCAACTGCACTCAAATCACATTTGCCTTTTTCATCACAAGGAGTTCCCACACAAATAAAAGATACATCGGATTCAAGAACTGATTTTTTTAAGTCAGCTGAAGCAGTCAAAGAAACAGGGACAACCTTGTTTAATGCTTCCTGCAATCCTTCTTCAAAAATAGGGGGAATTTTATTGTTAATCATTTCAACTTTTTCAGTATTGTTGTCAACACAGACAACTTTATGGCCTTTAAGCGCAAAGCCGACTCCGGTAATAAGGCCGACATAGCCTGTTCCGATAACAGAAATATTCATTAAATCACATCCATAAGCAGTATGTAATAAAAAAAACAAGAAAAGGCTTTAAAATAAGAATGAGTCATATGAAGTATGACAGTGTATGAGAAAAAGGGTTACAATCACAATAAAAGAAGACATTCTCAGGCAGGTTGACAGGATAGTTGACGGATTAAGCATCAGGAGCAGGAGCCAGGCAATGGAATACCTTTTGTCAAAAACCCTTTCTGATTACAAAATAAAAAATGCACTGGTTTTAGCAGGGGGAAAAGAGCTGATAAAAGGAGTGGAAGAAAAAAGCAGGTTTTTGCTTGAAATAAACGGGAAACCCCTCCTTGAAAAAGTGATAAATCATTTAGAGGAATTCAATGCAGGCAAAATAACTGTGAATGTTGACTCAAACAAAGAAAAAATAATTAATGCATTAAACAGGAAAAAAATTTCAGCTGACTTTCTTGAACTCGAAAAATCTTCGGGAACAATTGAACCGCTTTCTAGGATGAAAAACCAGTTCACTGACACTTTTATTGTGGTTAACGGCGACACATTATCAAGCATTAACTTAAATGAAATGCTTTCCTTTCACAGAACAAACAAATCTATTGCAACAATTGCATTGACGACAGTAAACAATCCAAGGGATTACGGGGTGGCAATGCTGCAGGGGGAAAAAATAACTGATTTTACAGAAAAACCGAAAAAAGAGGCAGGAAGCTATCTGATTAGCGCAGGATATTATATTTTTGAACCAGAAATATTCAGATACATTTCCAGGAACATGAAAAGCATTGAAAAAGACTTGTTTCCAAGGCTGGTGGAAAAAGGGCTTTTAATCGGCTATCCTTTTCAGGGAATGTACTTTAACATCAACACAAAAAAAGACTTTGAGAAAGCAAAAAGAATTTTGTGAGGCTCATCCAAAAAACCTTTTAAAAAAAGGTTTAACAAAAAAAAACAGCGAACTACGCATAAAAACTTTCAAACAATTCTTTTTCCTCTAAAACCTGTTTTTCTGTAATACCCTTAAAGTGCTCGATTATAACAGGAATTTTTTTAATCTGCTTTATTGGCTTCAATAATTCAAGCTCTTTTTCTGTTACAGGCTGATGGATTTTTTTTCCAACAGGCCTATGCAAATGAATCTCATTAATTTTTCCGCTGAACTGAATTAAATCAGGATAAGTTTTGTCCGACAAGGAATGCCCTAAATCAAACAATAAACCAAGCGAAGGAAAAGAACTGAATACTTTTTCAAAGTTTTTTCCATAAACCAGGGCTTTTTCTTCTGTTGAAGTAATGTTTTCAATTACAAGCTCAAACTTGTTTCCGGGATTTTTTTCAGAAAAATATTCAAGAACTTCAAACAAATTTTTCCAGGA
>JBDRFE010000012.1:0-5946 GCA_043819075.1 archaeon
TCACAGCTTCTTAAAACAGCTGGATGCATTTCAGAAAAAAGCTTTTGGATATGCTCGTTATTCCTGTCAACCCCTAAAGTAAGTTGAGTTAAATCGTTTGTGCCAAAAGAAATGAAATCAATTCCTTCTTCAATTAATTCATCTATTGCCCACACTGCTGCAGGAGTTTCAATCATTACCCCGAACTGAACGTCTTTTCTTGGCTTTAATCCGACTTCTATTGCAAGTTCTTTTGCTTTTTTTACTTCAGAGGCAGAAATAACAAATGGCAGCATTACCCCTAACTTATTGTAGCCTTCTTCAACTAATTCTTTTATTGCCTTGAATTCAGCTTGAATTAATTTTGGTTCATCTAAACTCCTTCTAATTCCATGCCAGCCAATCATTGGATTCTCTTCTTTTGGCTCTTTTTCCCCGCCCTTTAAGTTCCTGAATTCATCGCTTCTTGCATCAAATGTCCTGTACCATACAGGTTTTCCCTTGAAAAGCGAAGCAACTTTTTTTATTCCATTTTTGACTGCTTCAATTAACTGTTCTTCTTTTCCTTCTCTTAAGAATTCAGCTGGATGCATTCCTGACTCTGTTATCATGTGCTCTGCTCTCAGCAAGCCTACTCCGTCTGCGCCTGTTTGAGCTGCTTTTTCTGCGGCTTCAGGCAAAGCAACATTAACCTTTACTTTAATGGCCCTTTCCTCTAAAAGTTTTTCTAAATGCTGAATTAATTTTCCGTCTTTTTCTTTTGCAGCAAACTTTTCTCCTTCTTCTTCTAATTCTTCTTTTACTTCTTCTACTTCTTTTTTGTCTTCAAAAACTTTTTCTTCTATTTCTTCTGGCGCCTCTAACTCTATTCTGCCTTTATACACTAATCCATTGAATCCGTCTACTGTAATCAGTTCCCCTTCAGTTATGTTTTTCATTGCATTTATTGCTCCAACAACACACGGAATGCCTAATTCTCTTGAAACAATTGCTGCATGACAATTATTTACAATAATTGGTGTTAATCTTTCTGTAAAAACAACATAGTTATGGTTATCTTCAACACTAATATTGAATACATCAGTTTCTCCTAAGTTCTTGGCAAACCCAGTTCTTTGCATTCTTATGTCAGAACCAAGGATTTTTTCCAGTTCTTCTTTTAAGTTTTTATTGCACATGGGCAACACAGCTTGTTTTATTTTGTCAGCGTCTATTAAAAGATTTGATTTAATGTATGGTTTAATTTTTCCTCTGTAATTAATGTTCTCAGCAACATCTTCCAATAATTGTTTTGCAGAGAAGAATCTTGTTCCATTTGTTTTTCTTTTGTCAGTTCCTTTAACTCTGTTTGTATAATTTAAAATTTTTTCAACTTTTTCAACAATCTGAACATTGTATATTGTTCTGTTAATTGTTGTTTGTGGAACAAAACCTAATCTTAAACAACTAAGTACAATACTTTGCAGTAATTCTTTTGTTGAACAGTATATATTTATTCTTCCATGCTGGAATGAACCGTCTCCATCTATTATTCCTGCCAAATAATTCAATATAAATTCTTCATCTGCTTGAAGTATTGTTTCGACAATTTGACTTTTATACATTTTCATTTCAGTAGCGATTTGTTTACTATAACATCTGTAAGCATTTGCGTTTCCAATAACTTCTTTTCCGCGTATACTTCCACTTGATGTTTTTTTCTTTTGAGTGCTAAATATTTTGCCAAAGACACTTTCCATACATTCGTGAACTGCCTTTATAAAAGATTCTTTTTCTATAGTGGGTTTTTGGATAAATTGTACTTCGCCATGCCTATCTGTTAAATAAATATGGCCATCAGTGCTTATTGCTCCGAGTAAATAAGCCATTTTTTTGTCTTTTTCCGAGCTTTGCTGTAAGCAAGGAAGATTTTGCATTATAGTTAGCATGTTTTTATCAGCTATTACATCTTGGATTTCTTTTTCTATCAATTTTCTTTTGTTAAAAATTATCATTTTATGGTCTTTTGTTAGTCTAAGTTTATTTCCATTCATTCTTCCTGTTTGGGAAGTTTCTATTTCTATTACTTCCCCTCTTCTTTTCATTGTTGCAAGAATTCTTTTCCATTCAATTTTAAGAGTTTCCCTGTTAAGTGATGGTACATATAAACTTTCTCCACTTTTAAACACATCTTCAAATTTCGTAAATCCTTTATTAGTTAATAGGACAGTGTCTCCTGTAAAACAGGTTCTTCCCCCTTCTTCTGTTACAATTGCTTTTGCTTTCTCCATTATCGGCACCCAGTCAGGGTTAGTCATTTTTGTTACAATAATGTCTCCTTGTTTTACTTTGTCTGCGTCTTTTGCATCAGGAATAATCACTGCTTTTGCAGAGGCAATCCCAGGTGAAGCGCTTAAGCCAACTGCAATTGGCTTTTCTTTTGTTGCAATCATTCTTCCTTTTTCTTTTTCTGTTTTTTCTTTCATTCCAAGAGTTGTTATTGGCCTTGCCTGCACAATAAACAACTGCTTGTTTTCTAAAGCCCATTCAATGTCCATTGGCTTTTTGTAATGGTTTTCAATCTGCCTTCCTATTTTTGCCAGCTGCACAATATATTTGTCTTCAAGTTTTTGTTTCATTTGCTTTGTTTTTGACACATCCCTTTTTTCGTTGCCTGTTTCGGCTCTTTCAATGCTCCATTCCTGTTTTGAAATCTTTTTTTCAATTATCTTGAAAGTTGCTTTCTCTATAGTATAAGTGTCTGGTGTAATGCTTCCAGAGACAACTGCTTCTCCTAAGCCATATCCTGCTTCAATTATTATTTTTGTTGTGTCTCCGGTTGGTTCTGCAGTAAAAAGTATTCCTGCAACCTCTGATTCAACCATTTTTTGTATTACAACTGCAATGCCTACTTTATCTGTTTCAAAGTTTTGTTTTTTCCTGTAATAAACTGCTCTTGCAGTGAACAATGAAGCCCAGCACTTTTTAACTGCTTCAACTACGTCATTTCTTCCTTTTACATTCAAAAAAGTTTCCTGCTGGCCTGCAAAACTTGCTTCAGGCAGGTCTTCTGCTGTAGCAGAACTCCTTACAGCAACAAATTCTTCTTCTCTTGTTGAAATAAATGCAATCCTTCTTTCATTCATTTTTGAATAAGAATCCCGGATTTCTGTTTCAAGCATTCTGTTCATTGGAGTCCTTAAAATAAGTTCCCTTATTTCAGCTGAAACTTTTTCTAATTCAGCTGTTTTTTCAACTTCAATTGCATCAATTTTTCTTACTATCTCTGATTTGATTCCTTTTTCTTCAATGAACTTAAAGTAAGCCTGTGCTGTAACAACAAATCCTTGCGGAACAGGAAAAGCCTCGCTAATCATTTCCCCTAAATTAGCTCCTTTTCCGCCTACAAAAGGAATGTCTTCTTTTTTTATTTCCCTGAACCACATTATGCTTTTCATTTAACCACAAAACTTAATCAATATTAAGAAAGTAGAAAGTTATTATTAAGTTTAATGGATTGATTTTTTACTTTTTCCAGTAAGTAGATTTTTCTTTTAAGGAGTTAGTTTGCCTGTTTTTTTCCAGTAAGTAGATTTTTCTTTTTATTCTGCTTTCTTTTTCCATGTAATTGTAAGGGAAAGCATTTTCATTTATTTTTTTAATGGGGTTAACTGACTTAAAATAATCTGAAAAAACTTTTTCATCTAATTCAATTGTTTTTCCGTTAGAGCATTCAATTGAAGGCAGAATAATTGCAATCCTCTGGTCTGACACAATCAAGCCGAGTTTTCTGAAAAAAGAAGAATATAACTGCCTTAACTCCTGCATTAATTTTTTTGCTTCAGCTTCTTTTGGCGTTCTTTTAATTAACGGCCCTAAAAAAGGCTCTGAGGCAACTGCATCAAATTTTTTTCCCTGCAATGTCTCTTTAATTAAAGCAGAGTCCCCTTGAATTATTTTCCATTTCATTTCAGTCCTGTAATTTTTTTCAAACCATTCAAGGTTTTTCCTTGCATTTCCGGCTGTCTCTTCATCTAATTCGACCCCGATTGCATTAATTTTATTGAACATTGCTTCCTGTAAAATGCTTCCTATTCCGCAAAAAGGGTCCAGTAAAGTCTGCCCTTCTTTTACGCCGGTTAAATTAATTAAAATTCTCGCCAGCCTTAAAGAAACAGAATGCAGTTTTTTTTGCGCTGGCCTTAATTCATCTCTTTTCTTTAATTCTTTCGGGTTAAAGCATTCAATTGTTATTCCAAAAAAAATTTTCCCTGAATTAAAGAAAACAAAATCGCTTTTTTCTTCAATCAAATTCCATGAATGCACTTGCGAAGGCGAGCTATTAAAGCCTGTTTTCCCGTATTTTTTTGGCTTCTTGTAAACAGCTTTTTTTCTTTGCTCCCTGAATTCTTTCCTGAAAAATTCTTCAACTGAATTCTTTTCCTTTAATTCTCTGCCATAAAAATTCAGTGAAAAACAGAATTTTTCGTTCATCCATTCAGTTAATTCCTTTTTTTTTGCCTGTTCAAAAACTTCCTGTAAATTTTTTCCTTCAAACAATACTTCAGCTATTTTTACTGTTCCCCCCAAATCATGCATTAATTTTGCGGGATTAATTTTATCTGATTCAATTAAGACAGCGTCAGCTTGGGTTTCACTTAAATTAAATTCAATACCCTTGCTCTCCAGATAAACAATTATTTCTGCTACAGACAGCAGTGAATCCCTTCCAAGGGCAAAAACATATTTTTTCATAAAAAAATTAGTGAAAGAATCAACTTAAATTTACTTTTTTTTCTGGTCTTTTCCTTTTTCGTCTTTTTTCTCTGTTTTAGCGTCTTTTTTATCAGTTTTTCCTTCTTTTTTTTCGTCTTTTCCTTTTTCGTCTTTCTTTTCTTCTTTGCCTTCTGTTGCTTCTTCTTTTGCCTCTTCCTTTTTTTCTTCCCTTATCTTTAATCTTTTTGGCAGTGTTCCAATTGAAGTAATGTCAGTTCCTACTCTCATTGAAGTCCTGCAAGTTAATTTTGGCTTGGCTTTTTTTAATGCATTCCTTACAGCATCCAAATGCTCTTTGTTCACTAAAATGCTTAAAATTTTTTGCCCTTTTCTTACTCTTGCAGCCCTTCCAATTGGCTTTCCATATGGATGGCTCATTCCCTTGGTAACACGGTCTGCTCCAGCCCCCTGGGCCTGCTTGTTTTCTCTCAGGATATTATATGGGTAAATTCTTATTCTCATAAAAAAGTTTTCTTTTCCGGCAAACTTTGTTAAATCCCTGTTAACTGCCACTCTGACTGCTTCCAAAGAATTATCCCTTATCTGCACTTTTTCGTCTGCAATAAAATCAACTACATGAGAATATTTTTTCAGCGGATTGCCTGTATTAAACTGTCTTGTCTTAACCCCTGGAGTAGAGCCAATATAATTCCTTTTATGCACTTTAATGGCTATCCTAGTAAAGGCACGCTTGTCTGTTGCCCTGCTATAACATTTTCCAGGCCTTAAACCCATTTAAAATCACTCAAAAAAACAACTCAAATAAAAGCTTTATAGAATCAGCTTTACTTATAATCTTCTTTAAAGAAAATCTTTTAAATACTCTCTGTAAGCCCAAAAACTCTTTTAAAAGCTTTTTCAAACTCTTTTCTTATTTAAGCTGAGGTGGCAGAGAGGATATGCATCCGCCTGCAGTTCCAACCTTTTCTTTCTTTTAGAAAAAGAAAGAAAATCTACGGTCTACCAAAAGAAAGAAAACTTTTTATGCCGGTTTCTTTTCTTTGGGCAACTTGAACTTTCTTTTCTTGCGAAGAAAAGAAAGGGCAGAAAGCGGAAGATCGAGGGTTCGAATCCCTCTCTCAGCTTCATTCGTTTTCTAAATATTTTTCTTTAATGTATTTTATGAAGGGCTTTTCTTTTCCTTCAATCTGGAATTCGTCTAAAACATTGTAATATTTTTCTAAGTCTTCAATTTTTATGTCTATTAACGGA
>JBDRFE010000013.1:0-5371 GCA_043819075.1 archaeon
GCAGTAACTATTGCAACATTCATTGCATCTTACGGGTTATGGAAAATCGGGGTATGGGCAGGCGGAGACGTAAAATTATTCACTGCAATAGCAGCATTAAATCCATTCAATTTAGGTTTTATAAGAGATGTAATTGGATTAAAGTATTCCTTGCTTGCATCAATTTCTTTGCCGGTTTTTCCTTTAACCTTATTTATTTTCAGCATTATTTCAATGCTGCCATACGGAGTATTATTAAGCTTTAATACACTGAAAAACAGACGCGATTTAAGAAAAGAATTAATTCAGGACATGAAGAAAAGGGTTTTTCAGTCAGCGCAGTTAATGATGCTATTAGTGGGGTTAAATTTTGTTTTAGGAAAAATTATTTCAAACGGAATACTATTGTATGCAATAGTGATTATTGCATTAATTGTTTCAGCAAAATTAAACGAAAAAATCAGAACTGCAATTGCCTTGCTGTTGTTTGGCTTTGCCGGTTACTTTAATTTAATTCAATCAGTTAATGCTTTTATTACAGGCTTTGTGTTTGTTTACTTGCTTTATTTTTTCCTTAAAATGTTTTCTTTCAGCAGAAAATACGCTTTAAAGAAAAAAATTAAGGTAGAAGAACTTGAAGAAGGAATGATTCCGGCTGTTTCCTTGTATGAAGTTGAAGGAAAAATAACTGAAAGAAAAAGCTTGAGCATAGCAAGCATTATTAACAACTTAAGGAATAATAATTTAGACGCATTACTGCAGGAATTGCATCCAAAAGGAAAACAAATAGTTTCAGCCACAAAAGCAGCCGGAATAGAAGAAAAAAAAATAGCTGAATTAAAGAAACTGGCTTCAGAAAAAAAAATCAGCAATGAAATAGAAATAAAACTGACTGCGCCAATGATTCCTGCTGTATTGATTGGATATGTTTTGGTGAATGTGATAGGGGATTTGATTTGGAACATAATGTAAAAAAAGGCCAGACTTCAATTGAATTCATGCTGTTAATAGTAATAACACTTTTATACATTCAGACAGTAATCAGCCCAAATGTAAATGAAACGCTTACAAGCGTGAACGATACAACAAGGGTTGCAGAAGCAAGGCTTGCAACAGAAAAACTGGCTAATGCTGTAAACTATGTTGCTGCATCAAACTCTGAAAGCAAGACAACAGTTAACTTGTTTATTCCAGAAAGAACAATAATCTTGTGCGATGAAATAAACAAGCGGTTAAGGTATGAAACAAAGCTTGACACAAACATAGCAAAATGCGGTATTTTGGACGGGAATCCTTCAAACTGCGATAAAAACTTTGAATTAAACCCTACAATAACTTTAGACTGTTTAGAACCGCCGTTCAATCAGGCAAAAATTGATTCAAATTATGTTTCTAATCCGGTTACATTATACATTGAAAGAAGCGCTTCAGGAACAGTAACGATTTCAGGCAACATAAGTTAAGGTAAAAAAAATGAGGAAAGGGCAGTCAAGTTTTGAAACAATAATGGTTACATTAGTTGTAATAGTTACTTCAACTTTTATTTTAGGGGCATTCTTTGATTTAGGAGACCAGACTTTTGCTTTAGCAACAATAAAGGCTAACGCAATGCAGGAAATAGACAAAAACGAAACATTTTATGTGATAAAAAAAATTTATTATGTGCAGTCAGATGAAAGCACAATAGAGTTTGATGTAATTGTGGTTGATGATACAATAAGCCAGACTCCTGCAACCTACTTAAACATGAATTCTGCGGCAGAAAAAATAGTTAACAAGACAAAATACTCTAATTTAACTATAAGGGTTTCAGGCAACCAGGTTTATCCGTGAAAAAAAATGATTGCAGAATTTTTACAGAAAAACTTTAATGCATTCAATTACGGAAACTATATTGCGGCAAAAATCCAGTTAAGCATTGTTTTAATGGTTTTAACTGCATTCATTTCTTTTATTGCAGGTTTTGAAGCAATTGCAGTAATTGAAGGAATTCTTTCATTGGTTTTGTTTCATTCAATGCTTGAAGCAAAAAAAAAGTTTGAAAAAGACTTCACGCTTTTCCTGCTTGTTTTTGGATCAGTCTATATTGTAGTTCAATTGATTTGGCTGAACAATTTTCTGATTCCAGCAGAAAACAGGATGGATGTTGGTTTCCTGCTGATATTTATTTTAATTGTGATTGCAGTGGCTTTCAGTGTTCTAGGGAAAAAAAACAGTGTTCATGGAAGAGTTCTTTCATCCAACGGAAAAATAACTGTAGTTGAAACAGAATTTGATTTAAGGAGCTTCACTAAAGGCGGAAAACACTTAGTGGAAACAGAAAAAAAGTTCAGGGAAAACGAGGCCGTTAAAGTAAGAATTAAGAAAAGCTTTTTGGGAAAAAAAATTGAAATCATTTAATTAATACAACTAAAAAACAAAAAAAAACTGGAAACAAGTTAAATGGTTCGTTGATTCACGAACAAAAAAACTTTTTTAATTAATTGCATGCAGTTCCTGAATGGAATTCATTTTATTGGTGCTGGCAGGATGCATTGCAGGGGTTTTCACTGGATTGATTCCAGGCATCCACATGAACACTGTTTCAGTTGCAACAGTTTACTTAATGCCTGGAAACCAGGAATTAATTTATTTTATTATAGCAATGTCTGTTGTTCACACTTTTGTTGACTTTATTCCATCCATTTTATTTGGCGCACCAGAAGCAGAAAACTTTCTTTCAGTTTTGCCGGGGCACAGAATGCTTTTGGAAGGAAGAGGGCTGAATGCAATAAAAATAACTGTTTTTGGAGGGGTAATCGGAGGAGTTGTTTCAGTTTTGTTTTCTTTTGTTTTTATCCAGTTAATAGAAAAAATTAAGTGGATTATTCCAAAAATAATTCCTGCTGTGCTTGTGTTTGTTTTGCTGTTAATGGTTTCAGAAGAAAAAAACAAAAAATATTCTGTTTTGGTTATTCTTGCTTCTGGTTTGCTTGGACTAATTGTTTTAAACGATTTTTTTTATGTGAAAGAGCCATTGTTTGTTTTGGTTACAGGGTTTTTTGCTTTTCCTTTAATAATTAACTCGATTATGAAAAAAACAAGGATTCCGGAACAAAAAAATGAAGCATTCAGCTTTTCTTTTCAGGAAATAAAAGGTTGTTTGTTAAGCGTTTTAGGCGGCAGCATTGTTTCTTTAATTCCTGCAGTCGGCCCAAGCATTTCAGCTTTTGTTTTATCAAAGTTTTCAAGGCTGAACCCAAAAGCTTTTCTTGCATTGCTTGGAGGAATTAACACAACAAACATTATTTTCAGTTTTTTTGTGTTAATCGCAATAGGAAAAACAAGAAGCGGTTCGGCTGTTGCAGTAAAAGAACTCGGAGGAATAGCAAAAAACGAATTATTGTTAATCTGCGCTGTTGTTTTGATTTCAATAATTTTTGCTTCAGTTGTTACTGTTATTTTGTCAAAGGTTTTCATTAATTCAATCCAGAAAATAAATTACACTAAAATGAATCTTATTGTATTGATTTTCCTTGTTTTGCTTGTATTGTTTTTCAGCGGAATAAACGGGTTAATTGTTTCAGCTGTTGCAGCAGGAATTGGCTTAATTGCAGTAAAAAAAGGCATTAAAAAAAGCTCGTGCATGAGCTTTCTGGTTTTTCCTGTGATGGGAAACTATTTGTGAATTACTTTATTTTAAAAATCTCAAAATAGTCATTTGGAACTAATTCATCACATTCTCCGTTAAGCAAACTTTTTCTTAATTTACCTTTAAAATTACCTAAATAAACAGTATAAGAGCTTTCCACAGGAAAATGAAAATAAACAACATAATCTATTTTGTTTTTCTTTAAGAAATCACAGGGATTTCCAGAAAAATCTGTTTGCCAAGAATAATCATACAAAGTTGCTTTGTTAAATCTTGTTTTTAACGCCCCTCCATCAACAAACCAAACAGAAACACCTTCAGCATCATCAATTCCTTCAATATAAGAATAATTGTGGGTTTGATTTGATTCAACTAAAAAAATCTCTATTACGGAAATAACGGTTAATAAAATTAATAAAATAAAAATCAAATAAGAGAGAATCAAAAACAATTTGTTTTTCAGCAAAACAATCTTTTTAAGCTGGGTTCCTGAAAAAATACAGAGCAAAGAATACACCGGAAGAAAGTACCTTGGCAAGCCAGTCATAGACGAAGAGACATTATTAATTGTTATAAAAAATATGAAAAAAAGAAAAGAAATAAAGAACAAAACTGAAAAAGTTTTTTCCTCTTTTTTTCTCCAGAATAAGCCAATAAGAAAAAGAAGAGGGATAAAAAAAATATACCAGTTGTTAGAAAAAAACCAAAAGAAAACTTCAAACAACTTCAAAATGTTTGAAGGCATCTGCATGAGATTTCCAGCAAAACCTCCATAAGAACCGACACTAACCTGTTCAACTGGAACCCCGAAATGAAAAACAACAAAAGTTAATGAAACTAAAATGAAAAGCAATCCAAAAAAAACAGCTGCCTTAAATTTTCTTTTATACAACAAAAACAAAAACAAACCAACAAAAAAAATAGCTCCTGTGAACTTAGTCAAAAACATTAAGCCTGACAAAAACCCAGCAATCAAAACGAAAAAGTCAGTATTGTCTTCAAAATATTTCAAAACAAAAAAAACTGCTCCCAAAAAAAACATTGAAATAAAAGTTTCTACAGTAAAGTAACGGACAAAAGCTAAAACCAAAGGAGTTAAACCATAAAGCGCTGCTGAAAAAAATTCAGAATAACCAGCCAATTTACTAATAAAAAAAATTAAAAACAAAGAAAGAATTAAGGAAAAAAACGAAACAAACCAAAAAAAGTCATCTTCTAAAAAAAACTTAGTTACCCCTGCAAAAGATTCAAACAATAAAGGAAACTCATTGCTTCTAACTTCATAAATGTTTGTTGTCTCGCTGAAAAAAGTCTTTTTCCCGTCATCTGCAAAATCTGTGATAATAGGAAAATGGTAGGTTTCGTCGTCATGAACCAAAGCCTTGTTAATAGGAATAAAAAAAGCAGTTAAAGATAAACTAAAAACTAAAACAAACAGAATAAATAAATCAGGCAGATTTTTTCTCTGAATTTTAACGCTGTTTAACTTAATTTTTTTAATTGAATTCAGTATTCCTGAAAAAGTCGGTTTTTTAACCACAAAAAAAAGTACTAAAAGAATTAAGGCGTAAGCGTAAATGAATTCCCTTGAAATGCCAAAAAAAGAAATTACAGCATAAAACAAAAAACTTGTTACTGAAAGTGACAAGAAAACACTTAAAGCCCATTTTTCTAATCCCGAAAAATGCTTTTCAATTAGCAAGTATCCTGGAACAAATAAAGTTATCAAAAAGGCAATAAAATCAATCAAAGCATCACACT
>JBDRFE010000014.1:0-18762 GCA_043819075.1 archaeon
TCTGTAGGCAATGATGAGGTTAACACCCTCTGAACTTTAAACTGAATTTTCTTTTGCCATTTCCAGAAAGAATTCGTGCAGTTTTGTATCAGAGTTTATTTCCGGATGGCAGGTTGAAATCAAAATTTTTCCTTGTTTTGCAATAACAATTTCTTTTCCGAGTTTTCCAATTACTTCAGCTTTTTTTCCAATTGATTGAATTCTTGGCGCGCGAATAAAAGAAACTGACAGTTCGCCAAAAGAAGTTTTGATTTTTCCTTCAAAAGAATCATTCTGCCTGCCAAAAGCATTTCTTTCAATTACAGCATCAAACAACTTCAAAGAAAACTCTTTTTTTCCGATAACTTTTTTTGCTAAAAGGATTGCTCCTGCGCAGGTGCCAAAAACCGCTAACTTGTTTTTTTTTGCCTTTAAAATAATTTTTTTTCCTAACCCTGTTTCTTTTAAGAGTTTTCCTATTGTAGTTGATTCCCCGCCTGGAATGATTAATGCATTAACTTTTTCTAGGTCAGTTTTTGTTTTCACTAAAATGTTCTGCACTTTAAGCTTATCCAGTATTTCTTTGTGTTCAGCAAAATCTCCCTGCAGTGCAAGAACTCCAATCAGCAATTAAATCACTTAAAATTATATTTTTTTTTAACTTCTTCTTCACTCAAAAGCTTTATTTTTCCCTGTTTTATTTCTTTTTCAATTTTCTTCATTTTCCTAATAACTAATTCTTTTTCTATTCCTGATAATTTTCTTTTCAAAAAAACCACTTAAAACATGTGTTTATTTTCCGCGTTTAGCGTATCTTTCTTTTAATTCACTTAACTCGTTTCCTTTCATTGCTTTTCCTAAATTAAATGAAACTTTTGCAAGTTTATCTGCATCATTAAAATAAGTTGTTGCTTGAACTATTGCTTTAGCTAATTTTAACGGATTTTCTGATTTAAAGATTCCTGAACCAACAAAAACTCCTTCTACTCCTAACTGCATTACCAAAGAAACGTCTGCCGGAGTGGCTATTCCTCCTGCAGCAAAATTCACTACAGGCAGTTTCTGGTTTTTTAAAGTTTCTTCTAATAATGAAAAAGGAATATTCTGCCTGCTTGCCCAGATTTTTTGTGCTTCAAGGCTTCGGTCTTTTAAGAACTCGATTTCAGATTTAATTTTCCTTATGTGTTTTACTGCTTCAATAATGTTTCCTGTTCCTGCTTCTCCTTTTGTTCGAATCATTGAAGCTCCTTCGTTTATTCTTCTTAAAGCCTGCCCTAAGTCAACTGCACCGCAGACAAAAGGGGTCTTAAACTTTTTTTTCTCTATATGAAATTCAGCGTCAGCCGGAGTTAATACCTCTGATTCGTCAATAAAATCAACTCCAAGTGATTCTAAAATTTGTGCTTCAGCAAAATGCCCTATTCTTACTTTTGCCATTACTGGAATTGAAACTGTTTTCATTATTTTTTTTATTAAAGCCGGATCAGACATTCTTGCAATGCCTCCGTCTCTTCGAATGTCTGCCGGAATCCTTTCTAATGCCATTACTGATACTGCGCCTGCTTTTTCTGCAATTAATGCCTGTTTTTCGTTTGTTACATCCATTATGCAGCCGCCTTTAAACATTTTAGCTAAGCCTCTGTTCACGTTTTCTCTTTTCATAAAATCACACTTTCACTTATTTCTTTTTTAATTAATTGATTTAATTTTTTGTTGCTTTTTATTTTTTTGGTTCAAAGTTCAGCTAAGCCTTTTCAGCTTGCACGCACGGCTTTATGCCGTGCACTCCCTTCCGAGGAGCAGCTCGGAAGCCGAAACTGTGCGTTCAATCTTCTTTGCAGGTTCCATCGAATTGCCTGCAAAGCCTGTCAAGCCTTCTGATTCTTGTGTTATCTGAATCAACTGATACTTCATTGTTTCCTTTCAAAACAATTTTCAGCAAATCGTTTTCAATTCTTGCATTCCTGAACAAGCCTTTTTTTTCAATTATTTCCATTAGTTTCGGCAGTTTTTCTGTTGGAATAACTATCTGCTGGTTTCCTTTTGTTTCTTCTTCCAGTTCTTCTGCTAACGTGTCCAGGCTGACTGTTCCGATGAATTCCGGCTTGAAGGAAATCCTTGAAATAGAAAACAAAGGATAAGCCTGTTTTACGAATTCAGTCATTAAGTCAATGTTTTTGAATGCATAAACCCTGTTTGTCCTGAAATTTTCAAGGAAAAGTTTTGCCCTTATTGTTTTGTCTTCAAATGAATTGATTTTTTCTTTTGCAGCTGAAAGCTTTTCTTCCATTTGCTTGTATAATGAACCAAGTTTTTTTTCTTTTATTTCCTTTGAAATGCCTGAAAGCAGTGCAGGGTTTTCTTCTGTCAGTTTTTCCATTAAAAGAATGTTTTCAAATATTTCCCCTATCATTGAATTAAGTTTTTCTGCTTCTTCAAACTGGTTTGAAATTTTGTATAAACTGCTTTCGGCTTTTTTTAAGGCATTATTTAACTGAATCTTTTCATTAGCCATTGCTCCCACCAATCTATTAAAGCAGAATACTGTTTTAATTTTATGCTCTTCAATCTTATTTAAGGGTATTTAAATGAAAAAAGAATTGCTGTATTTTTCTGCTTTCACTGCCTTAATTGCCCTGCTATCAGTTTTAAGCAATTTTTTCATGCTTTTAGTGCATGGATTCAGCCAGACAGTGTTTGAAGGAAACTCTAACGGAAAAACTTTTGTAATGCTTTTATGGTTTTTTTTAATGCCATTGATTTCTTTTGCTTTTCTTAAACTGAAATTAGCTGAAAAAATTAAACTGCATTCAAAAAAATTTCTTACAGTCTTTCTTGTTTTTGCTGTTTTAGGCTATTCTCTGGGATTGCTTCAGTTTGTATTAATTTCAGCTGAATTCAGTTCTTTAGGCCCTTTTGCTACAATAACCGAACAAGGCAGTGTAATGAACTGGGAGGCTTCAAAGTTAACCCACAATCATTTTCCAAAGGCTTCTTTGTTTGTATTGAATTCTTTTTTAGGGTTTAATTCAAATGGAAACTTTGATGACGGCTTTCCATGGTATTCTTTTATTCCGAACGCAAATTTGTGGGCTTTAATTTATCTTTTAGTTGAATTAGTTATTCTTTTGTCTGGAATTCTTTTCATTAACTCTAAAATAAATAAAACCTCTTTTTTTGATTTCCTTGTTTTTAGTGCAGGCTTTCTTGCAGTAATCATTTCTGTTTTAGACGGTGGAATTGCTTCTGGTGCTGCAATGATGGCAATTTTTTTCCTTGCAGTATATTTTTCAAGAAATTATTTGAAAACAGAAAACCATATTATTGCAACCTTGTTTCCTTTGCTGTTTATTGGTTTCATTGGTTTTGCTGATGTAATGCTTCCGGTTGAAATCGGAAACAACTTTTATGCTTCTTCTATAATCCTTTTTTTTGGCTTATTGTATTACTTTTTTTCTGAAAAAAAACTCGGAAAACTGAATTTCAGTGTTCTTAATGCAATTCTTGGATTGCTTTTAATTTCTTCTTTTGCGGTTTCTGCTGCAGAATACCTTGATTTTTCTTTTGGAAGGGAAATCCAGCCTATTTATTCTGCTTTAACTTTACAGCAAAAAGATTCAGGCGGAGGCTTATTTGTTTACGGCATGCCTGTAAATCTTTCAAAACAGGCAGTTGACTCTGAAGTCCAGGCATTCGGAAAAATAATCAAGTCAGATAAAGCCGGCTGGAGTTATTATGCGTTAATCCAGCCTGAAAAAAATTTCCGCACAGGCGAGTTAGAGAAAACCCTCAAGGAAAAATTCAGTGAAGGCTCTTATCTTTTCGTTGAAGAAGTTACTCCGGCTAAAACAGTTAACTCTTACAAAATTTTATGGTTTTCTGAAGGCATTAATTCAAGTGATTTTTTGAGAACAGAGTTTCTTGGCTCAAAAATAATTGACAGAAAAGATGTTCCGGAAAAAAAATTAACTGAAATCGTTGTAGAAGAAAAAATGCCTTATATCTGGGAAATGACTGCAATTTTATCTGAAATAAGATCCAACGGCTTTAAAGGAAAAATTTTGTTGATAAAAAATTCTTAAAAATTAGGAGAGGGGAGAGTTGAACTCCCGATCTTCGCCGTGTGAGGGCGATGTCATAGCCACTAGACCACTCTCCTATGTCACTACTTTTTTTCTCCGATTAATGCCGCCCCCACAGCCGAAGCATAACCCGCTTCCTTCAAAAAAATTGGTTCAGCGAAACTGAATACTTTATTGCATTCGCTGAAAGTTTTCTGGAAGATACTGCTTTCAGCCAGAGAACCAGAAAAAACTATTTTTTTGTGGCCTAAAGATTTAGCACAGCATAATGCATTTAATGAAATTCCCTGGCACACTAAATTAAATATTCCTGCACTTAAATCCTGTTTTTTTCTGGAAGAAATTTTCCCGAAATGCGATACACACACATTTCCTTTTAATGCCCCTATTCCTTTTGGATAAACATCTGAAAGCATTAAATCAGTTTTCTTGTAATCGCCTTTTAATGTATTTGATTCTGCCTGCTTAAAATCTTTTATTCCTGTGATAAGCCAGTTTAATCCGGTAATTGTTTTTCCTCCCAAGGCTGTTCCCCCGCTGTGGGCTGACTTGTTTTTTTTGACTGAAATCATTGCTGTTCCTGTTCCGGCTGAAACCGCAAGAAATTCTTTTTCTTTTGAAAGAAAAGTGCTTCCTTCTGCTGTTGCCTGAATTTCGTTCACTAAAACAACTTGAATTCCTTTTCCTTCAATTATTTTTTTTGCTTTTTCAGCATAAGCTCCAGTCAAAGCAATTTTTCCTGTTTTAAGGAAACCTGTGCCTGAAAGAAAGCCTTTGATTTGTTTTTCAATGCCTTGTTTTTCGTTTAAAAAAATTCTTTTCTTTTTCTCAATCCTTCTGTCCTCTAACTTTACTGCCTTGAAAGAACTTAAACCAAAATCTATTGCAATCATAAAACTGTCACTCAGCTGTTCAATCAGCTGGTACTTGTGCACTGCGTAAAGCAGTGCTAGCGCGAGTTTATCTCGTGCACTGACGCCAGCCGACAGTGGCGGCTGATGCAGGAGACAGGATTCGAACCTGCGTAGGCACTAAGCCATTGGGTATTTTCAAATAAAAATCAAAAAGACTTATTATTTTCCTAAACCCAACCCGTTTTCCACTCCGGCACACCTGCAGAGAAACTCTGATTTTGGTTCTATTTTAAATTGGAAGCCGTAATACTTTTTATTATATAGTTTGTTAATCCATTCGTCTTTTGACGCTTTAATTCCAAATTCCTGCAGTAATTCAAAGTTCTGGTCCCTAAACTTTTTTGAGGCACTTGTCAATCCTAACCCTTTTCTTCTTTTTCCTCCATCGGTTTCAAAAACTCCTTTTAAGAAAGCTCTTTTAATTTCAGGTGAAGATTGGAGAATGCTTTCTGGAACCTTTATTATGTCACATTTTTTTCCCGCTGGAATTTCAAGGAAGTTGTTTAAGAATCTCACTGCGACCCGGTTTTCACTATTCAATCCAAATAGCTGTTTTATGCTTTGTGGTTTATCTTTAATAAGATAGTTACAGGATTTAATTTCAAAAATATTGTTAAATGCAATCTCAATTTTTTTAATGAGTTCTCTGTCGCTTAAATTAAAAACTACCCTGCTTTTATTTTTGTCAATATGCCCGTCACACAGTATTGTTGCCGCCAGCCAGGCAAGTTCTTGTGAAATTTTTTTAGGAATTCTTGCAATGGTGCCTGTTGTACTGCAGAAGTAATCTAAATGTTGGTAAATTTCTTCAACTTCTTTTTCACAACCAAACTCGTTCAGTTTAATTATTGTAATCAAAGGAATTGATGCTCTCCCTAATAACCAGTCTTTTGGGCTTGCTTTTTTCACTTTAAATGGTAATTTTTCAAGCCATTTTTCTTTCCAGTTTAATCCAACTTTTTTTCTAAGTTTGAAATTTATTTGTCTTAAAATTCCTATAATTTTTTCTGCTTTAAAATTCCTTTCAGTTGGACTTTTGACGTATTTTGGCATTATAGTGTATGCTCTGACACATTTTCTCAGTTCAGTATCTCCAGCACAGTGCAGGTTCAATAGATTAAATTCCATGAAATAATGACTTTTTCTGTTTTTATAAACGCTCTGACAGCGGATTGCCGGTAAAACCACTTATTAATGCTTTTTCTTTTTTTCCCTGTATTCTGTTTAAAAATTTTTCTTGAAGCAATTCTTGAATGAAGAGAATCATTAATTTTTTTATGCCAAAAGAAGACGTTTTTTTTGATTTGCTGAAAAACCAGGCAAAAACTGTTTGTGAAACCGGAACACTGCTTGGAAAATTTGTAAGAAATTTTGATTCATTGAGTTTAAAGGAGCGGAAAAACAGTTTAAGGAAAATAAATGACATGGAGCACAAGGCAGATGAATTAACTCATGAAATAGTTGAATTGCTTCATAAAAGTTTTATTACTCCGATTGACAGGGAAGACATTCACGAGTTAGCTGACTTATTGGATGACTTGGTTGATTTAATGGATGATATTGCGACAAAAATAATCCAGTATGAAATAAAAGAGATTCCAGAGGACTTGTTTGACTTGTCTGTTGTTTCATTAAAGTCTTTGAATGAAGTCTTTGAATCTGTTTCCTGCCTTAAAAACCCTAAATCAATTAAAGTTCATTTAAGGAGCATCCATGATTTTGAGGACGAAGGAGACAGAATTTATTATAAGGCGATAACTTTTTTATTCAGGAAAGAAAAAAATGCAGTCAAGCTGATTAAGTTAAGGGACATTTACCGTGAACTGGAAGAATTACTGGATAAATGCCAGAGGGTTGCAATAGTCATTGAAGGCATTGTGGTAAAGCATGCTTGATTCTTTTTTTTTGGTTGCAATAGGAGTTTTTCTTGCACTGGTTTTTGATTTCGGCAATGGATTAAATGATGCTGCAAACGCGATTTCAACTGTTGTTGCAACAAGAGTTTTGTCTTTAAGGTCTGCTGTACTGCTTTCAGCTTTCTTTAATTTTGCTGCAGCATTCTTTTTTTCTGTTGCTGTTGCCACTACAATTGGAAAAGGCTTGATTCATCCAGAGGCTGTTACCACAGTAATTGTGTTAAGCGGCTTGATTGGCTCAATTTTATGGGTTTATGCTTCTTCTTTTATTGGAATACCTGTTTCTGCTTCGCATGCATTAATTGGCGGCTTTGTTGGTTCGGCTTTGATTGGCGCAGGATTTAATTCACTGATTCTTTCAGGCATTATTCCGGTTTTTGCTTTTATTTTTGTTGCTCCAATTCTGGGCGCAATTGGTTCATTCCTTTTTTCTTCTCTTGTTTTAAAGATTGTAAGAAACGCTCCTCCTGGAAAAGTCAACAATTATTTTAAAAAACTGCAGTTAATTTCTGTTTCAGTTTATTCTTTAGGCCATGGAACAAATGACGCGCAAAAAACAATGGGATTGATTTCAATTTTATTGTTTTCCGGAGGATTTTTAGGCAGTGAGTTTTTTGTCCCCTGGTGGGTTATAATTGCTTCTTATACAACCATTGCTTTGGGAACAATTGCCGGCGGCTGGAAGGTCGTAAAAACAATGGGAACAAAAATAACTAAGTTAAGGCCTGTTAACGGCTTTTGTGCTGAAACATCTGGTGCTGCAGTAATTCTTGGAAGCACTTTTTTTGGCATTCCGGTCAGTACAACCCATGTTATTTCCGGCTCTATTATGGGTGTCGGGATATCAAAAAGGCTTTCTGCTGTAAGGTGGCAGATTGCAAGAAATATTGTCTGGGCATGGATTCTCACAATTCCGGTCACTGCTTTAATCGGGGCAATGAGTTACTTGATTTTAAATCCTTTAGTTAATGCTCTCTAAAAATTTCCTTAATTTTTTTGCTGCCTGCGCTCTGTGAGAGAACTTGTTTTTGCTTTTCCTTGAAAAAAAGGCAAGCACTCTTTTTTTTCCGTGCGGAACAAAAATTTTTTCATAAGCCATGACATCTTTTTCTTTCAGAAAAACTTTTTCTGTTATTTTTCCAAAAAGTTTTCCGGTAAAAGTTTTTGTTTTTCCTTTTCCATTCACAAAACAAATAACTGTTTCATAGAAAGCGTTTCTTTTTTTTCCTTCAAGTTTTTCCAGCAGTCCCTTGAAGCCAAGTTTTTCAAACACTCTTTTTGGCTCTGTTCCGGGAAAATTTTTTAATGAAGTAAAGTAAATCCCGGTGTCTTCTGCAATTAACGGCTTATGCAGTTTTTCAAAAGCTTTTTTTGCCTTGAATTCAGCTATTTTTTTCACTGAACCAAGTTTTGGTTCGTGAATGTCAAGCTCTTCCTGTTTTAATTTAATTTTTTTCCCTAAAACTTTTTGTATTTCCTGCATTTTATGCTTGTTTCCTGTTACAAAAATTAACTGCATAAAACCTTTGTTTTCCTAAAGCTTTAAATATTTGTTTGAAAACAAAACTTATGATGAAAAAACTTGTTTTGGCACTTGTTTTGGTTTTAGCTTTTTCCGGCTGCCTTTTGGAGCCCCAGGTAAACATTAAGTCAGTTGATGTTTCAGCTGAAAAAGCTGTTGTAGAGATTCAGTCAAACAAGGAAACCAGTGTTGAAGTAAAGTTATTGGATGAAAGCAACAACATTTTGTGCACGAAAGAACTTCTTTTAAAGCAGGGAAATAATTCAGTTGAATTAAACTGCACTCTTTCTTCTTCTAAAGTAAAAGTTGCTGTTTCTGCTGGAGGAGCAGTTTTTTCAAAAGAATTAAATGTTGGTTTTGACGGGGGAAGCCTGAATCAGAAAATTTTGTTGCTTGCTGGCCAGACCCTTGAAGGAGAACTGATGGGAATTCTTGCAAAAAACTTTGAGAAATCAAGTGAATGCACTGGACAAAAATATGTTGACAGCATGAACAGTTTTTTTGAAAAAATGTCTGAATCCAATCCTTCTTATATTTCTTCTACTGACAATCCTTTTGCTAATTTATCCCAGGAAGAAATTGTTTTGCTGGATGAACAGATTAATGCAGTGAAATCATGTGAGATTTCAGTTGAAAAGAAAATAACTGATGAAGGCAGTTCAAAGTATTCGGTTAATTATTCTTTTGTTGCAGTGAACTGCGGGGATAACACTGTTTCACAGCAAGATGTAATGATAATTGAAGTTAATTTAACCAGCAATTCAGCTGAAGTAACCAAAGGCTCTTTTTCTGATTCAGGAATGAGTGAAGAAGAAATTGCTTACCTGCATGAAGTTTACACAATGATTGGCGGATGCATTAAGGCAATGATGCTGAACATAAGCACTCTTTCTTCAGTAAGTTCTTCGCCGGAAATGAAGGCAATTCCTGTTTGCACTTCAGGCCCAGGCCACATAGAAATAGAGTATTTTGGTATTGAACCAAGCTATGCAATTCTGCGCATTAAAAAATCTGTTGAAGAAGAAATTACTGTCACTGGTTTTACTGGCTCTCCTGTTTCAATTTCATGCAATTTCTGCCCTCAAAAACTTTTTACTCCTGAACAAAACAATGGCGTGACAATCTTTAATGTGGATGGAAATTTTTTCGAGCAGGGAATTGGCAGCACGATTAACGAGGAAATAACAATTAATTATTCTTTGGATGGCTTTAATTACTCTCAGCTGGTTACCTGCACTGCGACAGTTGAAGACACTTGGGGAAGCACTGAAATTCAGAAAGAGAATGTAACTGAAATCAAGAACGAGAACGCAACTGTAATTAAAGTTGGCTGATTTTTCAGAAAAACTATTTTGAATTCTTTTCCATGAATTCTTTTATTCTTTCAATTCCGTTTTTAATGTTTTCATCTGATGTTGCAAAAGAAAACCTGATGTGTTCTCCTTCTTCCGGAATTTTTGTGCCAAAGTGAATGTCAGACAAGACAGCAACTTTTGCTTCATCTAAAAGTTTTTTCCTGAATTCCTCTGAATCCTTTATTCCTGTCAGCTTGCATGCTTCTGTTACATTAGGGTAAGCGTAAAAGGTTCCTTTAGGGCTTAAGCACTTAAAGCCGGGAATTTCATTTAACAGCTTTACGATTAAGTCTCTTCTCCTGTGGAATGATGCAGTCATTTTATCTGATTCTTCTATTGCTTTAGTTAATGCACCGATTGCAGCGTATTGGTTTGGATGAGCTGCTCCTGCAGTGATGTTTATTGCCCATGTCTTGAAATATTTTGAAAGCTTTTCGTTTATTGCATAGCCTATTCTCCACCCAGTCATTGCAAAAGTTTTTGACACTCCGGTAGCAATAATTGTGTTTTCCTGCATTCCATCCAATGATGCAATGGATTCAAACTTTCCTTCAAACAGGATGTTTTCGTATATTTCGTCTGAAAAAACCCAGATATCTTTTTCCATTGCAATTTCAGCTATTTCTTTTAATGCATTTTTTGTTAATACTCCGCCTGTAGGGTTTTGTGGTGAATTGATTATAATCAGTTTTGTATTGCCTGAAACTTTTTTCCTGAATTCTTCTGCGTCAAAGTTAAAGTTTTTTGATTCAAGCAAATTGTATGGAACAGGCTTTGCCCCGTTGACTATTGTCTGCGCCTGGTAAATTGGGTAGCCGGGATTAGGGAACATTACTTCGTCGCCTTTTCCTGAGTCTGTTGTGGTCATGATTGAATGGGTAATAAAAGGTTTTGCTCCTGCGTCAACTACAACTGCTTCAGGGTCAATTTCAATGCCTCTTTTTTTTCCCTCGTATTCTGCTATTGCTTCCCTTAATTCTTTTATTCCCCTGCAGTCAGCGTAACCTGTTTTTCCTTTTTTTAATGCATCTATTGCTGCATCTTTTACTGCCTGAGGCGAGTCAAAGTCCGGCTGGCCAACACAAAAGCTGATAATTTTTTCTCCTTTAAACAATCTTCTGTTGACTTCCTCTAAAACCACGAAAGCGTTTTCTGTTCCAAGTCCTTTAGTCCTATCAGAAATTCCAGGCATTTTATTCCTCCAAAAAGTTCATAATTTTTCATACAATTGAAAGCGCAAAACAAATTTAAACTTATTTGTAGATTGATTTGCGGTTTCTTTTTTCAGTTTTGGATTGTGCATTAAACTTTTTTGTAGATTGATTCGCTGATTTCTTTTTTCAGTTTTGGAAACTGTGCAAGCCAAGCCTTTCTTTCTTTTTTCATTGCATCAATTTTTTCCCTGAATTCTTCTTCAGAATAATAATGCGAGGGCTCGAATTCAGAGAAATCTTTTCCATTCACTGTTTTTGGAACCAAGTAATTAAAGTCTTCTGCTTTCTTCCATTCAATGCAGTCTTTTGCAACAAACTTCATTAAATCAGTTGACAATTTAATTGAAATATTTTTTCCTTTTTCAAAGCCAGTTCTTCCAACCCCTCCTGTGTTCATTAAAAAGCATTCAATTTCAGGATTTTTTTTCAGGATTTCAAGCAATCTGTTTCCTTCGTATTCTTCTCTTCCAATAATAAAAGGATTTGTTCCAACTTCTCTTTTTGACTGGCCTGCTTTTGTTGGGTCTCCAGCAGAAGTTTCAATGCTTTCCCCTAACATGAAAAAAGCTGCTGCCTGTTCAGGTGAAAGCTTTGCTATTACTGGCACAATGTCTTCTCTTCTTGTAATAAAAATTATTTTGTCTGCTTTTTTCAGGTCAATTTCTTTTCCTGCTCCGCTTACTTCATTTCTTGGCAATACTCCGCGGCCGTTTGAAGTTAACTCAAAGTCTTTGAAATCAATTTTTCCGTTTTCGTCAACTTTGACGTTTTCAAATATCGCTGAAGGCTTAATCGCTGCCTCAAACAATACTTTCTGGCTTTCATCTAATCCCTCTGTTTTGATAAAAAAGCCGAATTCTGTTCCGGCACAAAAGCCTTTTTCATCCATTAAAACAATATCATCCTGCCGAATGCTAACTTTTTCTTCTCCGATTAATCCGTGGTCATGGATTGTTAAAGTTGTTTTTCCTGTGCCGCTTAAGCCGAACATTATAAAGCCCACTTCTTTTATTTTCCCTGTTTTGTCTTTGACTTTCAATAATTTGCTTCCTGCGTGAAAGCCCAAGCCTTTTGTTTTTTCCTTGTGGTAAAGCATTGTCATTCTCAAAAAAGATTTTTTTACTTCACCAAAATAATCTGAACCCAGGCAGAAAGTTATTTTTTGTTTTGGATAGCAAAAAATTTTTGTTTCAGGCCATTCAGGAATATGAACACTGATTAATTCAGGGTTTTTTCCTTTTCCGGGAAAAAGCATGTAATTCCACATGAACCCAAGCCTTGCAAAATCTTTTGTTGTGTAAAGCCTGCATGGAATCTCATAATCCGGATTAGTGCACATTGTTTTGTCTAACTGGATTAATTCTTTTCCTTTCAAGTATTCCAGGACTTTTTCTGCCAGTTCTTCTGCTTCTTTTTCTTCTATTGGTGGCTGTTTTATTCCTAACTCTGTTTCAGGCACAATAAAAGTTTTTTTTGCGCTCCTGTTCCTTATTTTTGAAACAAAAGAGGCAGAGCCAAACTCTGTTGTTTTTTCATCTTTTTTTGCCTTGTCCCTTAATTCTTCTGCTGAAGGATTAATGATAATATGGCAGTTTTCACTTATTTTTTTTATTAAGCTTTCTTTATTCATTTTTCCCACTTTTTTCCTGAAAAACAAATTTTACTGTTCAAAAATCTTTTAAACAGATTGACTCTATTTTTATTGCAGGAAAACTAAATTGTTTTTTTGTTTTTTTGCTTTTTGTTTAAGGTTTTTTTAATGCACTCTGAAACAATAATTAAGGCATCCAATGTAGTTAAAACCTATGATATGGGTGCAGTTAAAGTTCATGCATTAAACGGAGTTGACTTTGAGTTAAAGGACGGGGAATTTATTTCAATTATGGGTCCCTCTGGAAGCGGAAAAACCACTTTGCTTGATGTCTTAAGCGTTTTATTGCGCCCGACTTCAGGAGAGGTTTTCATTAAAGGAAAGCCTATTTCAAAAATGAATGATGATGAACTGGCAGGCATTAGGGGCAGGACAATTGGTTTTGTTTTCCAGACCTTTAATTTAATTAACAGGCTTACTGCAAAAGAAAACGTGATGATGCCTTTATGGTTTCAGGGTGTGCCAAAAAATGAAAGGGAAAAAAGAGCTGAAAAAATTCTGGCTGAAGTCGGTTTGGGTGACAGGGTAAACCATAAGCCGTCTGAATTATCCGGAGGCCAGAGGCAGAGAGTGGCAATTGCAAGGGCTTTAGCTGTTAATCCTGAAATAATTGTTGCAGACGAGCCCACAGGAAACCTTGACTCTGTTTCAGGAAAACAGATACTGCAGTTAATCAATGACTTGCATGAAAAACAGGGAAAAACTGTTTTGATGGTAACCCATGAAAGGGCTATTGCTGAAAACGCTGAAAAAATCCTTAACTTAAAAGACGGAAAAATTGTCGGCACTGAAGTCCTGAAAAAGAAAGCAAAATACTTTAATGGAGAAAACAGAAAAAATTAATGAATGCAATCAGTTGAATGATTATTAAATGTTTTGAATTTAATTATTTTAGGAGAAAATTTTTGGATGTGATAAAATGAAAAAACTTGGCTTGATTTTTTTTGTATTTCTTTTGGCTGCAACAGTTAATGCAGTTAACTTGGATATTAATTCAGTTACTTATTCGCCGTCTCCTGCGGTTCCAGGAGGCTATTTTGAGTTATGGGTTGTAGTAAAAAACACCAGCAATGCTGAGTCAAACCCGGTTAAATTCATTTTAAATTTAGAGTATCCATTTTCTCTTGACCCCGGAACAAGCAATGAAAAAGAGTTAGGCACTGTAAGGGGCCACGACAATATTCTGGTTAAATTCAAGGTAAGAATTGATTCAGGGGCATTAAACGGCTCATATAATATAAGGCTGAAAACAGAGGAATCAGGTGCAACAAGCAAGAGCAGCCCTTATTCAATTGACGTTCAGAGAATCAGCCCGCAGATAGAAATAATTTCTGTTTCGCCGATAGAGATTGCTCCAGGCGCTTCATCTGAAGTTAAATTAAACTTAAAAAACATCGGAAGCGGTAAAGCAATAGATGTTTTAGTGGGAAGCATTGAAGACAGGACTGTAACAACAACTGGGGTTGTAGTTGAAAGAGAAATAAAACAACTAGGAAGTTCTTTTGTTTACTTAAAAGAAATTGCCGCAGGACAGGAACAAACTGTTTCAATTCTTTTAGGAGTGAATCCAACCGCAGAACAGGAAACTTATATGGTGCCAATAACCATTAAATTCAAAGACGATGAATTAACCGATTACACCCAGACAAAATACATTGGAATAAAAGTAACAGAGAACGCTGAACTTGATTCAGTTATAAGCGGTTATTCTGTTAAGCCTTTTCCCGGAGCAACAACTGAACTGACTTTTGACTTGTTTAATGTAGGAGTCGGGGATGCAAAATCTGTTGTAGTTGAATTATCAACTAATGCAGGAAGCTTTGAAAACATAAAACAGTTTATTGGAACAATGAATGCAGATGACTTTGATTCATTCAAAGAAACACTCAAATTAAACTCTGATTTAAAGAAAGGAGACTATTCTGTTACACTGAAATTCACTTTCAAGGACCAGTATGGAATAACCAAAACAGAGACAAAAACTTTAACCCTTAAAGTCTATGACTTAACAGAGATTTCGGTTGCAGGGGAATTCAATTTATGGTTCTGGATTGTAGTGTTAATTGCACTGTATTTCGGCGGAAAATTCCTGCACAAAAAATTCATTAAAAAAGAGAAAGTAAAGTAAATAGGGGAAAGGGAAACAATGGTTTACTTTGAAACCTTTTCCGTTGCCTTCAAGAACATCCGCAGCCAGAAAATGAGAAGCTACCTGACTTTGCTTGGAATAGTAATCGGCATTGCAGCAATCATTTCCTTGATTGGAATAGTTCAGGGCTTACAGGGATTTATTACAGGCGAATTACAGGCGCTTGGAATGGACACAATTTTTGTTGAACCAGGCTCTAATGCAGGGATTTCAACTGCAATTTCAAGAACAATAACAAACGACGACCTTGATATGATTAGAGGCATTCAGGGAGTAAAAGATGCAACAGGTTTTTGGGAAACTTCTGCTACAATGAAATTCAAGGGACAGGAAGCTGAAGTGCTTTTAATCGGCATGGAACCGGATAAAATGTATTTGCTAGAGGACATGGGTTATATTGATTTAATTGAAGGAAGGGATTTTACTTCAACTGACAGATTTGTTGTAGGATTGTACTCTGATTTTGCTTCAGAAACATTTGATACTGAAATAAAGTTAAGGGAAAACGTTGAATTAAACGGAAAAAAATTCAGGGTAATTGCAATAAGCAAGCCAAACACTTTTGCTTCTTCGTTTGGTGCCTCAAACATGGTGTTAGTGACAGACACAATAGTAAAAGAATTCTTTAACGAAGAAAGACCCACAGAACTTGCAGTAACAGTTAATAACGCTGATGAAATAAAAGAAGTTCAGGAAAGAATTGAAAAAAGATTAGAAAAAAAACACGGCACAAAAGACTTTTATACAATGACTTCAGAAAACATTCTTTCAAGCGCAGACACAATCCTTGGTTTAGTCGGATTAGTTGTATTTGTTATTGCAGGAATTTCTTTGGTTGTAGGCGGCATTGGAATAATGAACACAATGTTAATGGCTGTAATGGAGCGCACAAGAGAAATTGGAATAATGAAAGCAATCGGCGCAAGCAGCAACTTAATTCTTTCATTGTTTTTGTTTGAAGCAGGCTTAATCGGCTTGATTGGCGGAATAATCGGAATAATTTTAGGGGCATTAATTGGCGGATTAGCTTCTTTTGTTGCTTCAATTGCAGGCTTTCCGTTCAATGCACTTCCTTCAGTTGAATTAATTGCAGGTGCAATGGTTTTTTCTCTTGCAATTGGCATGATTTCAGGATGGGTTCCGGCGAGAAGAGCAGCCAGAATGGACCCGGTTGAAGCTTTGAGGTTCGAGTAGCCCTGCCCTTTTTCTTTTTTCCGAAAAAGAAAAAGTGCAAGTTGCCCAAAAAGAAAAAAGGAGAAGAGTTGCCCAAAAAGAAAAAAGGTTTAAAAAAATAAAATTAAAAAAAAGGTTTGAATGATGGATTCAGAATTAATTTCAACTGCGTTTGAAAACCTGAAAAGGCAGAAATTCAGGTCAGCGCTTACATTGCTTGGAATAATCATCGGAATAGGCTCTGTTGTTGCATTAATTTCAATCGGCGACGGCTTCAACAAATCAGTTGAAAAAGAATTCGAGAAAATGGGTTCAAACACTTTAATTGTATTGCCTGGCTCAAGCCTTATTTCAACTTTTTTTGCAAAACTCGACAAAGATGACGTTAAAAAAATTGAAGCAGTCAAAGGAGTTGAAGGCGCAACACCAATGTATTTGTCTTCGCAGATTCTTTCCTTTAAAGAAGAAAAAAAAAGTGTGTTGATTGCAGGCATTGACACAAAAAAACAGGCTCTCTTAAAAGACATGGGGATGCTTGACATTAACAGCGGAAGAACTTTAACTTCCTCTGACACTTACGCAGTATTAATTGGCTCAAGGTTTGCAAAAGATCAGTTTGATTCAGAAATAGAAGTAAAGCAAAGCCTGAAATTAGACGGAGATTACTTAAAAGTTGTAGGCATTACAAAAACAGCAGGCCAGTCATTTGGCGCAATGTTTGACAATGCAATAATAATGAATTATGAAACACTAGAAAAAATAACCGGAACAGAATTAACTCCTTTCAGGATTTTTGTAAAAGCAGTCAGCAAAGAAGAAGTTTCTGAAGTAAAAGAAAGACTCAAAAGAGAACTCAAAAAAGCTCATGGAAAAGAAGACTTTCAGATAATGACTGCCTCGCAGATACAGGAATCAGCTTTATCTGTTTTAGGCTTAATTCAATTAGTTTTGGTTTTCATTGCGGCAATTTCTTTGGTTGTCGGCGGAATCGGCATAATGAACACAATGTTAATGGCAGTAACTGAAAGAACAAAAGAAATCGGAGTAATGAAAGCAATTGGCGCGACAAACAATATTGTGTTGTCTCTTTTCCTGACAGAATCAGGTTTAATCGGCTTAATCGGCGGAACAATTGGATACTTGTTTGGTTTTGGCATTGCATTAATCGGAGGAATTGTTGCAAGCTCTTCCGGAATAGATTTGCTGATAAGCTTTGACCCCCTGCTGATGATTGGCTCGCTTGCTTTTGCTTTTTTAATCGGAATGATTTCAGGTTTTGTTCCCTCAAGAAGAGCTGCAATGCTTGAACCAATAGAAGCACTGAGACAAGGTGAAAAGGATTAGTTACTCTGTATTGAGTAACCTAACATTTTTAAGTACTTTTACACTATTCTTGTTTAGCTGATTGTGGTTTGAATGAAGATTGGAGTAGCTGACACGACTTTTTCAAGGGTAGACTTGTTTGCTTTTGTAAAAGAACAGTTAAATGAACTGAATTTTTCAGGGGAAATTGAAAGATACACTGTTCCGGGCGTAAAAGACCTGCCTGTTGCCTGCCAGAAATTATTCAAGGACTTTAACTGCGACATTGTATTGGCTTTAGGCATGCCCGGCAGAGAAAAAATTGATAAAACCTGCTCGCATGAAGCCTCAATGTCAATCCAGCAAGTACAGTTATTATTCAACAAGCATATTCTGGAAGTTTTTGTTCACTTGGATGAAGCAATGAATGACAAACAGTTGTATGAGATTGCAAAAAACAGGACAAAAAAGCATGTACTTAATGCAGTTAAGCTGATTGAAAGCAAAACCTCTCTTTCTTATTTTGCAGGAAAAGGCTTAAGGCAGGGATTTGAAAATGAAGGAACACTGGCTTTTTCCAAAAGCCAAGTTGCCAAAAACAGTTCGCAAAGCGAACGAGAAATTAATTTAGGCTTGGTTGTATGTGATTTTCATTCAGATATAACAAAAAAAATGGAGTCCATTGCTTTGGCGCACGCAAAAAAGCTTAATGCAAAAATCGTTAAAACAATTCATGTTCCAGGTGCATTTGACGCCCCTCTTGCAGTAAAAAAACTTTTGAAAGAAAAAGATGTTCAAGGAGTAGTTGTTTTGGGAACAGTAATTCAGGGAGAAACTTCTCATGATGAATTAGTTGCTTTTTCGTGTGCGGAAAAAGTTTTGTCTCTTTCACTTGAATTCAACAAGCCAGTTGGCTTTGGTGTTTCAGGGCCAAGGATTTCAAAAGAAAATGCAGTTAACAGAATTAAGCCTTATTCTGAGAGGGCGGTTGAAGCTGCTTTAAGTTTAATTAATTCTCTGGAGGAATAAAATGTTTTCTTCAATTGATGAATCATTAAAGGATTTAAGGAAAGGAAATTTTGTAATAGTTTTTGATGACCTGAAAAGAGAAGCCGAAGGCGACTTGTTTATTCCGGCAGAAAAAATTTCAGAAAAAAAAATGGCTTTTTTGATTAATGAATCATCCGGCATTATCTGTGTTCCGATGGAGGAAAGCCGTTTAATTGAATTAGGCATTCCCCGCATGGTTGAAAAAAATTCTGATAACTTTGACACAAGCTTTTCTGTTTCAGTTGATGCAGTCCAAAAAGTGTCTTCCGGCATTTCAGCTAAAGACCGCACTGCAACAATAAAGGCTTTGATTAATCCTGTTTCAAGGAAAACTGATTTCGGCAAGCCAGGGCATGTTTTTCCTTTAATTTCACACTCATTAGGCGTTCTTGGAAGAAAAGGCCATACAGAGGTTGCAGTGGATTTATGTCGTTTGTCAGAGCATTATCCTGCCG